>CACXKR010000006.1 GCA_902768335.1 uncultured Erysipelotrichaceae bacterium
ATAATTGAAGCTAAAATCTCTAGTTCTTATAAAAGCAAAGCTTTTTGCTTCTTTTTGTCGTATATTTTTATAAAAATTTATAAGATAATAGTTGTATGAATTATTCACCAATCAATAAAGAATTCATCAAAAAAGATAAAAGCCATTCTCAAAAAAGAATTAAACTCACCATCATGTGTATGGTTTATAAAGACGATGGTTCTTTTCTAGTTGAAAATAGATTAAAAAAAGATTGGCCAGGACTGACTTTCCCGGGCGGACACGTCGAAGATGATGAATTAATAGAAGACGCTGTCATAAGAGAAATGAAAGAAGAAACTGGTTTAGATTTATTCGAAGTTGAACCACGTGGTTATATCGAATGGAATGAATTTGGTGATGATGTGCGTCATTTGGCAATGCTCTTTAGAACAAACAAATACAAAGGAACTTTGAAAAGTTCGAAAGAAGGAGAGATTTTCTTTACAAAAGAAAAAGATATAGAAAAATATTTGCTCTCCAACGACTTTGAAAAGATATATCAAAAACTAAAATAAAAGATCGGCTGTGCCGACCTTTTTTAAGCTTGTAAATATTCCTCGTAAATCTTATGTAATCTATTTGCGATTTCCACCGTGGATAGATCCATATATTCGTCAGGCTCCATGATATAGATAATATCGCAGTTTATTTTAGTGAACTTCTTAGGGAAGTTTTTATGAATCATATTGGTGTTTTTAATGCCGACGCAGACAATTGGAACCCCACTTCTTTTTGCGATATTAAATGTTCCGGCATGGAATGGTAGTAATTCTAGGGTTTTACTTCTTGTGCCTTCAGGGGCAACGGCAATACTAGCCTTATGTTCATTGAGAGTGTCAATTGCTTTATTGATCGCTTTAATACCTTCTTGGTCGTGTTCTCGATCAACAGTAATATATCCAGCTTTATGAATCATTCCGCCGACAATTGGAATCTTTTTATTTCCGTATTTCGTAATGCAAATAAGTCTTCTAACTTTATACATTAAAAGCATTGGATCAAAATTAGAAATATGATTATAAATGAACAAATATTCTCGGTGTTTATTTAACGTTTTAAAGCCAGTAAATTTCACTCTTGTTAGGGCTAATTGGCAAGTTAAATAATCCATTTGTCGAACAAAAAAGCCCGCAATCTTTGAGTTTCTTTTGACTTCCTTATCAACATTAACCATTTTTGCAAATGGGAATAAGAAGAATAAAGTAATGCCAAATAGAAGAACATATCCTAAAGGTATTCCAATAAGAGGAATCCAATACCAATACCACTGAGAATAGAGGCCTGTAAAGTACATTAAGCAGCCAAAACCACCCAACAACAAAACAAGATAACTAACAGCTAAAATCATTTTTAATAAGCCCTTGCAAAAAAGACAACTTTCTCTGCTTTCTTACCACAGACAAGACATTTATGTTCAAATGGTACTTGATCAAATGGTAAACATCTTGCGGTCGCTTGATAGAGTTCTTTGATTTTATCTTCGCACTCTTGAGATCCGCACCACATCACTTTGGCGTAACCACCGCGATCAAGAATCTTTTCGAGTTCTTCTAAAGAGTGTGCTTCGGTTGTGTGATCTAAAAGATATTTGAAAGCTTTTTTATACATTTCTTCATGAATCGTTTCTAGTAGTTTAGGAAGAACGCTTTCAATTTCATTTTCATTGACAGTCAATTTTTGTCCATCGTTACGTTTAGCTAAGACACAAACGCCATTTGCAATATCTCTTGGACCAACTTCGAGCCGAACTGGAATTCCTTTCATTTCGTGTTCAGCATATTTCCAACCTGGAGAACGATCGGAATCATCAAGTTTAACTCTTAAACCTAGTTTAGATAATTTATCTAAATATTCGTGAGCTTTCTTTAAAACATCAGGATTTTTTTGTTGAATTGGAATGATGACAACTTGAGTTGGAGCAACCTTTGGTGGAAGCACTAGACCATTATCGTCACCATGAACCATAATAATTGAGCCTAATAAACGAGTCGAAACACCCCAGGAAGTTTGGAATGGTGCTTGAAGTTTATTTTCACGATTCTGGAATTGAATACCAAAAGCTTTAGCAAAACCATCTCCAAAATAATGAGTTGTTCCGCTTTGAAGAGCCTTTCCGTCTGGCATCAAGGCTTCGATAGAATAAGTTTCTTTAGCACCAGCAAATTTTTCTTTATCGGTTTTGATACCTTTAACAAATGGAATGGCCAATAAATCGCGACCCATCTTGTCATAAATTTCTAACATTCTTAAAGCGTCTTTGCGAGCTTCTTCTTCGCTTTCATACATAGTATGACCTTCTTGCCAAAGGAATTCGGAACCTCTTAAGAATGGACGAGTTGTCTTTTCCCAACGAACAACAGAACACCATTGGTTATAACGTTTTGGTAAATCACGATATGACTCAATAATGTTTTTGTAATGTTCACAGAATAAAACTTCACTAGTTGGACGAATAATAAGTTCATCTTCAAGTGTGTTTTTGCCACCTTTTGTTGCAATTAGTGTTTCAGGAGCAAAACCACTGACATGATCTTTTTCTTTTTGGAATAAAGAACTAGGAATTACTAAAGGCATGTAGACATTTTCAACCCCTACAGCTTTAAATTTTGAATCGAGATATTTTTGAATCTCTTCCCAAATAGCGTAGCCATATGGTCGATAAATAATAAAACCTTTAACGGATGAATAATCCATTAATTCGGCTTTCTTACATACATCTGTGTACCACTGAGCAAAATCAACTTCTTGGGTGGTAATTGAACTATTTTTATTTTCCATAGCAAACCTCCTAGTTCATATTTTTAAGTTTTGTAATCGATTTTTTATTTAACGGTAAAATGTTTTCGTCTCCAGGAGCAATTGCATCGCTAGAAACAATATCAATACCGAGTTTAATAACATATTCAACAAGCGACCAAGTTGGAATATCGATCGCTAAAATTGGACGATTATATCTAAGTAATTTTTCAATGAGAGCTTGGAAAGAAGGTAATTGTCTATTTTGAAGTTTGCGGTTAGTAATATGAGCACTGACAGATAACATAAAGAAATCAAAGATTTCATATGCGCTAGAAGGAAGAGTGGCTTCATTTTGATCAATTAATAACGCAACTTCATAACCTTTTGATTTAAATGTTTTGATTAATTGGATTGTAGAATCCATCGCTTCTGTCGACAAATCTAATATTTCAGGTTCGCTGAAGATTAAGACGATATTGGCTTCTTTTATAGAAGAAATGTGCGAAAAAGTACGGTTAACATATCCAATTTCATTAATAGATAGTGGGAAGAATAGTTTTAATGAAACACCATCTCTTTGTTGAATGAACCTAGATATTGAGTTTCTTGCAATCGTTGCAAAAAGCTCTTTATCATCTTCGGTACGGATTGCGTATGCTTTGAGTTCATCGATTGAATCGAACAACGAATCTAAAGGTTCGAAATGTGCTTGGTAACCGAGCATTCTACTTTTTGCAGCATTATAAATTGGTTGATAGGTGTAGCGAATCTTCTTATCTTGAATGATTCTTTCAACTTCAGTTCGATAATGAAGAACGTCTCCCTCAGGATTGATCTTTTTACCTTCTTCGAAGATGAGGAAATCTTTGCCATCTTCTTTTGCAACTTGGCTTAGTTCAACAACTGAATCGATTAGCGAATCTATTGAATTATAGAAATACTTATTCTCAGCAACCCCGAATGAAAAACCAACTGTATCCGTTTCCGAAGAAATCATTAAAAGGCGGTTTATTTCATTTCTTAATGTATTAATAAAGGCAAGCATATTGGTTCTTTGTGAAATCTTAAGATCGGAAATGATTAATTTATTATCTCCATGCTCAATCATTGGACGATATGGAGTTATATAAGGCACTAGAACATTTTTGATTTGTGAAAAAAGTAGATGAGGAATCTCTTCTTCTAAAGTTCTTTTATTAAAGAAATCAATAGCAAAGGTAACTCCTTTTGGCTGATGATTGGCGTTTAAACAAGCAATAAATTTTTCTCTAGACAAAAACTTTCTAACTTTAATATTTTTGGTTTTAGTCGCGTACATATACTTGAGTATGTAAGATTCGAGATAGATGATATCTTTGGTGTGATCAACTTTCGTAACTTGAAGCAAGGAAAAATAACTCTTTTTATTGAAGTTAATCAAAACATTGATCTCTAAATATTTGGGGGTGTTAGGTGTGTCATCTAAAAGGTCACCGACCCAAGTAATGATTTTATCTCTTTCATTAGCGGGGAATTGATTATAGAAAGCAGTAATAGTCGAGGTTTTCTTTCTTTGTAGTCTCGAACGATTGAAATAACGAACTCGATCGTTTTTTGCATCAATAATAAAAACTCTTAAAGAATTTGAAGTTTCATAAATGTCGTTTTTGTAACGCTTCGAGGATGTTTGGGCAAGAATGAATGAGATAATTAGAACAATTAAAACAACGCCTAATAAGGCAACCCCACTAAGAATTAAGATATTTTCAAGCGACATTTCCATTTTATAAATAACGTAGTTTCAATTATACACGATTAGAAAACTTATACAATTAAAGTTATATCTAATAAGATTGCTCAATCTAAGATTGTTAGACGTTATATTTGAATAACTATAAGCTATAGAAATTACTAAACAAAAGATAAAGGTCTATGCTATAATTTACTTCGCGACGGAGGAATACCCAAGCGGCTGAAGGGGCTGGTTTCGAAAACCGGTAGGAGGTGCAAGCCTCGCAGGGGTTCAAATCCCTTTTCCTCCGCCAGAAAAATTATCGGTAATTGCCGATTTTTTTTATTTAAATTGCCGCAAATCTCAGATATTTTCAGTATTTTTGAATGGTATAACTTGCTCAAAAAGTAAGATAGAAATAGCTATTCCAAAACCAAGCAAATAACCACCAAAATCAATCAAAATATCAATGAATGAGCCGAAACGATCTGGAGTGAAAATCTGGATAAATTCTGAAACACTAGCGACCAATAAGCCGAGTAGTAAAGTTAATAAAAAGAAAAACAAATTAGTTTTAGATTTCAAATCTTTCAAAAAGAAGTAGGCTGTAAAGGTTGAAACAAATCCATCGACAGCAAACAAACCAAAATGTCCGATTAATTTTCTAATAATTGAGGCGAAGTTATCAAAATTTGAATCATTTATGTAGTTAGGAGAGAAAAAATTAATCACACTGGCAAATGTTTTAGAAAACCATCCAGATTCTTGGCTAGAAACAGTCCCGTTAATACAAGCGTTCACAATAATAAAAACGTTAACCAAAACGGTTAGCGTCAACAAAGTGTATTTTAAAATTGTATCTTTTTTCATTATCTAACTGGTCTGGAATAGAAGTGTCCATAAACCTGATTTAGAGGAGTGACATTGATGAAACTTTTTGGGTCAATTTGTCGAATAGTTTTAATGACATGTTTCATCTCTAGAGAAGAAATAACCATGTAAATCATGAGGCGATCTTCGCCAGAGAAAGCACCTTTTGCATTAAGAATAGTTGCGCCATGAGGAACAGATGCTAAAAGGTAGGTTGGAAGATCTTTATTGCTAGTGATGATTTGAAGTTGAACTTTTTTATTTCTAACATTAATCACATCGACTACCAACATCACTGTTAATAAATAAACAATTGAGAACCACATGCTCCCAACTGCAACGGCCCAAGGTTGTAAAGTAATATCGTTGATAACCAAAGGAGTTCCACCTTTAATAGCAGTTAAAATTGTAAATGTTCCGATAATAACGGAATTGATGATAACTCCGTATTTTCCTGCGGAAGTTGATTTACGAAGCGAAACAAAATACGAGACGATATCAAAACCTCCGGCAGATGTTTCCCACTTATAGGCAACCGCGCTTGATAAACCTGTACAAATTCCTGCGAATAACGCTCTTGGGAGCATGCCTCCATATTGGCTAACATATAACGCGATATGCATGAATAATTCGCCATGGAAAATATTTGAAAATAAGAACGCTGAGCCAACATTGACAAGAGTAAAAAACGCAAAGCGTTTACCTATGCCAACGAAAGCTAAAATAATCAATGGAGCATTAACTGTTAAATAAGCTAGCGAGAATACAAGCGAACGATTCGCTATATCTACGTGGCACGTTTCGAGTATAAGCACAAACACCTGTGCAACGCCAGACGAACCTCCTGAAACAAGCGTGACTGTTCCGGTTAATCCTAATGCGGCCGGGTCAAGAAAACAGTTAACACCAAATACGAAGATAGCGGCAGAAAAGACCGACATTACAAAAGTAACGCCATAATCGATCGCATATTTAAGCCAAATATGGTTATAAATATAAGAATTAATTTTCTGTTTGGTTGTTCGCTTCGACATATTACGAGCAATATTGTATTCTCATTATCAATTTTTGAGTAGAGTTTTTTAAAAATCTTTAGACATTAATGTCTTGAAAAAATAATCCATTGTATCTATATTTATATAGTGCTAAAATAACTTTCGCATAATTTCGGAGGAAACTTGTATGGTAGTTTTAACAGCAATAGGAGCATTCTTCAAAAAAATCTGGGACTGGATTAGACAAACAGCCTGGGTTCAACCACTTTTAATCGTTGGTATCATCTTTGGTATCATTTTCTCAATTCCTGCCATCGTAAATGCCATCAAAAACGCTCAAGAAGAAGCTGCCGCAGTCGAAAAATACTATCACAACTACCAATTATCTCTTGAAGGTGCAAGCGAATCCGAAGCTGATAAAACCACCAAACTCATTTTTGATGCAATGGAAAATCCAAGCGAGGAAAATGTTAAGGCTGTCACCGATAAAGTTGGAGCAAACAAATTCTTCTTTGTTTATGTCGAAGATAACTGCGAGCATTGTTTAAACAACAAATATGGTTTCGATTATCTCGAAAAACATTGGAGTGATTTTGTAACCGATGGTTCTTCATTTAAATTAGCATCTGTTTTTGCTGATGAAATTACTTCAGAAACAACCGCTGATAAATCTGCTTTCATCCAATACATGGAACGCAAACCAGAATTCTTTGAAGCCGCCGGTGCTGCTGCATATAACAGCGATTTCTATGAATTAAAAGGAATTGCCGAATCTGATATCGATATCTTATCAGAAGCAAACTACGAATTATTCACATGTCCTGTCATCATGCTTGTCGATTTCACCGACAAAGTTGATGAAAAGGGTATCACTGAAGTTATCGTTGGAGACATTCAAGGTGAATCGGATTTAGATAAAGCTAAATTCCTTCTCCACTGCTGGAATCACACTGACGAATTCTCAATCAATAACAAAACTGAATAGTTAAATATTTATATTTAAAAAGCTGGGTTATCCCAGCTTTTTTCGTATCTGCTATTTATTTCTTTCTATACATTTTAACAACTGATTCTGGAACCAGTTTAGAGATGTCTACACCTTTATGATAAAGTTCATCGATTGAACTAGAAGAAATAAAACTCGTTTCAGCATGGCTCATGAAGAACACCATGTCGATGGAATCATCAATAAACTCATTGGAAGCAGATAATGAGAATTCATATTCAAAATCAGTAACTGCGCGAAGACCACGAATAAGACAAGTCGCTCCATGCTTTTTAGCGTATTCGACAGATAATCCGGTTGTCGAATCAACTTTGACGCCTTTTAAATCTTTTGTGGCTTCTTCAATCATTTCGATTCTTTCTTGCTCACTAAATTTAGTTTTCTTTTCTGGATTAACAGCGACCAAAACTATTACTTCATCAAAAACCTTAAGGGCGCGTTTAAGAACATCAAGATGTCCATTGGTAATAGGATCGAACGAACCTGGATAAATTGCTCTTTTCATCATTATTTCCTCAATATATATATTTTAGCGAGACCATAATTATATTGTTTAACTTTTTTATAATTATTCTCAGCGATATTTAACTCTTTTTCCGATTCTAAAACTATAATCGAATCTTTATTTAAAAGACCTCTTTTTTCCAACAAATCTAAGACATTTTGATAGACATCTAATTTGTAAGGGGGATCCATAAAAACGATATCGAAGGTCTTAGTGGATGTTTCTAAATAACTAATACAGTCACTAAGAATAACTTCAAATCTATTTTCTTTTAGATTAGTAGCATTTCTTTTAATGACATCAACCGCTTCTTTTTGATTATCCACAAAGGTGACAAATGAAGCGTTTCTTGAAAGAGATTCAAAACCATAGCTTCCCGAACCAGAAAACAAATCAAGAATTTTCTTGTTTTCAATTTCATATCCCAGCGCATTAAAAACTGCTGCTCTAACTTTATCCATCGTTGGTTTTGTTAAACCAGTTGATGGGGTTTCTAATTTTCTAGAACGATATGTGCCACCAGTGATTCTAATCATCTTAGGCATCTCTTTTCTGGAGCAAATTTATCAAATAATGCTTCATTGATTTTTTGATACATTTCCTGCACTTCTTTGAAAGCTTTATTGTATTCTTGCACTAAAGGGTTTAAATCTAGATTTAATTTAGCCTGATGTAACTTCTTTTGAGCCTCTTGAACTTCCTTTGAACCTTCTTTAAAAAATCTCAGTGCATCTTCATATTCGCTAATAGCGACATTCTTTCGATAAGCAAGCTTCATCACCCCTTCATCGTTATTCATTTTTTCATCCAATTCATTCAGTTTTAAAACTCGCGGATCATTCTCAAGTGATTCTCGTAATCTATTTAAAGAATCTAGAAGTGCATCGTTCATGAAATATATGTTATCAAATTTGTATCTAATATGATACAATTTCAGCATGCAAAAGTTGTTTAAAATTGTCAAAGATAGCGCACCTTCATTAAGAAAAAGAAGCGCCGAAGTCACTGAAATCAATCAAGAAGTAATCGATTTAGTCAACCAAATGCACGACTATTTGGTATTGACTCAAGATGATGATTTTAGAGAGAAACACAAATTGCGTGAAGGTGTAGGTTTAGCAGCACCTCAAATCGGCCATAATATTAAAGCGTTGGTCGTATATTATGAAGAAGAAAACGAAGATGGCTCAATCCATGTTGTGGACCACCGCTTAATTAATCCAAGGATTATTTCTGAATCTGTTAAGCAAGTTTATCTCTCTGGGGGAGAAGGTTGTTTATCGGTCGACAACGAACATCAAGGTTATGTTTACCGTAAATATAAAATTCTTGTTAAAGCCTATGATGTAAAACAGCAAAAAGAAACTGTTATTACCGCTAGAGGTTACGAAGCAATTGTTTTACAACATGAAATAGATCATTTAAATGGGGTCTTATTTTATGACCATATTGATAAAAAAGATCCATTCAAACAAATTCCTGACGCAGTACGTCTTTAATTTTTTTCTTTACATCTATATCACCTTTATTATAATAAAATTAATTAAATCATAACGAAGATAATTCATTTGTTATTCGGAGTATTATATGTCTGTTGTTAATCAATCTCCTATTTCTATATATGCACTTGGCGGACTATGCGAAGTTGGAAAGAACACTTATTGCATAGAGTCAGATGATTCTTTAATCGTCATTGATGCTGGTGTTCGTTTTCCTGGCGACACCGCTCCAGGTGTTAACTATGTTATTCCTGATTATCAAAAATTAAAAACTAGTCAACAAAAGCTTAAAGCTTTAATAATCACTCACGGACACGAAGACCATATTGGCGCTATCCCATTTTTAGTTCAATCAGTTCACGTCCCAGTCATCTATGCCCCTAAACTTGCGGCCGCATTAATAAAAAAGAAATTAGATGAAATGCGTATACGTGAGACCGTTAATATCGTTGAATATGATTCAAATACAGAACTAACGATTGGCGAATTTAAAGTTAAATTTTTCTACGTTACTCACTCAATTCCCGATGCTTATGGAGTCGTCGTCGATACTCCGCAAGGAAGAATTGTTCACACTGGAGACTTCAAAATTGATTTAACTCCAGTCGGAAGAGAAATTGAATTAACTAAAATTGCTAAATTAGGTGCAGAAGGTGTCGACTTATTATTAAGCGATTCAACCAATGCTGAAATAGAAGGCTATACGCCGAGCGAAACTAACGTTTTAAAATCAATCCATGAAATCTTTGAAAATGCTCAAGGACGTTTAATTCTATCAACCTTCTCAAGCAACATTTCACGTATTCAACAAATTGTGCAAGTTGCTGTTGAATTCAATCGTAAGATTGCAATCATTGGTCGAAGCATGGAAAACGTCGTTCAAATCGCCCGTGATTTTGGCTATATAAAAATACCTGATAGCACCATTATTCCAGTTGCAGATATAAGAGAATATAAAGCTAAAGAAGTATGCGTTTTATGTACTGGTTCACAAGGTGAACCTATGGCAGCTTTGTCTCGTATTGCTAATGGAGATCATAAGGATTTAACAATCATTCCAGGCGATACAGTTGTCTTTTCTAGTAGCGCAATTCCTGGAAATGGTATCCTCATCGACAAAGTTGTCAACAAACTCGTTCGTCATGGCGCAGATGTTTTGACCAATTCCATCTTATTTTCAGTTCACTCATCTGGCCACCCATCAAAGCAAGAATTACGTTTGATGCTTCGATTAGTTAAACCAAAATATTTTATGCCAATTCACGGTGAATATCGTATGTTGAAACTTCACGCGGAAATTGCAGAAAATCTTGGTATACCAAAAGATAATGTCTTTGTATTAGAAAACGGAGAATCCATAATCTTAAATAAACACAAAATTACTCGTGGTCCAGTTTTTCCAGCATCTCCAATCTATATCGATGGAAAAGATGTCAAAGGAATCAATGAGGCGGTCTTAAAAGATAGAGAAATTATTCAAGAAAATGGTTTAATAATTGTCACCATTGGTATTTCTCGTAAAAAGAGCAAACTAGTTGTTCCACCTATGGTTATAACCAAAGCATTCATCGATGATGACACAACCCTAAGCGAAAGAATCAAGCAAATCACAGTTGAAGTTGTTGAAAAAATATTTGAAAACAATGCTTCTTTTGCGGAACTTAAAGCAAATATTAAAAACGAGGTTTCAAAATATATTTACCGTAAAACTGAAAGGATGCCACTTGTTATACCTGTGGTAATGGATGAAAAATAATGCTTATTCTTGCAAGCGAATCTCCTCGAAGAAGAGAGTTAATTAAAAAGATAACAAGCGATTTTGTTGTCATTCCTTCAAATGTTGATGAATCAGTTTTACACATCGCTCCACACGACCTTCCAGCTGAATTATCAAAACTAAAAGCTTATTCGATCTATTCCAAATATCCAAACGACTCTGTTTTAGCATGTGACACGGTTGTTATTTTAGATGGAGAATTAATGGGAAAGCCCAAAAACAAAAAAGAAGCTTTTGAAATGTTAAGTAAATTATCAGGAAAAAAGCATGTTGTTATTTCTGGATACACCTTCATCTCGAAAGATAAAGAAATAACTAGAACAGTTAGGACTTATGTCTACTTTAATAAACTGAGTGAAGAATTAATAAATTCTTATATCGAAAGTGGCTCACCAATGGATAAAGCAGGCGCTTATGGTATCCAAGATGAAAACTTTAACTTAGTTAATCATATTGAAGGTGATTTTGATAATGTTATCGGTCTTCCGGTCGAAGACATCCGAAAACATGCATTTAATTAAACAAGGAATAAAAGGTTTCTGGATCTTGCTCCACCACTAAAATTGTCTTATTTGACATCTTAATAATGGAATCGACACCGATTCCTTTTAATTTATCGGCGTTCACTAAAGTGTCATCTTTTAGTTGAAGAATTATTCTTGATTTCATTCTATCGTGAGAAACAACATTTTCTTTTCCACCGAGCAATGAATAAATATCAGTTTTTGGTTGATTAGAGATTCTTTTCTCAGCATTATCAGCTTCATCGTTCCATTTTTTACCTCTATATTTAAAGAAAATTAAAAAGAAGGCGACCGCTAAACCAACGAGAGCGCAAACTCCAACCGCAATCCAAATTCCATAACTAACTAAAAATTGAGTAAAC
The DNA here is from genome assembly GCA_902768335.1 of uncultured Erysipelotrichaceae bacterium. Taxonomy (GTDB): domain Bacteria; phylum Bacillota_I; class Bacilli_A; order RFN20; family CAG-826; genus Fiminaster. The sequence goes on from CACXKR010000006.1 coordinate 12,010, forward strand.
GGATTATTTGTAGGATCTTGTGAACTAGCAAAAAGTTTCATGCAAATATGTTATCATAATATTTACTTTATGGGCACAAATCTTGAAATCGAATTTAAATCGGAACTATCGAAACAAGATTACGAAAAGTTAGTCTCGAAATTTTCTAGCGGAAATATCTATTCTCAAACTAATTATTATATCGATACGAAAAATCTAGAAATTAATAAGAATAAATGCGGTCTAAGAATAAGAGAAAAGAATGGTGTTTTCGAGATGACCTTAAAAGTTCCTCAAAAAGAAGGAAAACTTGAAATAAACCAGCAAATAACGGATAAATTAGTTAAAGACTTTATTTTACCAGAAGGAGAAATACAGGAATATTTAGTGAATAATCTAGATATCAAAACTGAGTCTTTAAAAATACTAGGAACATTGAAAACATATCGCTTAGATTTAATGTTCAAAACTTCTTTGATTTCAATCGATAAATCCATATATAACGGCATAACAGATTACGAAATTGAAGCTGAAGATTTTTCGATGGAAAAAGCATCGAAAAACTTGATCGATTTCCTCAACGAAAATCAAATTAAATATAAAAAATCCACTGGGTGGAAACTAAAGAAGTTTTTAGATACGCTTAAAAATTAAGCTTTTTTATCATCTTCACAAGTATCGCAGTAGATTTCTTGGAATCTTCTAGTTTTCGGAATAAAAGTTGTCATTTCTTCCTTGTTATAGCCGACTTGAATACGATGATCATCAACCATGATTGGGCGTTTTAAAACCGAAGGATTTTTTCTTATAAAAGAAATCATTTCAGTAATCGTCATATCGTCGACATCAATATTGTTATCTTTTATAACTTTCGAACGCTTAGAAATAATGTCACTTGTACCATTTTCACTTTTAGTGAGAATTTCCTTTAATTCCTCTTCCTTTAAATTTGGAGAGAAAATGTTTTTTTCTTCAAAAGGAATGTTTTGTTCAGTGAACCATTTTTTTACTTTCTTGCAACTTGAGCAAGATGGCGAAACATAAATTTTAATCATGGATTTATTGTATGTGAAAATAGTGAAAAGTCAATTAGTTTACTAAATTGACATAAAGTATTTATATACACTATAATTATCACATTATTTGGAGATAGCTTATGGACAACATTCTCTCTGGTATTAAGCCAACAGGCCAATTAACGTTAGGAAATTACATTGGCGCAATTAAAAATTTTGTTAAGGTTCAAAATGAAGGTGAATCATTTTTATTCATTGCTGATTTGCACGCATTAACATTGCCAATTGAACCTGAAACTTTAAAAAATAATTCTCGAGATATCGCTGCTTACTATTTAGCGGCTGGTTTAGATCCAAATAGAGCTAATATCTTTTTACAGAGTGATGTTCCTTCCCATAGTGAACTTGCAATTATATTGCAGAATTATCTTTATATGGGTGAACTTTCCAGAATGACCCAATTCAAAGATAAATCCTCTAAAATGAAAGAAGAAGCTATCGGATTAGGCTTATTTGCCTATCCTGTTTTGATGGCTGCCGATATTGTCTTATATGATTCAAAACGTATTCCTGTTGGAGAAGATCAAGTTCAGCATGTTGAATTAGCGAGAGATTTAGTTAAACGTTTTAACAATCGTTATGGTGAAGTTCTTGTTATGCCAAAGGCTGAAATAGCTAAAGTAGGCGCAAGAATAATGTCTCTTTCTGACCCCACAAAGAAAATGTCTAAATCTGATCCAAAGGGTGACATATATTTGAACGATTCTTTGGAAGCTATTAGAAAGAAAATTATGTCAGCTGTTACAGATATGGTTGGAAAAGTTCATTATGATGTTTCAAATCAACCTGGTATCTCTAACCTCATGACTATTATGTCATCTCTAAGTGGAAAAACTTTCGAGCAAATCGAAAAAGAATTTGAAGGAAAGGGTTATGGCGACTTTAAACGTGCAGTTGCAGATACAGTCGTCGCCGAACTAACACCTTTCAAACAAAGATACGAAGAAATTATTAAATCTGGATTAGTTGATGAAGTTCTTCAAAGAGGCGCTTCAAGAGCTAATCAAATCGCAAGTAAAACTCTTTTAAGAGTCCAAAAAGCTGTTGGACTATATCATAAATAATGGATAAACCTTATCTTATTGCTTTCGATATGGATGGAACTCTTCTTAATGAAAAGAAGACTATTTCACGTCGCACAAAAAGATATCTAATTAAACTATCAAATCAAGGACACAAAATTGTTTTAGCGTCTGGAAGACCATCTCGAGCTTTAAAAAGATATTATAACGAGCTCAAGCTTAACACACCGATGGTTTGTTATAACGGCGCATATGTCTTTTCACCAAATGATCCGAATTTTAAACCAATCGAATTTGAATTCCCTAAGGAAGTTATCATCAAGGTTATAAAGAAAATTAGACCACACATTAAAAATGTGATGTGCGAAGATGAACAAAATATATGGGTTGATAAGAAAGATGAATATTTGAACAAATTTTTCTGGTATGAAGATATGAATGTCATTAAAGGAGATTTAGCGGAAACGCTTCATAAAAATCCTATGACTTGTATCGTTCAAACACCATTCGAATATCGAGATACCCACGAAATTGAAAAAGTGATGGAAGCTTATCCAAATCTAGCTGCCCGCTTTTGGACAGGTTCACCATATTTCGAACTTTATTATAAACAAACATCCAAAGGTTCTTCGATTGAAAAAATTGCCGAGTATTACAATATTCCAAAAGAAAGAATCATCTCCTTTGGTGATGCTGAAAATGATCGGGAAATGTTTGAATCTTCGGGTATTTCAGTCGCGATGAAAAACGGCAAAGAAAGTTTAAAAAAGTCCGCAAAACTCGTATCAATTAAAGATAATGACCATAATGGAATCTACCATACATTAAAGAGGATTTTAAAGTGAAAAAATCAGTATTACTATTACTTATTCCATCTTTATTAATCGCCGGATGTAACGCTTCATCAGGCTCGAAAAAGAAATCCAAAAGCAGCACTTATAACGAATCATCTATAACTTCAACTAGTGATGATGCTTCATCATCTAATCCTATAAGTGGAGGTTCTTCTATAAGTAGCACTGCCGCTACATCAGGATCAAGTAAAACAACCACATCACCTTCAAGTTCATCAAAAACTTCTTCGACTAGTCAATCCGATGATCCTTATTTTGATGGCAAAGTTAAATTACCAACTGGAAATTATCAATGTGATAAGCCAACAAATTCTCCAATTCAAATAGTCACTTCAAACGATTCTAGTGATTGGTGGCAAGAAGATATCCAAAAAGAACTTCCTAGCGATATGGCTTTTATTTATGGCAATAACTCAAGCGATGGTCCAAGTGGTCATTATGCTGGTCCGACAATGTATCAAAACGAAGCAGGTGGCTTAAAGATTTCTAAAGAAACTCAAGGTATAAGATCACCATTATTTGTTCATTCTGGCGAAAAACTCGAAATAAGAATTGGCATCTCTCAACTTACAAATGCATCTGGAACGCCAGATAAAAATAAAGACACAGGTTATGTTTATTTCTTTAATTCAAATGGCGACTTTTTATCATCAAAAACTGTTACCGTCGAAGAGAATAGCATCGATAGCAACACCCAATACCTGCGTTATTATGTTTCAGGGGCTCAGCAAATTGCCTATTTTGAATTTAGATTAAATGTTCAACCATACAAAAATTCTCAAAATTACAATTTTGGTATTGGTTATTTAGCTGTTCATAGTTGGCCACAAGCCTAATTATTTCTTTTTAGATTTTGTCGATTTCTTGTAAGTTTTCTTTACGCTCTTAGTTACTTTTTTAAGAGCTTTCTTTTTATTACGTCTACTAAGTGAGATAAATACAATTACTAAAATGACGAGGACCGCTACCGCTATTCCTACAATAACTAAAATTGTTCTAATATCTAACCCTTTATTTGAATTGTCTGATTGAGTTACAGGATTGGCGTTCGATTTAGAGATTTGATCAGTAGTTGGATTGGCTGCTCCTGTCGGAGTATTTGAATAAGTTCCATTTGAGGATGTGCCCCAAATATAATCCGCCCAATCAGGGAAATCGATGAAAGGATTTCGATTAAATGAATAGTTCTTAAACAACAAGTTGTTTCTGTGAATTTCAAAATCATCAACCGGATCTATTTTATTCCATTCAAGTAAATCTTGAAGGATGCCCATTTTGCCAGTGATTGAATCTGATGAAGTATAACCTGCATCTTGATATGAAATAATATCGTTTTTGAGTTCTAGATTTGGGTTAGAAGCGTCAATCGTATCTCCGCCACCTAAATAGTTATATCTAGCAACCATGTAGAAAATTGCTCTAGCGATATCACCTGTATCAGAATCTTGTGGCTCGAATACTTTATTTCCTTCCCCAAAAGTTTTAGAAACACCTAATAGGTTGCCACTTAAATATGAATAATCATTTCCGGCATCTTTAAAAGATTTGGTTTTATCAACATAACCATAGTAATAATTATTGTGATATTGTCCGTTAACTCTGCCGTTTCCCGCCCAAAGATGCATTAAATCACCTCTAGCACCTTCTGGCTTAGAATCATCGTCAAAACCTAAAGATTTTGGCCAAACATGTTCTTGATTAATGCCAAAATTAGATTGACTATGATCGCCCCAGGCTTGGGTTTGATTATCAACTTCGTCTCCTCTATTTACATATAAAGCATGAATGTAGGGATTAGAACCTGGTTGAGAATTGCTTTTTCCATATTTGTAACCACTAATCTTATTTGTTGATGCATCATAACCTTCAATATCTTTAGCAGGAGACTTCGCCCAGTCGCGGTCAATGATTTCATAAATCTGCCAGACTTGGGTGGTCGCACTCGCTCCGTATGAATAACAATTTTGCTTATTTTTTAGAATTGGCTTGAGATTTTTTAATAGATTATTACCTTGCCTTTGGCTTTCCTCTAACGAATTTAAATCTCGATAATAATCTCTGATTTCTGCTTCGCTTGAATCATTTAGATCAATATCGGTAGGAACGCTACTTGCAGCGTTTACACTTTTAATTTCATTATGAGTAAACGCAATTGAAGTTAAGCAGAATGCACTAACTAATAAAGGAACGAACAACTTCTTCATAATAATCTCCTAATATAGTTAAATATTATAAGATTTTATAATAAGTTCAAATATTAACGTTTAAGAAATCTTAAGAAAAAAGATAGCAAACGCTATCTATTATTTTTAAATGGCGGAGATTTAGAGATTCGAACTCTAGCGAGACCGGAGGCCTCCTATCGGTTTTCAAGACCGACCCCTTCAACCACTTGGGTAAATCTCCGTATTGGTGGACCCGGCAGATCCTGACACTGCAACCAATCGGTTATGAGCCGATAGCTCTTCCTTTGAGCTACGGGTCCAAAGGATGCGATAAGTAGTATAGCAAAAATCTATTTTAAAATGTATAGGTTTTTTAGTTTCTTTTCTCTACTCGTTTTTCCCTTGTAATTAAAAGCGCGATAACACCAAACAAATATGCTGTAGCAATAACCGCACCAAGAATCGAACTAACAAAACTCATTCCCATGACGATGCTTAATACTAGACTTGCAACCTCAAATATAAAACTTAATATGCCGAAAGGTAGAGCAAGTTTATAAAGTTTTCCAATCTTGCCTGTAAAGGCGCTTAATGCAGCAATACCGCCAAGAATTTCAAAAGTAAAAATCAAGAAATCAATGCCCATTAGTATCGAAATAAGAACAATGAAGGCTAAATCCCCTCCGGATTCTTGAAATAGCGTAACGTAGGTTGGAATAGAATAAAGGGATTTAAATAAGGTGATAGAACCTATAGCAAAGAAAGCCGCTCCTGATAAAAGTAAAGCATATTTGCCAGTTATTCGAAGTTTTCTTTCTTTAGCGGTATCAGCATAAGAATCACTGTAATCTTCTTTAGCGGTAACTTCACCTTTTTTATCCAAAAAAGTAACTTGTTTTAATCTATGGGCTAACGTTAAAGAAATCAAGCGATCTTCGCTAGGTCTAAGAAACATTAAGCTTACAGCTTCCCAAATAAAAACCCAGGATGAAATATCTAAAACTTCTTTAAAAACCGAGGTGCCGATTTCGCTGAAGCCAAATAAGTCAATAATGTAACCATTAGCGATGATGTTTAAAAGCAAGACACCAGCAATAATTAAGAATGTAACTTGAACGAATTTTTTCTTATGTTCACGATTGCCTGAATAGTGAGTTAATTCAACTGCGTCATTAAAGCCTTCCATGATTTCGTCGGCTTTGTAATCTTCATAATCATCGATTTGAATCGATAAATCAGTTTTATAATCAGGGCGAAAATCAGAGATGGTATCCTTGATAAAATCGAATTTAGAACGATCAAAAGTGGGGACTTTAGAATCGAGTGAAGTATCTAAAACTTCCGATGCTTTTTCGTAATGAAGAGCAAGTTTGACAGTCTTTTTTTCTTCATCAACATCGAATCTTTTTTTCATCAGCTCAAGCTGACGACGTTGTAACTTAGAATCAATTTTTTCCATATTAGAGTGGTAAATCCTTCTTCACAAATTTGAACGCTCCACCAAAAGCAAAGACAGCGCCGATAACAAGCAAAATAGCGGATTCCCACATCCACGCAAAGGACATTGTTCCGCCATAAGCACCTGTAACTGCTTTAGCAAAATTTGACATTGATTCAGTATCAATAAGAGTGTAAATAGTTAAATAATTGAAGAAATTCATGGCTTGAACACCAACGCCAACGGAAACGAAAACTTTATTTCCAAATAAGCCTAAAATACAGCCAAGGAAAGCTAAGATACATGCTCCCCCACCGATAGCGATTGAATTGGTAGATTTATTAAAGTAGCAAGATGCTCCAAAACAAATACCTGTTAAACCAAACATTGCAGCAAAGCTACCAAAGCAATAAAGGAATGTTCTTAAAGTTAATGTTCCAAAGTTAATATTGGTTGGTTGAGTAATAAAGAAAGCGACCGCTCCAGAAATATAGGCGCCTAATGTGATGACTATATACATCGCGACTAAGGAAACGATCATAAAAAGATATTGTGTTCTAACAACTGTTTTACGATTTGTAGGAGTAGATAAAACATAAGCCATTGAACCATCGCTAACTTGAGCAGCGATGAGTTTATTGCAGATGATCATGACATAAATCATTGGTAAAAGAACGCCAGCAATCTTATAGATTAAATCATTCATAACAGAGTTAAGATCGATTTGAGACATGGTTTGAATACGAGATAAGGAGAAGCCCATATTCTCAAGTAAACCAAGGATTTGTAACCAACTTAAACCTTCGTCTTTAACATAGGTTTGAACCGTATTCATATCGATGTTTGTAAAGATCGCTTTAGTGCCAACGACTAAGTTAATAATGATAAAAATCCCCGCAGAACCTAAAGTTAAGATAAGCCAAAGCAAATAATTTGATTTTAAAGATTGTTTAAAAAGTGGTTTAGAGATGAACTCTCTTTTTGCTTTAGTAGGCGTCTTATTTACTTTCTTCATTGTTTTCTCCTCCAATGACTTTTTCCATAAAATATTTTTCTAGTGTATATTGAACTTCTTTGATGATGGCGATATTGAATTTATGCAATTCTCTAAACATTCCATCAATTTTTTCGTTAGGAACGCGAACAAGGTAGGCTAAGCTTTCAGGGAAGGTTTCAAGTACTTCAACCTGAGAAGCGTCAACGTTTTTAAAACCGTTTTCATCGGCGAACCATATTTTATATTCACGGAATGGACGGTTGTGAATCTCTCCCATATCAACGATATCGACGATGTGACCATCTTTGATGAAGGCGACATAATCGCAAGTCTCTTCAAGTTCATCAAACATGTGGTTTGACATGACAATTGTTGCGCCTCTAGCTTTTTCTTCTTTGATGATATTAATAAAAGCGTCTCTCATAAGAGGATCAAGACCAGTAGTTGGTTCATCAAGAAGAATGATTTCTGGTGAATGCATGAACGCCGCGACAAGAGCGGTCTTTTGTTTCATGCCTTTCGACATTCTTTTTAAATTAGCGGTTGGGTCTAGCTGAAGTGCGTTGATGATTTTTTCAGCTTTGGACATATCTTCCAAGCCGAGCATTTCAGCTTGAGCTTCTAAGAACGCTGAACCGTTTTCTAAAGGTGGGAATGCAATTTCGCCAGGAAGATAACCAATAAATTTTTTGATTTTTTCAGATTCTTTCCAAGCGTTCATTCCATAAACTTTAACTTCACCGCTATCAGGTTTTAAAAAGCCCATGATATGACGGAGGGTTGTGGTCTTACCAGCACCATTAGTACCGCAATAACCAAAAGTTTTTCCTTTAGGAACAATAAAGCTAACATCGAAAAGTCCACGGCCTTTACCATAATCTTTGGTAACGTGAGAAACTTCGATCGCAACCTTTTCAGGAGCTAAGTTCTTTAAGCTTTTAGCGTGTTCATATAAATCTTTAGCCATACTTAACTCCTATTTTGTATTTCCAACAACTCCACCAAGTCCACCAAAGACTTTCTCTTCCTTGTAGAAGGACATGAAGTAGTCTTGAAGGGTAAATGGTTTCTCGGCAAATGTTCTTAGTTTTATCCCAAGAACAGAATCAATGAATTCTTTATATTGAGTATTTTTAAATTTGACGACCACTTTTAAGGCAGATTCGTTTTTAGAAACAATTTCAAACGGACATTTTGCAAGATATTTATCCATATTTTCCTTGTCTCTGAAGCTAAGAATATAAACTTTAACATCGATCTTCTTGACTTCTTCGGCATCGAATGTGGAGACGTGCACTCCATCTTTAATGATGGAAATCTTGTCACAGGTAGCTTCAACTTCTGAGAAGATGTGAGAAGAAAGAAGAATTGTTTTTCCTCTCTTCTTTTCTTCGACGATGAAGCGAATGAAAACAAGTTGCATGACTGGGTCTAAGCCAGATGTAGGTTCATCCAAGATTAAGACATCGGGGTCGTTCATAAATGCAGTGACGACCGCAAGTTTACGTTTATCACCAAGTGACATTTCTTTAACATTTGGTGAAGGATCTAATTTAAATAATTTTAAAAGATAGTCGAGTCTTTCTTGATTAACTTCCCCTCTCATCTCCTGCATCATTTTGATGAAGCCCCAGCCTGTAAGACCAGATGGAATGGAAGGTTCGCCAGGAAGATAGCCGACTTTACCAAGTATCTTATCGGTATGACCAAATGTTTCTATTCCTAATATTTTAGTGGAGCCTTTTTGAGGTTTACTAAAACCCATAATATGACGAATTGTTGTTGATTTACCTGCCCCATTAGGACCTAAATATCCATAGCATTCGCCTTTATGCACTTTAATTGAAACATCAAAAACACCACGGTGATAACCATAGTCTTTAGTGAGATGATCAACATCAATAATTACTTCTTCTTTAGAAAAATCTTTTGCCATAACTAAATCTTTGCTAAACCGACTTTAACATCGTGGAAATCTCTAAATATAAATGGTTTTTTAACAAACTCTTTAAAAGATACCACCACATCATCGCTAAACTTGATTAGTCTTTCACCGTCTTCTGAAGATGGATACTCTACACCAAGTTCTTTGTATGTTGGTCCAACTTTAAAATTAACTTCTTTATATGAAGAACCAACATAAATCGCACCTTCAACAGTTGCAGGAGTATCGCCTTCGAACATATTAAAGAACAGCGTTTGTTCGCCTTTCTCGTTTAATCTAGCTACAAAACTACCGGCTGGTTGATAAATATCATCTTTATCTTTTTGATATAGATAAGTGTGAGAGAAATCAAATTCGTAGGCTTGATTCATGTCGGATACTTCGTGTAATCCTTTGGATTCATTTTGGATTGGGTGCGAACCGATTCTATCTTCACCACGTTTAGCGTTAGGGAGTTTATCTTGATCCAAATTAATAATGACTCTTGATAAATTCGCTTCATTGAAAGCTTCTAGATCAAATAAGATTCCATACCACGCTAATTGATGTTGTAAATCTTCCAAAGAAACAGGAATTTGTAAGGTGAATTGTTTTTGATCGACATATGCACAAGCGGCAAGTTCAATTCTTTCAGGAGTGAGAATGCTAGAAATATCAATCATTTCAGCGATGTCAGGATAGGATTTTTTTACGAGATTTTGTAAAAAATCGGAACCAATTTTGACACGTGTTCCATATTTCTCGTTAACGACCTCAGGAAGAAGTTGATAATAACCATCAATAGTAATCCTGTTATTTTCTTTATCCTCCTCGGGAATTAAATCCAAGAACGCTTTGACGATCGTTTTAGCGTTGATAAAAGAATCGCTATCTTCAAAATCGTCTTCATCAAAATTTAGGTCATCGCCTAAATCCGCGACCATCTGCATTTGTTTCATGCCTTCAACGCTTTGATAAGCATCTTCTTTAAGCTCGACAGAAAGGCCAAAATGAGCGCCATCGGTCTTACCTAATCTAAATTCATAGACTCCAATAAAAGAATTTTTGGAGCATGACGCTAAACACAAAGCTGGAACAATAGATAAAAGCTTGAGTTTATTCATAAAATCACCTCACGGAAAATATTATAATTTTCTTTTTCATATAATAAAAGAAAAATATCGCCTTTTATTTAGACAAAGTTTAGAAAACATTTAATTTTTTAACTTTGCTAAAACCTTTTGTTCACTTACAGGTAAGTCGCAAGTGAATTTTTTATTTGATAGATAAGACAAATGCCCACTAAGTTTTCCAAAACTCAAACAATGGGCGTGTAAGAATTGATTTTCAAATCCGTATAAATCTTTGAATTCTTTATTCAATTTAAAATCACCGTATTTAGCATCACCGATAACAGGATGATTAATTGATGCTAAGTGAACACGAATTTGATGAGTTCTACCAGTGAGAATAACAACCTTAACAAGAGAAAAATCACCGTAATTCTTGAATTTGTTGACAATTGTTAAAGCGGTCTTACCATTTTTAGAAATGCGAACCGTCCCGCTATTCTCATCCTTTAAAAGAGGAGCATCTATTTCCATCTTATGATCAATTTTCCCTTTAACTAAAGCGAGATATTCTTTTTCGATATTTTCTTTATTTTTGAAGAGCTCTTCTAGTTCTTGGAGCGAAATAAGATTCTTCGCGAAAACAACAAGACCAGATGTGTTTCTATCTAATCGATGAGCCGGAGCTGGCGTAAAACCTTTATCATTAGGATTGTATTCACCCTTGAAATAAAGGTAATTAATTACTTCATTTGATAAGGTAACAACTTTTTCATTTTCATCACCATGCACTAATAAGCCGCGTGGTTTATTCACAATTAAAATATTGTCATCCTCATAAATAATCGGGTGTTTTAAATCAGATTTAGTAACTTCTTTTGGTTTGTTAAAATCTTGAAGTTGTTGATCACTAACATAGATGCTTAATTCATCACCTTCTTGAAGAATGTAATTTTCTTTGACCCAGTGCTTATTAATCTTTACATCTTTCTTACGAAAAAGTTTGTAAATAAAAGATAAAGGAGCCTCATTTAAATACTTCTTCACATATTTATCGACGCGTTGATTTGCGTCTTTGCTAGTAATCTTAAGCAAAATCATACAAATATGATTATACTTTAAAATAATTTCTTGTATAATACTAAACAGCGTGGAGGATTACCCAAGAGGCTGAAGGGGCGGGCTTGGAAAGCTCGTAGGTTCCGAAAGGGGCGCTAGGGTTCAAATCCCTAATCCTCCGCCACGATTGATTGCAAAGACACGTATGAAAAAGTGCGTGTTTTTATTTGTATTGAATGTTGAAGTAATCTAGATATGCTTTAACCGTGTCTTGCCCATCCAAGCAAGTATCGATAAGCCAGCCGCGTTCTTGGTTCCAGTTTTTAAGACCACGATAATAGAACATCTTTTTACTATCGAAAATGATGAATGGAACAATATCGTTTTTAAGGCATTCTTTAAATGCGATTAGTCGCCCAACTCTGCCATTGCCATCTTGGAAAGGATGGATTCTTTCAAACTTAACGTGGAACTCTACTATTTCCTCGAATGAATGTTTTTCTTTTTGATTATAGTTATCAAGCAGTTTTTTCATTTCAGATGCTACTAATCTAGGATGAGTAGTCTCTAAATCTCCAACTTCATTTGGCAATTTTTTATAATCACCAACAGCAAAATATGGAAGCCTTGAATCATTTGTGTTCGATTTTAGTATTTTATGTAGTTCTTTTATGAATCGTTCACTAAGTTGATAATTAGCAAAATCAATCACTCGATCGATTGCGGTAAAGTGATTAATTGTTTCAATGATATCGTCAACTTTTTTGCTGGTGTTTTTATCTACTCCAATAGTTCTCGTTTCAAAAATATACCTAGTTTCATCGTGAGTTAATTCATTGCCTTCGATATGATTTGAATTATATGTGAGATCAATCATTAATTTATGATAAATGCCACCTTTAACCTGATTGTTCTTTTCAAAACGAAGCCTTTCTAATAAATAATTTTTGTTTTCTTTTTCGTTGCTTCTAATAGGTTTTTTGGTGCCTTCAGGAATCATCCAAGTCTTTCCAACTAAAATAGCGCCTTCTACTCTGCCTAAGGCGCAGTAATTGCGGACACTTCTTTCCGATAAATTCCATTTAATTGAAGCTTCTTTGACTGTTATGAATTTATTCATAATTATATTATAAAATTATCGGCAAAAAATGCAATACTTTAATATATTTTTCATTTTTTTGCCGTTTATATGTTTATCGACAATTGGAGACATTACTAACCATTCCCATGATGTTGGGATTTTTTATTTAAAAAGCATCCATTCAAGGATGCTAAATAAGTTTATATTTATATTAACAATTAATTTGCCCATGAAAAATCTACTTTACTAACCCCTTCACCGTAAATGGTCTTAAAGTCGTTTTTCATAGAAAAGATATTGTAATGCGCCTCATTCCAAGCGGCTAATCTCTTTTCAGTTTCGGCTGGGTTTGCGTGATCATCATCATAATCATCCGCTAAAACCATAAATACTTCGGTTTTATAATTTGGATTGCTCTTGCAATAATTGTGCATTGCGCAGTCACCACTACTATTTCCAAAGGAAAGAACTGGAATCTTACCGATTTCTTCTGAGATTTGTTTAACTTTGTTAGTCTTCAAATTCTTGATGAGCAAATTATCGGTTCTTATCAATGTTTCGTCTGATTTCATCGTATAGTCAACGCCGTCTTTATCTCCTTGGCTAGAAGCTTTTAATTCAACATCCATTCCAATAACTTTATTTGATGGTATTCCAATAGATTCGGTTAAAGCACGACAAATATAACGGTCGGAACCTGAAACAACATAATAATCGAATTGGTTCGCTTTAAGATAATCAAAAATTTCAAGCATTGGTTTATAGAAACTGGTCGCAAACGTCATGCCGGTGAAACCATTTGGTGTATTCTTAGCATATTCTTTAACATAAGTGTCAAAGTCTTTCACACTCATACCCGAATATGCTTTTGCGGCAGCGTGGGCATGAACCATATCGAAATGATCAGGAAGGGCGACACCATCTCTAACAAAATCTCTAATAGCCTGAGCAGCTTCTTTAACATCAATAGGAGCCAAATCTTTATAACTAGGATCTTCTAAGACACGATATTCGAGCATATTATATTCAAAATAAGTTGGATATAATTCGCCAATAAAAGTTCCATCCATATCAAATGTCGCGATTCTATCTTCTACTGGGATAAAGTTCTTGGAATCTTTATTTGTGACATCTTTAACATAATTTTTTAACAAAGTTAAAGAATCACATTCGTTCCATGACTTAAAATAGTCTTGTTTTCCACAACCAGATAACGCGACAAGCGCAGGAATATAAGCAAGAATTAGAAGTGATTTTTTCATAACATTTCTCCAAGATAAATTTATTATAATCCAAAAATTAATAAAAGAAAAACTCACGATGTGAGTTAATTCTTATAGTCTAAATAAATCTACTTTGCTTCCTTTTTGCAGTTGTTCATTACGAAGCTTACAACTAACCAAAAGAAGACGCCTGCTAAAACGGTTGCCAAAGCAATCCAACCATCCATTGGATCATCAAAGGACAAAAATGGTTCTCCATTAATCGCCGAAAAGATACAATCGATTAGCCACATTAATGTAGATGCACCATAAGTGATGGCTAAAATATCTAAATGAAGTGCTTTTCTATCTTTAAAAATGAACCAGAGTACACCGGCAATAATTGTGCAACCTAGGGCTGTTAAGAAATACATAAAGTTACCTTCTTTCCTAAATTATTTTATCACTTCTTCACGATATGTGTCGGGAGTGTTTTCATTATAGACCTCGCTAATCCACATTATCGTGTGAGAATTATTTTTCCCAATGTTGGTGATTTGGTGAGTATAACCAACATTTATTTCAATTGGTTCAGGTTTATTCCCACTTACCTTGTTCCTAATTATTCTATTGGATTTAATATCGCGTTGAACAATCTCGCATTCGCCTATCACTGTATAGAAAATTTCTTTTTTATAAGTATGATAGTGACCGCCTTTTGTAATGCCAGGATAAGAAACGTTGTCACTTATTTGGCCATATTTTTTTGATTTGTACAATTCTTCAAAAGAACCCCTATTGTCTGAAGCAAAATTAAACTTAGAACCTTCATCACTTAGATAATTGCAAAATGTTTTGAATAGCTTTAGTTCGAATTCACTATGAAGAAGCGGCAAATGCCTGTTAGATTCAATCTCCCTTTTGAAATAACGTAGTAGTTCGGCAAGCTTGCCTAAAGAGCAATCATGCACTGGCTCGATTTTTAATATTTCTTTCGAACCGAAGTGATTACTATCTTTGATAACGCGAACAAATTCATCAACTATATCATCAACATAGTTATAATGAACAACATATTTTGGATCGCGAATATTTATTTCTAAATCGTGAGCGATGTTATAACAGAAAGTAGCGCATGCTGAATTGTAATTTGGTTTACACCACTTTCCAAAGGCATTAGCGAGCCGATAAACATAAACAGGCAAGCCAGAAGAGAATAGATAATCCTCAGCCATTCTTTTGGATTTGCCATAATCATTATCGAGTTCAGCTTGAATTGAACTGGATAAAATGATGGGAATAGATTTTCCACTATTCTTAACTAAATCCACAACTTTCTTAGTCAAATTCGCGTTTCCGTCATAAAATTCTTGGACGCTTAAAGGACGATTGACTCCAGCAAGATGGATGATGAAATCAGCGCAATTTACGGATTTTTTTAAATCTTCATCATTGTTATTAATGTCGAATTTTAAAACCTCATAGCCTTCTTTTTCTAAACGAAGGCAGACGTGTTTTCCAATAAATCCGTTTGATCCTGTAACGAGAATCTTCATTCTTTTCTCCAAACCATTTTATTAACTATACCAGTATAGGATTGAATTATCTTTACAACTTTATCAGAAACATTGGTGTCCATATAGACATCAACTGGTTTACAACCTTGCTTATTTAAAACCGCTACCTCAACTGCTTGAAGAAGGCTCTTTTCATCAATGCCCGCTAAAACAAAGCAAGCGGCGTCAAGGGCTTCTGGACGTTCGGTAGATGTTCTTATAGAAACAGCAGCAATTGGTTTGTTTATGCTTGCATAGAAGCTAGATTCTTCTGGAAGAGTTCCTGAATCAGAAACGACACAATATGCATCCATTTGAAGCTTGTTATAGTCGATGAATCCTAATGGTTCATGCATGATAACTCTCTTATCTAATTTGAAACCGGTTTGTTCAAGTTTCTTTTTGCTTCTTGGGTGGCAAGAATAAACGATAGGCATATCATATTTTTGAGCGAGTTTATTAATTGCATTAAATAATGAATTGAAGTTCTTATCAGTATCAATATTTTCTTCGCGATGCGCACTTAATAAAATGTACTTGCCTTTTTGAAGATTTAACTTAGTTAAAATATCGGATTTTTCAATTTCTTTAAGATGTTCGTTTAAAACTTCCGCCATTGGTGAACCAGTGACGTAGGTTCTTTCTTTAGGAAGACCACAATCAGCAAGATATCTTCTCGCGTGTTCGCTATAGGCTAAATTGACGTCAGAAATGATGTCGACAATTCTTCTATTGGTCTCTTCTGGGAGACATTCGTCTTTGCATCTATTTCCAGCTTCCATATGAAACACCGGGATGTGAAGACGTTTTGCACCTATGACGGATAAGCAACTATTTGTGTCGCCAAGAACTAGAACAGCATCTGGTTGTTCTTTTACAAAGACATCATATGATTTAGCGATGATATTTCCCATCGTTTCGCCTAAATCTTTTCCAACTGCATCTAAATAGATATCAGGATCTTTGATACCGAGATCTTTAAAGAAGATTCCATTTAAGGTGTAATCATAATTTTGTCCAGTGTGCACTAAAAGGGTATCAAAGTATTCTCTAGTCTTATTAATGACTGCTGCAAGGCGGATGATTTCAGGTCTAGTGCCGACAACGATCATCAATTTGAGTTTTCCGTTATTTTTAAAAGGCATTATTTTATCCTCCTAATCATGTTGACGAACTGATCCACCAAAGAATTCGAGTTTCTTGAGTAACTTCTTCATACCTTCAACGTCAAGGCGACCAGTATTATGAGAAGTATATGATTCTCCAAGGTTAAGTTTTTTATTGCCTTTTGAGAAATATTTTTCATAGTTTAAATCACGATTATCAGCGCAAACCCTGAAGAAATTACCGCAATCTTCTGATTTAATCATTTCTTCTTGAGTGACCAAAGTTTCATATAATTTTTCACCATGACGGGTACCAATGTATGAGACTCCGGTCTTGCTTCCAGTTAGCTCAATGATTGCTTTTGCAAGTGTCTCAATTGTAGCGGCTGGAGCTTTTTGAACGAAGAGATCGCCTTGCTCACCATGCTCAAAAGCATAGAGAACTAAATCAACCGCATCATCGAGGGTCATCATAAATCTAGTCATTTCAGGGTTGGTGATGGTGATTGGCTTTCCTTCATGGATTTGATTCAAGAATAGAGGAATAACACTACCTCTAGAAGCCATAACGTTTCCATAACGAGTTAAGCAAAGCACTGTATCGCCAGGTAGAAGTTGTCTACTTCTAGCGATAACATTCTTTTCCATTAAAGCTTTTGAAATGCCCATTGCATTAATAGGATAAGCTGCTTTATCAGTAGATAAAAAGATCGCTTTCTTAACATGATTACGAACACAAGCGGTAATAACATTATCTGAACCGATAACATTTGTCCTCACCGCTTCCATAGGATAGAACTCGCAAGATGGAACTTGTTTTAAGGCCGCTGCAGAGAAGACATAATCGACACCTTTAAAAGCATCGATGATTGAATCAAGATTACGAACATCGCCAAGATAGAATTTTAATTTGCTATTAGCATATAGTTTTCTCATATCATCTTGTTTCTTCTCATCACGCGATAATATTCTTATTTCCTTAATATCAGTATCTAAGAATCTATCAACAACAGCGTGACCGAACGATCCAGTTCCTCCAGTAATAAGAAGAACTTTATCTTTTAAAATGCTCGTATCTTTTGAGGCATATTCATTAAGTTTTTCTTTAATACGTTCAAGTTTAAGTTGATCCGCTTTGATTTCGTCTTGTTCATAGGAAACATAAGTTCTTAAAGACATACCGACGACATCAGCGGCTTCTTTTTGAGTTAATTTGCAATTTTTGCGTGTTTCTTTTAGTGTCATATTTGCACCTCGCTTGTCTATATATTATATAAATATGATTAAAAGATAAAGAAAAAATGCAATTATTGCACTTTTCATAATTTGCTGTTAATTATTTGCCTGAACAGACTTTTTCGAGTTTTTCGATTGTATTTTCGATTGAATATTTCTTGGCAATCTCAAGAGCGTTTTCTCTTAATTTAAGAGTCTTTTCTTCATCGAGGTTATTTAATGTTGTTTCCAGTTCGCTCAGCGAATTAAGAACAATTCCACCAACACCGTTTTCTAAGATTTCAGGTAAGCCACCTTTGTTGTTTGTTATACAAAGAAGTCCTTTCGCCATAGCCTCGATTATAGATATACCGAATCCTTCATTGGCGAGAGGGAAATGAACAAAGACATCATGCGTAGATAACAATTTAGATGCATTTGCTCTTTGGCCAACGAAACTGATTTTTTCATTAGCGAGCTTTTGACATTCATCAATAACATCGCCCATTCCAACAACTGTTAAAGTTGCATTTTGGAATTTATTAAAGGCTACAACAAGATTTAATATCCCTTTATCTTGAGTTACTCTACCAATATAGATACATCTAATTGGTTCATGAAATTTCTTAAGACCTTTACAAGAGAATTCTTTTAAATCGACTCCGTTATGAATGACGTGAATCTTGTCTTCAAGTTTTGGTTTGATTTTAATGATTTCTTGCTTTACGTATTGTGATATAGCGATGATGCCATCGCAGTTTTCAACTGCCTTAATAAGTTTGCGACGTCTACGTCTAAACCCACTCAGCTCATTAATTAATAATGGAAGTGTATCCGAATGAATATAAATAAAAACCTTTAACCAAGAGAAATATTTTTTAATGTATCTAGCAAGCGCCCAAAGGAAGAAAGAACCGTGATGAAAAACAACCGCATCATAGTTGTTATAATAGATCATTTTATCCATGCGTTTTTTCGCTTGTTTTAGTTTACGAAAAGATAATTTTTCATCAGGAAAAAATGTGTATACCTTATTTCCGACTTTCTTGATCTCATTTGGAATGGTTCCGGCATCCTTTATGAATAAAAATTCATAATCAGGGCATTTAACCGCCATATCAAGACAGAGCTTTTCAACACCGCCAATATTTCCAGATTTTAAAACATGTAGAATGCGCATTATTCAGCACCGTCCTTTTTAAAAACAGCAATAAAAGTTTTAAAGAATATTTTTGTATCGTACCAAAGCGAACGCTTTTCACAATAATGGATATCCATTTCAATCATTTCTTTAAAAGTAGTTTTTGATCTACCATTCACTTGCCACTCACCAGTTAAACCTTGTTTAACAGCTAAGCGTTGCTGATCTCTTTCATCATATAGATGAAATTCTCTAACAGTACATGGTCTTGGACCAATTAATGACATTTGACCTAAGAAAATATTGAATAATTGAGGAAGTTCATCTAAAGATGTCCTACGAATAAATTTGCCGAATTTAGTAACACGTGGGTCGTCTTCCATTTTAAAAGTAACTCCACCTTCAACTTCGTTTTTCTTTAATAATTTAATTAATTGTTCGTCTGCATCAACCACCATTGATCTAAATTTATAAAACTTAAAAGTATACCCATATCGACCAATGCGATCAGAGACATAAAAAACAGGGCCTTTGGATGTTGCCTTTACCATAATCGCAATAAATAGGAAAAGAGGCGATAAAAGGATAATGCCTAATGTCGAAATAAAAATATCAAAGGCACGTTTTATGATTCTATAGATAATGTTGTTATTAACCTTGATAGTAATTTCAAAAGTAGGTACTTTCTTATTTTTCATAACCTAGGTGCTCAACTTACCAAAAGCGATTATAAACCAGCGCCATAATTAAGTCAACATAGTTGAAGCGAGTTTACTGACAAAAAATTAACTATGTTAAAATATGTTTGAGTT
The DNA here is from genome assembly GCA_902768335.1 of uncultured Erysipelotrichaceae bacterium. Classification (GTDB taxonomy): domain Bacteria; phylum Bacillota_I; class Bacilli_A; order RFN20; family CAG-826; genus Fiminaster. The sequence continues at coordinate 31,707 of CACXKR010000006.1, forward strand.
TTACCGAAATAATAAGGTTTGATTGTTTTCAAAACTGAAAAAGAATACGATACATGTATGGATTTTCAAATCATCATTGAGGTTATCTTATTGGGAATCGCCTTAAGTATGGATGCTTTTGCAGTGAGCGTGACTGATGGTTTAATTTATACTAATTTAAATAAAAGAAAAGCTGCTACAATCGCTGGTACTTTTGCCCTAATGCAAGCCTTGATGCCTTTGATTGGATATTGGATTATCGAGCTAGTCGTCTTTTTTATTGGAGAACAACGTGGAGCAGATATCGCAAACATCATTGCGCTCACCTTGACTTGGACTGCCTTTGGCTTGCTTCTTTTAATCGGTGGAAAAATGATCATTGAATCAATAATTTCTATGAGAAAAGAGGAAAAAGAAGAATCAACCAAACTATTTTCATATAAAGAAGTGTTCATAATGGGAATAGCAACATCAATCGATGCATTCGCAACAGGATTTGCGTTACATGCTGGATTATCAAATAATCTAACCGTTTGGCTACACGTCTCTTTAATTCTATTAATCACACTAGTGATTTGTTTAATTGGTATTATTCTCGCAAGACAAATCCACAAATTATTAAAAGGACGACACGAGATTGCCAACTTAATTGGCGGTGTCATCCTTCTAGCATTAGCAATTTGGATAGTTCTTTCCTTTTATTTCATTTAAAGTTTTAATGATTTTCCAATCTTTGTGCTTATCACATTCATAAAGACGGTCGAGCAAAATAGGTTCTACTCCTGCCTCGATAGCAGAAATAACATCATTAAAGGAGTCGCCAATATAGACGACCTTTTTCTTATCGCCTTTGTATTTAAGGACTTTTAAGGTTTTTAAGATAGGTTCAGGTGATGGCTTAGGAATGGGAGCTTGTCTATTACCAACAATAACATCAAAATATTTCGCTAAACCGAATCGATTTAAAACATCTAAAACATGGCTTTCAGCATTAGAAGTAACGATTCCAACTGTCTTTTTGTTATCTTTTAAATACTTCAAAATCTCTGCAGTATCCGGATAAATCTCTGCCATATCGGTAACTTTTTGAGATAAGACTAAACGGTCAATATCAGCTATAAAATTATCATAGCCATCCATCGTTCCCATCACTCGTTTATAGGAAACTGGAATAGGCTCGCGGGTATAGCCCAAAATATCTTCTTTTTTGATTTTTATTCCAATATGAGAATAGGCCTCCTCAAAAACATAAATAGATGATTCGAGAGTATCAAAAAGGGTGCCATCGAAATCAAAGAGAAAAACATCATATTTATTAGTCATGTTTAAATAATAACAAACAACGGAATTTTTGTTAATAAAAAAGGTGTCAAGGACACCTTTATCAATATTGAACAAAAGTTTATTTTGCTTCTGTTGCTGGAGCTTCTTGTTGAGGGGTCGGCTCTTCAATAATTTCAACAGCACTCTTAACTTCGATTGTATTATCTTTAAGAGCAGCTTGTCTTTGTTGTCTACGAAGTTGTTTCTCAACTTCACGATCTGCTTTCTTACCATTAAATGCTAAAGCGATAACGACAATAGCGATTCCAAGAATGAAGATTAAAATACCCCAGATTCTAAAATCGAATGGGATTTTTATGCCTTCAATGACGGCCTTCTCAGCATTCTTAATGAAGTTGGATTCCGATGCGACATTTAAGTGATGTCCAACGATACCAAATATCATAAGAATTACGCCAAAAACTGCGATGGTTGCACCAACGAGATACCAGGCGAATTCTTTTCCACTAACTTTTGCTTTCATAAATAAACCTTATATACAATATCACTTACTTAAAATTAATTCAATTTTAGGCTTGCTTTGCTTGTTGTTGGAGCTTGACAATCTCTTCACGGAAATGGTTTTCGAATTGAGTGTAGACTGGTCTCCAAGCAGTTTCCCATTTTGCAGCGTGTTCTCTAGCGATGGTCTTAACTTCAGTAAAAACATTACCAAAGTTCTTACCAGCAGGAAGATCACGGCGACCACCAGTCATTTCAATTAAGGCAAAGAGTGGGTCAATGACTTCATAATAATCAGCACTTCTTGCGACAGCATTTTGTCTTAAGAAATGGAACAGCTTAACTGCTCTTTCAATATCATTTTGAATGAAATTGGATTGAGGAGTAATCGCTCCTTTTGCTTCATTTCTAGCCTTATTATAATCGGCAAATAAATGATCAAATTGATCTAAAAGAAGCATGTTGACTAAACCCCTATAGAAATATTCGCCTTTAGCGATTAAATCTGGATAGGTTGGTTCGTCCATCTTTTGATCTTTGTTTGCTCCAACCATGTGAGCTTCAATGATTTTGCGAAGTTCTTCGTGAACTGGAAGAACGTGTTCAAATACAGTCAAACATTGGGAATAGTCGACATGTAATTCGCTTCCATCTTGGGAGAGTTTGCAGATTGTGGATTCATCTCCATATACAGTATCGAGAAGTTCGTTAATAGCTTTTGTAAGCTTTTCGCCAGCTTCGCCTGAATTTTCTAAGCAGGCATGAAGTGGAGTGTTATTCTCGATTTCAGAACGGAGAATTTCTTTTCTAGCTTTATAGGCTTCAACATCATATTTATCTTTCTTCATCGTATACTCAAGAGTATTGATTAAGAACATGTCGTAGCGAATAAAACTACCGATAGCAGCTGTGTAATTATTCATAATTACTTCCTTTCTTTATCTTCGTAAAGATAATCTTCAATGTTCTCAAAGTGTTTAATCGTATGAGACGCATACTTCGAGACCGATAGCGGTGCGTGTTTCATACAGAAAGAGTTTTCTTTGTACTCTTTAAACATTGAGATGTCATTTCCTGAATCCCCTACCACGAAGACATCATCGTGATTTATCTTAAGATAATTTTCAACGAATTTCAATCCATTTGATTTAGAACAACCATATGGAGAAATTTCAATCATTTCACCCGACCAACTAGATTCAATTTCATCACCGAAAACTTTAAATAGTTCTTTGTTAGCTTCAGAAGATCTCTTGATTGATTTCTTTGAAACCCCAAACATTACCATAAGCTTGTAGGCACGGCCTTCATCAATAATTTTGTTAAATTTCTCTTCGTTTATTTCGTAAGGATTGCGGAGCGCACCTTCAAAGAAATACCAAAGCATACTAACAAAACGATAGAAGAGAGATTTGAATTTGTTACGTTGGACGAATTCATTGTCTTTAGACATGACATAATATCCTCTTATTGGATAGTGTTCGTCAATATAAGCGATAACTTTATGAATTATTGCAGGCTCAAAAGTTTTACAGGTGATCATCTTGCCGTTTTCAGAAATGAATGAACCATTGCAGCCCACCGCAATACCTTCTCGATCGATTTTCTTAAAGATACGGTTGCATGGACCAATGTTTCTTCCAGAAACGACAACAAAATGATTGCCATCATCGATGAACTTTTGAATGAAATGTTTCGTGCGCTTAGATATTAGTTTTATTCTCTTTTTTGGATAAAAGAGAGTGCCGTCTAAATCTGTCGCTAAGAGTTTCGCCATAACGTTTATTGTAATTATTTAAAAAATAATAGCAAATGTTTTTATATTTATAAGCAAATAAAAAGACTTGCTAGATAATTCTAACAAGCCTTTAGGTTAATTACTTAAGTGGGTTCTCCGCTTGGAAGATACCATATCCTCCATCTTCACGTTCGTAGACGACGCTGATACGATCATCTTCTTCGTCTAAGTATAGGAAGAATGGGTGACCAATAGCTTCCATTCTCATGATAGCTTCGTCAACTGTCATTGGATCAAGATATTTAGATTTTGTTCTAACAACTTGATCATCCTCAGCAAGTTCTTCTTCAGTAGCTTCAAAATTTTCAAACGCTATTGCTTTTCCAAGCGAGACACGACCGCCTTTAGAACGATCCATTCTCGTTTTAAGTTTTCTCATTTGACCTTCGAGCTTATCGATTGCTAAGTCCACCGCAGCATATAAATCAGCATTTGCGACTTCAGCTCTTAAATCCATGTGTGGAGTGAAAATGGTAATTTCAACCTTGGCTCCGACTTTGTAGGATCTTACGACAACGCGGCAAGTAACATCTTCATTGATAACAAAGTATTTTTCCATGCGAGCGAGTTTGGTTTCGACTGCATTCTTAATACCTTCGGTAACTTCAATGTTCTTACCAATAATTTGGTATTTCATTTCGTTAATCTCCTTTCCAAATTATGCTATGTAGCTAATTACACTTATATTATTGCAAATTTATATTTAAAAATATAGGTTAAGCGATGATTTTTTTAATCTCATCAACTTTATCTAGTTTCTCCCAAGGAAGATTTAAGTCCGGTCGTCCGAAGTGACCGTAGTTTGTTAGTTTATGATATTCAAAAGTAGGTTTAGTTAAAGAGAAATATTTAATAATCATTCCAGGTCTTAAATCAAACACTTTTTGGATTAAATTTACGATTTCATCAGAAGAAAAATTAGAGGTTCCAAAAGTATCAACATAGATTGAAACAGGTTCATTCTTACCGATAGCATAGCCTAATTGAATCTCTAATTTGTCTGCAACTCCTGCAGCGACGAGATTTTTAGCAATGTATCTAGCAAAATATGCCGCGCTTCTATCGACCTTGGTTGGATCTTTTCCAGAGAAAGCTCCACCGCCATGATGACCAGCGCCACCATAAGTATCAACGATGATTTTTCGCCCAGTAACTCCAGTATCGCCAGCTGGCCCTCCAATAACAAATTGACCCGTTGGGTTAATGATAACTTCGAAGTCGCTATTTAAACCAAACGACTTAGCAACTGGGATCATTATGCTTTCTTTAATATAGGATTTAAATGCATTCATATCGATATCAGGATCATGTTGAATTGACATCAATATCGTTGCAATTCGCGGTTTTTTTGGATTTGTGTAGTCAACAGAAACTTGCGATTTCATGTCTGGTCTAGCGTGTTTAAATTCACCGCTTTTTCTAAGGTTGGTTGCAACTCTAACAAGCTTATGAGCAATAGCGATTGGAAGCGGCATATAGCCTTCGTTTTCGTTAGTCGCGTAACCAAACATAATGCCTTGGTCGCCCGCTCCAACATCTTCAGGCTTTTTAGCATCAACACCCATTGCGATATCACTGGATTGTTGTTGAACTCTAACTTCAACTTCAACTTCTTCAGCAGAAAAACCATATTCTTTTTTAGTGTAACCAATATCAGTTAATACGTTTTTAACGATTTGTTTATAATCAGGTTTAGCTTTAGAAGTGATTTCACCACCAATAAGAACAAAGTTCTTGGTAACGAAAACTTCACAAGCTACTCTGCTATTTGGATCACCTTTTAAACATTCATCAAGAATGCTATCGGCGATTTGATCGGCAACCTTATCGGGATGACCTTCTGATACAGATTCCGAGGTAAATAAATTTAGATGTTTCATAATGACTCCTCACTAATAAAAAATGACTTCCCACCAAGGAAAGTCACTTTCTAATTGTGAATTCCATTTCTTATCGCTCAGTGGGTGGGCCACTGCTAAGGAAGAGCACTTACTCACTTCTGAGAGTTGCTACTGTGTTGTTCCATTCCTTCTTACACAGTTCTTGATAAGAATCTCTGTTAGTATTATAGCAACGTAAACTTAATTTACAATTACTTTAATGTTTTTAAGGCTTGAGCGAGTTGATCGGGGCAACTTGTTTTGCCTGTTCTAGAACCTCTGCACTCGATGCCATCAAGTAGCGAAATAACTTCATCGATAGTTCTACCTTCGACAAGTTTCGCCACTGCTTGTCTATTGCCCTGACATCCACCAAAGATTTCGACATGTTTAACAATGCCATCATCGACTGAGATGCTCATTTTTTGGGCACAGACATTTTTGGGGGCAAATTCAATTGTTTTCATTATTTAACAATTTCGCCATAGACTTCGCCAGAACACATTCCAGCGTTAGATTCATCGGTGTCAATATGCATTGCTAAAGCAAAATCATCTCTAACTCTAATAACTACATCATCAAAGACAACTTTGCGACCTTCGCGACCAGTTGCTACTTTGACAATCTCACCATTCTTAACACCGAATTCTTCAGCGTCTTTTGGTGTCATGTGAATATGACGTTTAGCGACAATAACGCCTTCTTTGATTTCAACTTCACCTGCAGGACCAACAATTTTGATACCTGGAGTACCAGCGATATCTCCCGATTCTCTAACTGGTGCTTGAATACCTAAAGTACGAGCGTCGGTTAATGAGATTTCAACTTGGTCAGCTTTTCTAACTGGTCCAAGAATTGAAACTCCAGAGATGGTTCTTTTTGGTCCAACTAAATCAAGTTTGGTGAACGAGACGAATTGTCCTGGTTGAGAAAGCATAGCTTTCACTTCTAATTTTGCATCTTTTCCGCAGAGAGCTTCTAATGTTTCTTGAGTGACATGAATGTGTCTTGCGGATGTTTCTACTAAGATTTTTTTCATAAAACTTTCCTTCTTATGGCTAGTATTGTAGCACATTTAAAAAATATTTTGCTTTCTTTATTAAATTAAAGAATATAAAATTTTTGAGAAAGGATTTAAAAATGGAAAACGAATACATTTCAACTGCTCAGATTGAAAAGTTAATTGACGAAAAGAAAGTTAAAGATATTCGTCAACTTTTTGAAGTGGTTCCAACCATTGATATTGCTGAAGCTTTATCTGATATTGAAGATACCAAGAAAATCATTTTCGTTTTTAAAACTGTTAAATCCGAATACACTGCCGATTTATTTACTGAATTAAAACCAGAAATAAAAGAAGATATAATCAACTTACTTAGTAATGATGAACTTGCTGACATCTTAGAGCAGCAATTCACCGATGACTTAGTTGACGATCTTGAAGAATTACCTGCAAACATTGTTACAAGAGTTTTAAGAAACGTCCCTAAAGAAAGGCGCGCGACTATAAATAAATTATTAAATTATAAAGAAGACTCAGCAGGTTCAATCATGACGACTGAGTTTGGTGTGCTTCTTTCAAATTTAACCGCTGACGAAGCCATCGCGGAAATTAGAAAAACAGGCAAAAATAAAGAGACAATTTATACATTGTTTGTCATGGACAATAAACGAAATCTTGTCGGCACCCTCGACTTAGATGATTTAATCTTTGCAAAAGGTGATCAAAAGATTACTGAAATTATGAACCGTGACTTTGTCACTGTTAATGTTAACGATGACCAAGAAGAAGTTGCTAACGTGGTTAAGCGTTATGACTTAAACGCTGTTGCAGTTTTAAATAACGACGGCCGTCTAATTGGTCTTGTTACCGTTGACGATGTCATGGATATTATCGAAGAAGAAACCACCGAAGATATTTCCAAAATGCAAATGGTTTCTCCTTTGGAAGATTCCTATCTTGAAACTTCGCCTTTAAAAATGGCAAAGAAATGTGTTCCTTGGATTGTTGTTTTACTTATTCTTGGAACATTCTCCTCGATGGTTCTTTCCATCTTTGAAGATCGAATCGCAAGCATCGCTATTTTAGCAGCCTTTATTCCAGTTCTTATGGATACTGGAGGAAACGCTGGAGGACAAACTATCGCTCTCATGATTCGCGGCATTTCTCTTCAAGAATTCGGACCAAAAGATTTTTGGAAGATTATGAGAAAAGAATCGGTTTCTGCGGCGATAATTGCTGTTTGCGTTGGTATTTTTGCCTTCGTATGGTTCTCAGTTGAACAATATTTTGGAATAGTCACAAATTCGAATTTAGGCTATGACGCATCAATCTGGATTGGCAATTGCTGGAGTCAAGAATTCCTACTTGAAGTTATTAAAGTTTCTGGTCTTGTTGCAGGCACTTTAACTATTGGAATGTTCCTTTCAAAAATGATCGCCGTTTTACTTCCAATGGGTGCTGCCGCTATTAAAAAAGATCCAGCGATTGTTTCTCAGCCTTTACTAACAACAATTGTCGATGTTACTTCGCTGTTAGTCTATTTTGGAATGGCTTCGCTTATTTTTATATTTTAAATTTCAATTGTTAATTTATTAATTTGATAGTATATTTATTATCGCTGCAGCGATGGCGGAACTGGTAGACGCGTACGTTTGAGGGGCGTATAGGGCAACCTGTGTGAGTTCGATTCTCATTCGCTGCACCATTGATAAAATTACCCACATAGTGGGTTTTTATTTTAGTTTCTTAAAGTAAGATAAGTATTTTTCTCTCCTTAGAAGTTTCTCAACTATGTAATGAGAGGTTAATAAAGCAGTTGGAGTCCCTCCAATTGAACGATTCCATTGGCCACACATATAAAGGTTTGGGATTTTTCGTATTTTTCCATTGAAGGAATAGAATTTGCCTTTATCCGTTAATGAATAAGATTGAAGCGAACCATACGATGTATTTGTTTGTTCGTGAAGTTCAAGAGGCCCAAATGACGCTAGGACTTCAACTTTATTTTTATATTGAGGATACGCTTGAGTGAATTCTTTTATTAAATCAACAACGATCCTTTGGTGTTCTTCGTTGTAGTTTTTATGGTTCTTCAGATAGTTATAATCGTCTTGATCTTGATCAACGAATAAGGAAATAACTGAATCACCTTTATAATCGAATGTCTTATCAAATGCATATGGTCTAATTAAAAGTGAATCAATATGTTTAGTACCAACTTTAACTTTTTTAATTTTAATATTTGTTGGAATATCAATATCGTTTTTAAACCCTTTTACTTTTAGATAAACACAGAAGCAAGACGATATCGTATAGTTATTGATATTTCTATTCAAATAATCATATTTCTTAGAGTGAAATCTATTATTAATTAATTCTCTTAATGTGTAGTTAACATCTAGCGCAGAAATGAAATAATCTGCTTTAACGAGTTCTTTGTTAATTCTTGCAGCTTTAACATAGTTATTTTTATCAAGGACTAATTCATCAATTTTACTGTTTAGATAAAGCTTTCCTCCAAGGGACAAAAATCTATTCTTAATTCTTTCAATCATGTAATAGGCGCCGCCCATTGGAACATTTCCATCGTTGACGGAGAACAGACCATAAACTTGCATAAAGAAAAAGATGTTGTTATATCCGGTCATAGCATTTTTAATCGCGAACCTTAAAGCTGGATGAGAAAACTTTTTAGAATAATCTTCTCTAGTATATTTCATCGCTTGAAGAATCTTTGTGGAATTCGAAAGATTTTTAATCAAATCCATAGAGAGTTTATTTCTTTCAATGTTCTGCATGTAATCCCAAAGCTTTCCGAGTGAGCGAACACAACCGAAAAATGACTGGATTGCTTTTTCGTCTTTAGGCGAAAGTTCTAACCATCTTTTCTCTTCTTCATCAATGTTTCTTGAGAATGTAACTTTCACATCTCCGTAAATAAAAGTACAAAAATTAGGAAGTTGACTAATCTCGACATCATCATTTAAGGCATCGATGTTATACCAAAGTTTATTGATGACGGTCCCTTTTTTGGTGCCCATCAACCAATGCAAGCAAGTATCAATGTTGTAGCCATCTTTAAAATAGCCGTAGCAAAGACCACCGACATGTGGGTTCTTCTCATAAAGAGAAACATCATAGCCATTCTGTAAAAGCTCGATGCCCGCGTTTAGTCCAGCAATACCACCACCAATTACAACTATTTTCTTAGACATTGTCTTTATAATATCAAATCGAAATAAAAACTTCTTTTATTATTTACAAACTTACTTATAGTAAGTATTATATTTAGACGAGGTTAATTATATGAAAAATGAAACGATAAGAAATTTTATTAATGCCGAATTACAAAGACAAGAAAATAATATTGAATTGATCGCATCTGAAAACTATGTTTCAAACGACGTTTTGGAAGCATGCGGATCTATTCTCACAAATAAATATGCTGAAGGCTATCCAGGAAGACGCTACTACGGTGGTTGTGAAAACGTCGATATGGTTGAAAGAGAAGCCCAAAATTTAGCCAAACAATTATTTAACGTTAAATACGCAAATGTTCAACCGCATTCTGGAAGCCAAGCAAATATGGCAGCTTATCGTTCTATTCTTAAACCTGGTGACAAAATTTTATCAATGTCACTTTCCAATGGCGGGCATTTAACCCATGGTCATAAACTATCGTTCTCTGGAAGCGACTATGTCTTTGTTCATTACGATGTCGACGAAAATGGTTTCATTGATTATGAAGCAATGAGAGAACTTGCTTTAAAAGAAAAGCCTCAACTAATCCTTGCTGGAGCATCTGCTTATAGTAGAATTATCGATTTTGCCTTCTTCAAAAAAGTAGCAGATGAAGTCGGTGCATATTTCATGGTTGATATGGCTCACATTGCTGGTTTAGTCGCAACTGGTCTCCATCCAAATCCATGCGATTATGCCGACATTGTTACCACCACAACTCACAAGACTTTAAGAGGGCCTCGTGGCGGTATGATTTTAACTAACAACGAAGAGATTTATAAATCGATAAATTCAAAACTATTCCCAGGCATTCAAGGTGGTCCGTTAATGCACATTATCGCTGCAAAAGCTGTATGTTTTAATGAAGACCTTCAACCAGAATTCAAGAAATATTGTGAACAAATTATCAAGAATTGTAAGGCTCTTGCTGCAGCCTTAATCAAACGTGGATACAAGCTTGTTACTGGTGGCACAGATAATCACTTAATTTTAGTTGATACTTATTCCACAAAAGGTATGACCGGAAAGGAAGTTGAAAAACTCCTTGATTTAGTGGGAATCACTGTCAATAAAAACACTATTCCAGGCGATCCACTTCCACCAATGGTCACAAGCGGTATTCGTGTTGGAACTGCCGCCATCACCACTAGGGGATTTGTTGAATCAGATATGGAACTCGTAGCCCAATATATCGATGAAGCTATCGCAAGCAAAGATGATGAAGCAAAACTTCAAGAAATCCATAAGAAAGTTATTGCTTTAACATCTCGTTATCCTCTCCCATATAAAAAGTTATAATTTGGCAATTTTGCCAACCACATAAATTGACATAGCGTTTACCTTTTGGTAATGTTTTAAGCGAGGTAAGCATATGAAAAAACCAATTGTCGCAATTCTGTATGATTTCGATAAAACTCTATCGACAACCGATATGCAGAATTATTCGTTCATCCCAGCTCTTGGAATGAAACCAGATGAATTCTGGGGAGCAACAGGAGAGTTTTCTAAGAAAAGTGAAGTTGAAAGAATTCTTTCCTATATGTATATGATGATTAAGCTTTCCGAAGAAAAAGGAATTAAACTTACTAGAAAATTCCTTAATGAATGCGGAAAGAAAATCGAATATTATCCAGGCGTGGAAAGCTGGTTCTCAAGAATTAATAAATATGGTCAAGCCCACGATGTTAAAGTTGAACACTATTTATTAAGTTCTGGAACAAAAGAAATTGTTGAAGGCTCAAAAATCGCCAAATATTTCAAAGAAATCTATGGCTGCGAATTCTATTTTGATCCAGAAACCCAAGTTCCAGTTTGGCCAAAACTTGCAGTTAACTACACTCAAAAGACACAATATCTCTTTAGAATTTCTAAAGGCGCAACAGACCTAAGAGATGATAAAAAGATTAACGAAAAAGAAAAAGAACACCGCATCCCATACACTAATATGATTTATCTTGGTGATGGAATGACCGATGTTCCATGCATGCAAGTTCTTAAGAACAATGGCGGAAAATCGATCGCTATCTATTCTAAAAAGGACAAAAGTAGCATTCAAAAACTTGTTAAAGAAAACCGTGTTAATTTCGCATTTACTGGTAACTACACAGAAGGTTCAAACTTAGATAAAACAGTTAAATCCATTATTAAACAAGTTGCCGTCAATACCGAATTAAAGCGTAAAGAAGACGAAACATTTAAAAAACTTAGTGGCGAATAAAATGAAAACTTTTGCTCTTCTTTTAGCAGCAGGATCATCAACCAGATTTGCCCATAATACAAAAAAACAATTTTTCAAAATTAAAGGCAAAGAAGTTTTGTATTATTCGCTTAATGCATTTAATTCTTCAAAATTAATTGATGAAATTATTGTTGTATCTTCTTTAGAAGATATTGAAGAAATACAACATCTTGTAAAAGTTTATAATTTTACAAAAGTTAGAACTGTTGTTGTTGGAGGAAAAGTTCGTCAGGAAAGCGTAAAAAATGGATTAGAAGCAATCAAGGATGATGGCTATGTCTTAATTCATGATTCCGCTAGACCTCTTGTCGATGAAAAAATAATTTCTTCCTTATTAACTGCTTTAAAAGATGGTGATGCCGCTACGCCTGCAATCAAGGTTGTAGATACAATCGTGAAAGTTAAAAATGGCGAGCTATTATCATTTGAGAATAGAGACGAATTATATCGCATTCAAACTCCTCAAGCTTTCAAAATTAATGTAATTAAAGAGGCTCACCAGAAGTTTGAAGGAAAAGAAGCGACAGACGATACTCAATTAATAAAATTATTAGGTAAAAAAGTTTGCATTATTCCTGGTGAAGAAAAACTAAGAAAAATCACCACATTAGAAGACACCAACGCAATAGAAGCGTATATTGAACAAAATGAACACTTACAAAATTAACGATATTATCGAAGGTACAATTATCAATATCAAACCATTTGGGGCGATAATGATTTTTGAAGATGGTCAAAAAGGACTGCTTCATATTTCACAAGTCGCCAATACCTTCATTAGAAACATTTCTAGATACTTAAAAATAGGTAAAACCTATCAAGTCAAAATAATTGGCATTGAAGAAGATGGATTCTTAAAATTATCCATGTCTCAAATTAGCCAAGAAGAAAAAGATGAATACCATCGAAGCGGTGTTAAGAAAGAAAAAATCGATCCTCAATATATTGATTTTTCTGCTCTTAAAGCAAAACTTCCAGAATGGATCGAAAAAGCAAAAAAGGAGAATTAACTATGTTAAAAGTAAATGATGCACACATCTTAAATAAGGTTGACTATAAGTCATACCAAGAAAAAGTCTCAAAAATTAATGAGATGATTGATGAAAATAAAGGGGCAGGAAACGATTACACCGGTTGGGTAAATTATCCTGAAACTTTTGATAAAGTCGAATTTGAAAGCATCAAAAAATACGCCAAAGAAGTTCGAGATAATTATGAAGTCTTGGTCGTATGTGGAATTGGTGGTTCCTATTTAGGTGCTAGAGCGGCTATCGAAGCCTTACGTGGTCTAAGAAGTGATGATAAACTCGAAATCATTTTCTTTGGTCAAACATTCTCCAGTGATTATGTTTACGAAACTTTGAAATATTTAGAAAAGAAAAACTTCGCTATTAACGTCATTTCAAAAAGCGGCACTACAACCGAAACCGCAATTGCTTTTAGATTAGTTAAAGAATTACTTGAGAAAAAGGTAGGCAAAGAAAAAGCTAGAAAAGCCATATTTGCCACAACCGATGCTCATAAAGGGGCTCTTAGAGAACTATCAAATAAAGAAGGTTATGTTACGTTTAATCTTCCAGGAAATATTGGTGGTCGATACTCAGTTTTCACAGCGGTTGGTCTATTTCCACTTGCCTGTGCTGGGCTCGATATTGATTCGCTTATGAAAGGCGCTCTAGAAGCTCAAAAAGCCTGCAAAAATCCTTCAATTGATGCAAATCCAGCGTATAAATATGCAGTGCTTAGAGACTATTTCTATCGCCACCAAAAACCAGTTGAAATGTTTGTAACTTATGAACCAAGACTGACCCAATTAGGCGAATGGTTTAAACAACTATTTGGAGAATCAGAAGGCAAAGACGGAAAAGGTTTATTACCACATTCTGCTACTTTCTCAACCGATCTACATTCTTTAGGCCAATATGTCCAAGACGGTAATAAGATTATGTTTGAAACGATTTTGTTTGTTCATAATCCAAATAATGATGTAATTATTCCTCATGATGAAAAAGATCTTGATGGTCTAAATTACTTAGAAGGGAAATCACTCGGTTTTGTAAATGAAAAGGCCTTCTTAGGAACTTTAGAAGCTCACACTAAAACAGGTGGAGTTCCTAACATTATCCTCGAAGTTGATAAATTAGATGCCTTTAATTTAGGTTATCTATTCTATTTCTTTATGAAAACTTGTGCTATGTCAGCCTATCTTCTTGAAGTAAATCCTTTCAATCAACCAGGTGTTGAAGTCTATAAAAAGAACATGTTCCATTTGCTTGGAAAGAAGGGTTATTAATCACTTAAAAATCACGTTGACTTGCCTATATCATAATGATATATTTATCTAGCACGTCAAAGTGTAATTGGATGTTTAGCTCAGTTGGGAGAGCATCGCCTTTACACGGCGGGGGTCAGAGGTTCGAGCCCTCTAACATCCACCATTGACAGCATGTGGAGGAATAGCGAAGCGGCCAAACGCGGTTGACTGTAAATCAATTCCTTCGGGTTCGGTGGTTCAAATCCACCTTCCTCCACCATCTTCTTGGGGTGTAGCCAAGTGGTAAGGCACAAGACTTTGACTCTTGCATTCGCTGGTCCGATCCCAGCCACCCCAACCATTAAAAATTCACCTATTTGGTGATTTTTTTATTCTTATTTAACCATTTTGTAAAAAAGTTGTAGATTATATAAATAATATATGCAATAATATCAAAGCAATTTTCTATAAATTGCACTATCTCCCGTTAGCTCAGTTGGCAGAGCACTCGACTTTTAATCAAGGGGTCGGACGTTCGAATCGTCTACGGGAGACCATTTACTTGCCCAGGTGGCGAAATTGGTAGACGCAAGGGACTTAAAATCCCTCGAGTGAATAACTCATACCGGTTCAAGTCCGGTCCCGGGCACCATTTACCAAAACGCCACCTTTTAATTTTGGGGCGTAGCCAAGCGGTAAGGCAGCGGGCTCTGAACTCGCCATTCACTGGTTCGATCCCAGTCGCCCCAACCACAAAGACTAAGGAGAGAAAGATGGAGAAAAAAGTTAGATTAGTAATATATGCTTCTTTAGCAGTAATCCTTCTATCGTTCGGTTTACTCGCTATTCCACAATTCATTGTCCCAACTCTAGAGAAAAACGTTGATTCAATTCCATCATTCAGTGGATACCAATTCTTCTTTAATGCCGTGAGCGATCATATTAAAAATAACATCGGAATGAGTCATGTCAGTGGATTAGGTATTGCCTCGATTATCTTGATGGTTTTAGCCTTATGCTCATATGTGTTCGCCAAAAAGAGCAGTGCGTTAGTCATGCTCGGTGGCTTACTTAATGTTGCTACATCCGTCTTATTCTTCGCGATGGAAGCAAGCAAGAAGAGCGTCTTTACTAAATATTCATTGTACGCAGTTGGTTGGGTAAGTTATCTTATCGGAGCGCTTCTTGTCTTATCCGGACTCGTCTCCATATGCTTCGCATTTAGAATGATGCAAAGTGAAAAGAAAGTCATCGCTTCTAAATCAAGCTATTCCTATATTAAAAAGAATTAAATATTTATAAATAGACAAAGACAGAGATTAATCTCTGTTTTTTGTTTGCCTATAATTAAAACTTTCTCAACGCATAAATATAAGTAATAATAAAATTATGAAACCAAAAATCGTATTAATCTCATTAGCTGTTTTTTCTATGCTCGTCTCTGGATGTGGACAAGCTGAAACATCTTCTTCAACATCCAGCTCATCTTCTTCGACCAGTAGCTCAAGCTATATTCCTGTACCTGATACATCACTAGTTCAATTCTATGTTGATTCAGATGTTTATTTTTGGTGTCAGATAATCAAAGGTGAGAAGGTTAATGTTCCTCAAGATCCCACTAAAGTTGGTTATACATTCCAAAGATGGGTTAACGAAGATGGCTCTTTATGGGATAAGAATCAACCTATTACCGCAGATACATATAGCGTGTACGCGGAATTCGATTATGATTTCTTAGAACTACCTGCAGTTATTATCAAGACTGAAAATGGTCAAGATATCGTCAGCAAAGATGAATATGTCACATCCACCATTACTGTCACTAACACAAAAGCAGAATGGGAATTTGACGAAGTTAGCGCAGATGTTAAAGGAAGAGGAAACTCCACTTGGGGTTTAGATAAAAAACCATATCGAATTAAATTTGATAGCAAACAAAAGATGTTTGGCTCTTCCTATAAGGCAAAGAGTTGGACTCTCATCGCTAATCACGGGGACAAATCACTTTTAAGAAACTATACTGCTTACGAATTAGGTGATAGATTTGATGGAATAGATTTTTCATCCAAACATCAACTAGTTGATCTCTATCTTAATAACGATTATAAAGGCGTGTATCTAGTTTGCGACCAAATCCAAACTGGCAAAGGTCGTGTTGATATCGATGATAGTATTGCCGCAGATGGTAATAACGGTTATTTCCTTGAAAGAGATTCACGCGCACCAAGCGAAGGAACTCTCAATCAAGATTACTTCATCTTCAATGGTGAAGAATACGCCTTTAAGACTCCTGATACCGAATCACAAGCTTATCTTGATAACAAAGATGTTGAAATCGAATATATCACTAACTATTTGCAATCATGCTACACAGCGATCACTGAAGGTGAATGGGCCACTGTTGAAAGTTTAATCGATGTCGATAGTTTTGCAGATTGTTATATAGTCGATGAATTATTCACTAATGTCGATTGTGGTCATACCAGTAGTTATTACTATAAAGATAAAAACGGAAAATTATTCAAAGGTCCATTATGGGACTTTGATGTTAGTTCCGGAAATGTTAACTACGATATTGGCGATCTTGAATTATGTCTACCTAACGACTGCATGTTCGCCTGCGAAAAGAATACATTCTATAGAATTTTGTATGCTCGTTCTGAATTCGTAGCAATTGTTAAGGCTAAACTAGCTTTATATAAGGATTCAATTACTGAAGTATTACAATTACTCGACGTTGACTCAGAAGATTCAATTTATGCGAAAGCTCCTAACGCATTAGAAAGAAACTTTGTGCGCTGGCCAATCATGGGCAAGTTAGTGTGGTCTGAACCTTCAAGTGTCGTTGCAATTACAACCTTAAAAGGACAGATTCGTTATCTTCGTTCTTGGTTAAGTGCTAGATATAGTTTCTTAGTTGATGTCTTTGCAGACTTATAAATTTATTTAATTTCCACTATTTCAGGTTTATGATGAGGCTCTTTTTTGCGGTAAGCATTCTTGTGCCTCTTTTCATAATGAAGGATTTCTCCTTCGCCTTTTTCAGTTATTCTTAGATACATATCATCTGTGTTCTTATCATAGATATATCCAAGATAACCTCTTCTAGTCATATTTAAAATATAGGAGCATAGTTTACGACCTGGAAATGAAATGAGAGTTCCATAGGTCTTTATATCAGCGTACTTCCTTGTTTCACGATCAAGTTTTCCCATCAAGACGTTATTGACCCCTTTAGCGGTTGGGTAAAGTTTTTTCTTATTCAATTCATCAACTGTTTGGAGAATCTTAAAATGAGAAATTGTGAGTCTAAATTCATCACGTTTTTTATTCATAAAAATAGTTTAACACATTTATTGATTTAGTAGTTGCGCGTGTTTATAATATCTCTTGCTTTATGGAAGACACAGTTGCTTTAATTCAAAAAACATTAGATAAGATTCGTCCATTCATCCAAAGGGATGGTGGCGATATTGAATATGTCGATTTTATCGATGGGATCGTTTATATAAATATGGCGGGCGCATGTCAAGACTGCGTCTTAATCGACTCCACTTTATCAGATGGTATTGAAATCATCTTGATGGAAGAAGTACCTGGAGTAATCGGAGTTAAACTCGCATCTCAAATGCCAAAGAAAGAAGAAGCGGAAGCCAAATAGCTTCCTTTTCTTTTATTAACTTTCTTTGTAAAATGAAACATATGAACGAAACCACGAAAAGCGTAAGGCTAGATTATGCTGATGTTTTTAAAGGCATCGCCATTTTATTAATGGTGATTGGTCATTGCTGCTATGGGCCAATGATCACTTTCATTTATCTATTCCATATGCCAGCCTTCTTTTTTATCTCCGGATATTGTTCTAAATTTGAAAAAGGTAATTTCTCATCGTTCCTTGTTAAAAAGATCTTCTCTATTCTAGTACCGTTTTTCTTTATAACATTCCTCTTTATTTCTATAAAAGCTTTGCTTACTTTAATTCCTGGATATATTAGTCCATTTGAATACACCGAGTTTGGTTATTGGGATTCTGTGAAGATGCTTTTCTTAAATGGAAAAGTCTTAACTCAACCACTTGGAGCGTTCTGGTTCCTTCCCGCTCTTTTCTTTGCGGTTATCTTTGCGAAATTACTCGTCATCGCTTGTAGAGGTAATATTGGACTTGTCTATGTTTTATCACTAATCGTTTTAATCGTCGCATTCTATCTTCTCTCATTTGACTATAGTCAATATATTTGGATCATGAGGGCTAAAAGAGTTCTACTTGTTCAACACTATGTCTGTTTGGGATATGTAATTAGAAATCTCTTCATTTGGCAAAAAGCCAAGGAGGCAAATAAGCCTTGGGCTCTATTAGTTATATTCGCTATTTGTACAACCATCGCATCTTTAATCGCTTTTAAAGACGAAGTTATGCTTTCGATAGTGGGTAACTCCTTCCCTCAACCATTATGGAAAACGATGCTAGGTTCATGCGCAGGAGTCATCATGCTTCTAGCGTTATCAGTTCTCATCTCTAGATTTATTCCAATTATTAAGAAATTCTTCATGTATTTAGGAAAAGCCTCTTTGGCGATTATGACTTTCCATTTCCTAGGTATTAAGTTATTTAGTTTACTACTTGTCGCATTCAATGCGTTCTCATACGAGAGTATCTTTGTTGTAACCCCTCCAGATGGATCAAGTTGGTGGTTAAGACTAATTTATGTTGTTATCGCTACCGCTTTCAGTGCGGGATGCTATGAAGGAATTCGTCGAATTCCAATTGCTCAATGTTTATTCGGCTATGATCAAAGATGGGGTAATTACCTCGCTAAAAGAGTTGATAATTTAGTCAATAAAGTTAAACAAGCAAATTAAAACGGAAGCCAAATAGCCTCCGTATTTTTTTATTATCAATATTATTTATTCAACAGGAACCATGAATTGTTTATTCTTTGATTGAATAAACTCAGATGCTTTAACTGTCTTTTCCCATTTGATTCTCGCCGCGACGATATCACGAATGACATAGCCGGTTCTAATGAAGTCGCTTTCTTCTAATTTAAACGCTTCATTCTTAGAAGTTACTAAGAAGTCGGTTGATGCAAAATAATAATCTTCGGTGTCAACTACTGCAGATAAAGAAGGAAGAACTTCAAGGTTTCTCCAGAAACCATATTTCTTAGCTTTACTTAAATATTCTTTAAGTTTTGAACCTTTTACTTTAATAACGACTAATTCGTTATCAAATGGGAATGAACGATAGACATCACCAAACTTGATATCACCTGCAGCGATATCCGCACGGATACCACCGTTAGCGTTATGATAGGTTGAAGAAATCTTCATTCCACCATTTGCATCAGCCCACTTTTGAGCAGCGATACCCATGGTATCAACACATAAGTCGGTGAGAACGAATTTAGAGCTAACATCGAGCACGCTATCAGCTTGGCCGATAACTTCGCTCTTAATTGGATCAATATAAGTATTGTAAAAATCCATAATTTTCTTAACTTCGGTGTGTTCAACTAAACCAGCATATTCATATGGTTTTTCATCAACTGAGGCAGCGACAGAAGTAACTTCTTTAGTGATTGGATCTAACGCTAATTGAGCATGAGCGATACCTTTACCATAGCTTTTCATGCCATACGTCGTGGTGTTACATCCAGCACGCATCGCCAAAGTGAAGATTTCACTTGCTGAGGCTGTGTTGTTATCCATGATCAAAGAGAATTTCTCAATCTCATATTTTGGATTGCTGTCCTGATATTCCTGAGAAATGATCGC
>CACXKR010000007.1 GCA_902768335.1 uncultured Erysipelotrichaceae bacterium
CTTATGCATGTGGGCTAAAGATTACAATATCAAAGGTTTCCGTTTCGACCTCATGGGTCTTATCGATTTCCAAACATTAAGAAAAGCACAAACTGAACTTTACAAGATCGATCAATCAATCTATATGTATGGTGAAGGTTGGACCAGCGGTGGCTACCACGGGGAAGGCTCAGATGAATGGAAAGATGAAAATCCTCTCGAAGCCTGGAAAAAAGAATATCCAGATCGTCCAGAAAGCGAATATGCCTACAATTATGGTGGCTTCAAATGGCAAGTTTATAACGAATGTAGCAAACAAAAAGTTCCAAATGGTGTTTATCTTGGTTCCTTCAATGATACAGTTCGTAATCAACTTAGAGGCGAAAATAATGTCGGTGGCTACCCTGGTAAAGGTTTAGTCCAAGGCGGCGATGTTGGCGGTAAATCTGGTTACGATTTAGCTAAGAACGTTTGCGAAGGTCTTTGGGGTGTCGATGTCACAGTCAATACCGACTCTGCTTGTAGCGGAATTCACTCTGAACAAACCGTTAACTATGCTTCTTGTCACGATAACTGGACTGTCTTCGATCAACTTTATAATACCGTTAGCGATGGCGATGTCACTTCCGTTGCAGAAGCGACCACTCGAGCATATAAGATTGTTAGAGAATCTTTAGAAACTCATTCTCTTATCTTCTCAAGTAACTGCCCAGCCTTCATTCAAGGTGGTGAAGAATTACTTAGAAGTAAAGATCTAAAGATTAGATCACAAAATCCAGGTGAATCTTGGGATGACTATTATGCATTTGTTAGTGAAGAACTCGCAGAACTTAATGTTAAACCAAGCGATTGTGCATATATGTATGGTCGTTGGATATCTCATAACTCCTATAACACTCCAGCTCACGTCAATGCCTTCAATTGGAATAATAAGAAAAATGTTACCATCACTTATTCTGGTTATTCCTTTACATTTGATGTAACTGACTGGGGTAATGATGACCGCATCAGCGGTGTCAAAGGTTTAACCGGTGTCTTTGCCGATATGATTAAACTTCATAAAGATATGGCTAAGAAACGCACCGATAATGCGACTTCTTGGGGTGATGTCTTCTATACCACAACCCATGGTCATCATATTGATGATGGTAAATGGATTTGGTCGGATTCCACTGATACATATGGTATGCAAATCAATGAAACATTTGTCTATCTAACTCTCAATGCTAGCGGTGATGTTCCAACTGATTTAGGTACCTATAATGGTAGTTGGACTTGCTATATCAAGAGTGGAATGATGGATGATCCTGTCTATCACGATAGTTGGGAAGGCTCAACTCATTATGAATGGGCCACGATCAAACTTAAAGAAGATCACTCTATTACGGTGTATCTTACCGATTGGAATTAGGAGGTAACGAAAAATGAAGAAAAAATTATTGTTATCACTCTTAGTCTTACCTCTACTTGCATCTTGTAGTGGTTCGGAAATGTTCAATCCTCGTTTCCCATATCCAGGTGAAGATCCAAAAGAATTTGATATGACTGTCAATTTCTATTTAGATAATTCTCACTCGGATGAACCTATCTACACGATGAGATGGTACCAATTAGAACCTTTGGGTGAATGCCCAGAGGAAGCAAAATTAGATAACTCTAAGGCTGCTGATCCACTTTATCCAATATTTATTGGATATTCAGAATATACATCTGCCATTGACGAAGATCTTATTTGGAACTTCGCCACCGATTATAAGCAATATAATGTCTTAAATCTTTATGGCATTTGGGTTGCTCAATAAGGAGGCTAAAATAAATGAATAAAATATTAAAGAAAACATTAGTGCTCCTTCCAGTAGCTCTTCTTGCTGGTTGTAACTTTAAGTACACCTATAACATCTCTGGCTTAGTTATTAGCGGTGGTGAACAAGAAGATCTCGATGATATCGAAGATGCAGGTACATACGATATCAAAGTTTGGGTCGACGATAGAATCGTTGAATTAACCAAATCACAAATCGGACAATTCGTCGCTGCTAATGGTGGAAAATACACGATCAACGCGACAATTGAACCAGTCGGTGAAGAAAAAGCTGCTAGCTCGATGCTTCAAGACGTTCAAGACGGTGCCGATTTATTCTGCTTCGCTCAAGACCAATTATCCCGTCTAAAAGTGGCAGGCGCCTTATCTAGACTTGGCTCTGGATATGTTAACGCTATGCAAGAAGAAATGGTTGAAGGTGCTGTAGATGCTGCAAAAATTAATAATGAAGTCTATGCGTTCCCAATCACAGCAGATAATGGATATTTCTTATATTACGATAAGAATTTTATCTCCGATGAAGATGCAAAAGATGTTAGTTCAATCATTGCTGCTTGCACCAAGGATCCAAGCAAACCAAGAACATTCAATTTCGAAGCAAGAAGCAGTGGCTTCTATGCTGCTTCTTATTTCATGGCGACTGGTTGCTATTCAAACTGGGAACTTGATGATGAAAGTGGAAAATTTAAATCATACGATGACAACTACGATTCCGGAAATGGCTTAATTGCCGCAAAAGGTCTAAAAGAATTAGACAAAAAAGGTGTTGTTGTTAGTGACTCTCATGCTTCAAAATTAGGCGAATCCGCTGCCGCAGTAATTTCCGGTATTTGGGAATACGAAGTAAATGCGGTCAAAAAACTCGATGAAGCTGGAATGCTTGGTTGTGCTGCTCTTCCATCATTTACTGTTGATGGAAATTCCTATCATTTATCAAGCTTCGATGGATATAAACTTTTAGGTGTCAAACCTCAAGTTGATCCTAAAAAAGCTTCGGTTTGCCGTAAAATCGCTCGTTTCTTGACTAGTGAAGACTGCCAATACGAGAGATTTGATAAGGCTAAATGGGGTCCAGCTAATAAAGCTGCATCTCAAAAAGAAGATGTCCAAAATCATAAAGGCTTAAAAGCTCTTAATGAACAACATCAATATGCAAAACCACAAGGTCAATGTCCTGGAAGCTGGTTTACCGCTTTAGCAACAACTGCTAAAGCAGTTACCGCTAATAGCACCGATGCGCAAATCCAAGAGATTTTAGCGAATTATCGTGCTGGTTTACCAGAATTACTTGATTCTGATTAAAAGGAGGTGAAACGATGGCTCAACAAATGTCTGATTTAGAATATCTAAAGCTAAATAAGTTCCAACGTTTTGGTCTTAAATTCGTTGCCTTCTTTAAAGCTATTCCAGGCTGGTTTAAAAACCTTGGCATAAAGATTTGGGCATTCCTCAAGAGATCATTCTGGGGAATCGTCAATTTCTTCAAGAATTTAGGTTTAACCTTCTGGTATGGTGATTGGAAGACTAAAGTGTCCTATTTCGTCATGGGTTTTGGCTCAGTGATGAGAGGACAATGGCTAAGAGGTATTCTCTTCTTCCTATTTGAAGTTATCTTTATTCTTTATCTCGCCTTATTCGGCGGTCACTACCTCGGTAGACTTTATATCTTAGGTACGGTCGAATCGACGATTGGCGATGATGGCACCATTGTATATGGTGAAAATTCATTTAACATCTTACTTTATGGTGTTTTATCCCTCTTCTTTATCGTCGCGTTTATTTATACTTGGTATTTAAATATCAAACAAAATCGCATCGGTGAAGAATATGAAAAGGCTCAAAAGAAGCTTGCTACTGCAAGTGATGATGTTAGAGCGTTAGTTGATAAAGATTTTTATAAGACGCTATTAGCGCTACCGACATTAGGTATTTTAATCTTTACGATCCTACCGATCTTCTTCATGATCTTAGTTGCCTTCACTAACTACGATAAGTCGCACTTCCCACCTCAAAACCTCTTTGGTTGGGTTGGATTTGATAACTTCGGTCTACTCTTACAGTGGGGTAATAGTGAAGGTGCATCCTTCTCAATGACCTTTGGTCAAATCTTACTTTGGACCCTGGTGTGGGCTTTCTTTGCGACCTTTACAAACTATTTCTTAGGTATGTTAGTCGCGATGCTTATTAATAAGAAAGGCATCAAACTTAAAAAATTATGGAGAACGGTCCTTGTCTTTTCCATTGCAATCCCACAGTTCATCTCTATCTTATTCGTTTCAAATATGTTCGCTGAAGACGGTATCATTAACGGTATCCTCGGCGCGATTAGTGGTGGTAAATTATTCATCGACTTCTGGGGTGAAGCTTGGATTGCTCGAATCACCGTTATTGTCATTAACATTTGGATTGGTGTTCCTTACTTAATGCTCGTTGTCACTGGTATTTTAATGAATATTCCTGCTGACCTTTATGAATCAGCAAATATCGATGGTGCTAGTGCTTGGCAACAATATTCTAAGATCACTCTTCCATATATGTTATTCATAACTGGCCCATATTTACTTACCAGTTTCACTGGTAATATGAATAACTTTAACGTTATTTACCTCTTGACTGGTGGTGGACCAAAAGTTCAAGAATATTATGGAAACGCAGGTAAGACAGACTTACTTATTACCTGGTTATTCTCACTAGCGGTTAACGATACAAACTATAAGTTAGCAGCAGTCATTGGCATCATGGTCTTCATTGTTGTCGCTGTCCTTTCACTAGTGATTTATAACATCATTCCATCTACACGTAATGAGGAGGAATTCCAATAATATGGCAACTGAAAAACATGGTATGTCGATGTCAAAGAAGAAGAAAATTGCTAATACCGCTTCTTACATCGCTCTTGGATTAATCTCAATTATTTGGATTCTTCCGTTTATCTTCTTAGTATTGAAGTCCTTTGATACCGGTAACACTGGTGTTACAAGAGATATTCTTCCATCCGCTTGGGGATTTGATAATTATTCTTATTTATTCTCCAGCGATTGTAACTTCTTACAGTGGTACTTCAATACCTTTATAATCGCTTTATTCGTATGTGTGATTCAAACTGCTATGCAGTTTATGATGGCTTACACTTTATCAAGATTCCGTTTCAAACTTCGTAAGCCACTTATGAACATCATGTTAGTTCTTGGCATGTTCCCAGGCTTCTTAACGATGATTGTTCTATATCAATTATTAAAGACAATCGGACTTACTGGTGACAACGCTGTTCCAGGTTTGATCCTTGTCTATGTTGCTTCCTCTGGTATGGGTTATTACGTTATCAAAGGCTTCTTAGATACGTTACCTAAATCGCTTGATGAAGCAGCCTTGGTCGACGGAGCGAATAGAATGCAAATCTTTATTAAGGTCATTCTTCCACTTTGTAAACCAATTCTCATCTATACCGTCTTAACTTCCTTTATGGGACCTTGGGGAGACTTCGTCTTCGCTTATACAGTCTCGCTTGGAAGCCAAGCTGGTATGAACGTTGCGGCTGGTCTTAACTCTTGGTTATCACCTGCTAATATAGGCGCACATTTCACCCACTTCTGCGCTGGTGGTGTTATTGTCGCTATTCCAGTAATGGTGCTCTTCATGTTCTTACAGAAATATTATGTTGAAGGCGTTACTGGTGGTGCTGTTAAAGGATAGGAGGCTATTAAAATGGCTAGAGTTGTATTAAAAGATGTAAAGAAAATTTATCCCGGAAATGTTGAGGTTGTTCATAAATTTAACCTCGATATCAAAGATAAAGAATTTATCGTATTTGTTGGACCTTCTGGGTGTGGTAAATCCACAACGTTAAGAATGGTCGCAGGTCTAGAGGAAATATCCGCTGGAACGATTGAAATCGATGGTGAAGTCGTTAACGACTTACAACCAAAAGATCGTCATATCTCCATGGTTTTCCAAAACTACGCCCTTTATCCACATTTAACAGTCTATGAAAACATGGCTTTCCCACTTCGTCTTGATAAGAAAGTGAGAGTGGTGGATGGCAAAGAACAAAAAGGTTATACCAATGACCAAATCTATGAAAGAGTCACAAGCGCAGCAAAGGTTCTTGGTATCACTCAATATTTAACTAGAAAACCAAAAGCTCTATCTGGTGGACAAAGACAACGTGTCGCTATCGGACGTGCGATGGTTAAAGATTGTAAAGTTTTCTTAATGGACGAACCTTTATCTAACTTGGATGCGAAACTTCGTAACCAAATGAGAGCGGAAATCATCCTCTTAAGAAAACGTATCAATACGACATTTATCTATGTTACTCACGATCAAACCGAAGCTATGACTTTAGGTGATAGAATCGTCTGTTTAAAAGATGGTTACATCATGCAAGTAGGTACACCAGCTGAACTCTTCGATATGCCAGCTAATTTATTCGTCGCTCAATTTATTGGTGCGCCAATGATGAATACAGCTGAATGTGAACTAACCTTAGAAAAAGGTAAATATTATGTTAATCCTTTCGGTCATAAACTCGTTGTTGAAGGTGAAAAGGCTAAAGCCTTAAAAGAAAAAGGCATCGAATCCCGTAAAGTTATCTTAGGTGTTCGTCCAGAACATATTCAACTCGCAAAGAAAGGTGATACAAACTCCATTCCAGTTGAAATCTTAGTTAACGAAATGATGGGTAGTGAATATCATCTCCACGTTCAAACCGAAGATGGCACTCAACTCGTCGTTAGAATTCCAACCATCAATTTAAGCGATGAAGAAAGAGCCTCAATGGTGATGGGCTCAAAAATCAATGTTGTCTTCGAAGGCAAAGCCATGCACTTCTTTGATCCAGAAAATGAACGTAACCTTTTAGTGGATGAAATTTATGGACCAGAATTAATGAAGATGGAACTTGAAGCTGAAGCCAAGGCTAAAGCAGAAGCAGAAGGTAAATCTTCTGAAGAAGTAAAAGAAGAACCAAAGGCTGAAGAAAAATCTGAAGAAGCTAAACCAGTTTGCCCAGAATGCGGCGCGGAAGTTAAAGAAGGCGCTAAATTCTGTCCAGAATGTGGAGCTAAGTTAGGTCAAAAAGAAGCTCCAAAGGCCGAAGAGCCAAAGGAAGACGAACTTGTTAAAACTTTAAAAGAAGAAAAGAAATTTCAACGTGAATTAAAAAAGAAAGACGCTGAAGAAAAAGAAAAAGAATAAGGAGGGTTTATGAAAAAGCTAAAATTTTCAAAGAAAACGCTTAGAACCCTCGCTTACGTTGGCATCATCGGAGGGTGCGCTGTTTTAGCTCTAACATTCTTCACTATCTCCCAATATATGAAAGCTAAATATCAAGCTTCAGTCACCGTTCAATTAACAGCGAAAAGCCATGTTGATAAAGCGACTGAAGAGCAAATAGCTAGAGAAGGTAGCGAAGCTAACTGGTGGAAAAGTGTCTATGATGATTTTACTGAAATCACCAAAGCTAATTCTGCCGCTTATGTCGGAACAGCTATTCCAGCCTATACTTTTTCAATGGCAACCTTAGTGGCGTTTGGACTCGTCTTAAAACACGCTGAAAAGACCAAAGAAAAAGAAGAAAAAGAAGTTTAATCTCTGCTTAAACACATAAGAGTCGGTTTAGATACCGACTTTTTTGTTTGTGTGTTAAAATCATTATCGTGAAAAAAGAAAAGAGCTTATTTCTTATCTTCTCCCTCATCTTGGTGGGCTTATTTATTTTATGCGGATATTCGCTCATCCAATGCTTTGTCTATGGAAGCAATGAAGGTGAAGTAGGGGGACATGTTTTAGAAATCATTTATCTATTCTTCCATCTCATTATGGTCGCGATTGTCTTCTATCTCTCCTTTAGAGCATTTAAGATCAAAGTTTCACTCGCTAATCTACTCATGCTTGACGAGAAAGGTCAAAGAATTAAAAAACCGCTCATTATTAGCGGCATTTTAACGGGCGTTTTCTTTTTTATTGGAATTTATTCCACTCTTCATTTAATCGGCCTTAAAACGCCTCCTTTAGATGTCTTTCCATTAGGATTAACGCACGATTTAATGAATGCAGGTTATTTCTTTGGTTCAATCGCTTTAGTTTTGTTCATCTATCCTTTCATCCATGAAAAGGAAGTTATCAGCCAAGCGGATTAATTATTTTTGGATTTAATTTTATATATTTCTTCGGTCGCTAAAGAGATCTTAGTAACGGAGAATTTTTCTTTTTCAGGATAGACATATAAGGTGTCTTTTAAGGTGTTAAGATCGACGCAGTCACCAAACTTACCTAAATATTCATATTCGATGTGGACACTATAAGCGTCTAAGGCAGGAATATCTAATGAATAATGCTCATCATTTTCTTTATAATATCCTTCTAAATGGAATCCATTTAAATCGTGGATTAATTTGCCTTTTCCTAGATGAAGGAATTTATCCGCGTTAGGTAAAGCATCGACATGGACTTCACTTTCAAAATAATATTTTCTGTCTTCAACTTCTTTTCTAACGTTTGCTCTTTCCCATTCATACCAATCGGGGATATGGGAGAATTCGGTTTCACCTTCAAGTGCTTTTAGTTCACCAAGTTCACTATATTCCCATTTCTTTCCGCACTGTTTACAGAACAAAATGTTATCTTTTGAATCCATTTCATATTCTACTTTGCAGTGTGGGCATTGATATAAAACTTTATGTAATCCTTCCGCTCTTCCTTTATATTTAACGCGGACACCTTTTTGCTTTTGCCAAGCATATTCATCATAAACATAATTCTTCTGAATTATTTCATTAACTTCTTCATTAGAAAGCTTTTCAATTTCTTCTTGATTTATGATGCATTTAAGCTCGGCTTCAATGCCTTTAATTTTGCGGTTATGAAGATTCCAAAATGGGGAATTGATGTGGTGACCGTGCATCATTAACATGACCACCGGGATATTGAGGAATTTCGCTAATTTGGCAAGCGATTCTGGAATGATGGCGTTCGTTCCGCATAATGAATATCTTGCTTCAGCAAAAATTTGAACGATATCGCCATTATTTTTAACAGTTCTAAGATGCCTAATTAGATTGATATCATTGGTGAATTTTCTTTTACAGATTCCTCCGACATTTCTCAATAATTTTTCTCTTCCGATGAAGCCATCGATCGCAATAACATAGTTAATGCGGTGAGGAAAGGTCGCTAAATTAAGGATATCAACATCCATTAAAGCATTGTGATTAGCAAGCAAAAGATAGGGAGGTTTAATCCCTTTCATATTGACTTTGGTAATTTTTCCGTGATGTGACCAAAGGACTGGCAAGGCTTTCAAATAGCCAATAAATCTTAATTTTTGTCTCTTTGGAGACTGCTTCATGTCGAAGCGAGCAACATTATCTAACATAGTTAATATTATAGATTAGCTAAGCTTGATTAGAAAATTAAGACAAAACAAGAATATCGCTAGCAATATTCTTCTTTAAAAATGATAGTCAGACTATCAAAAAACATCTTACATCAATGTAAAATTATTGACTAATTTTTAAATTTTTTATTTAATAAAGAAACCCGAAGAGGAAATGTAGATGAAAAAAAGTCTTCGATTCATAGCATTAGGTGGAATACTAGCCTTATCTATTCCAGCTTTTCTTGCTTTATCTCAGAACACCAAGAGTGTCAGCGCATATAACGCCTCGTCATTACCAACGACAATCGATTTAAACGATACATCCGCTTCAAATATTAGAAGTTATTATTCGTCTTTAAACAATTTGTCTCAATCCGAAAGACAAGGCA
This sequence comes from uncultured Erysipelotrichaceae bacterium, assembly GCA_902768335.1. Taxonomy (GTDB): domain Bacteria; phylum Bacillota_I; class Bacilli_A; order RFN20; family CAG-826; genus Fiminaster. The sequence continues at coordinate 9,569 of CACXKR010000007.1, forward strand.
CAAATCTTTTAAAGAACTTAAAAACCATTCTTAAGGATGAACAAAAATATTTTTCATACGAAAGCGGTGAAAATATCTGGAAGATGTATGAAATCACCGATCGAGATTGGGTTAAATCTCCTGCTTCGGCCATTTCTGGATATAATTCATCAACGAACAAAATTACTGGTTATACATATAATACTACTGATCCATATATTCATGCTTTATACATAAATCGTGATGTGAACAACCAAACAACAGCCTGGTCTGATCACCAACAAACTCAGTGGGGTATCAACCGTGAACACGTTTGGCCAAAAGCGGAAGGTTTTGACACTAGTGGTGCTGGCGGTGCTCGTGGTGATCCAATGCACTTAATGGCCGGTAACGGTTATGCTAATAACATTCATAGTAATTACTACTATGGTTATGTAAAGACTTCTAGTTCTTACACTGACTGTGGTAGCAAATATTCAAATCAATCTGGTAACCTACGTGGTACATCTAAGACTTTAAATACTGGCACAGTTTTCGAACCTCAAGATTGTGATAAGGGCGATATTGCTAGAGCAATTTTCTATATGGTCGCTCGTTATAACTACTATTCTGGTAGCGATAGCGATGGCATTGATACAAATAACCCTAACTTAGTTTTAACTCAATCAGTTTCTGATTGGTCCAGCACTGGATACACATCTTCCACCAGTAAACAAGGTAAGATGGGCATTATGACCGACCTTTTAGCCTGGCATAAAGCTGACCCAGTCGATGAATATGAAATTCATCGTAACAATCTTTTGTATAAAAATTTCACAAATAATAGAAATCCGTTTATCGACTTCCCAGAATGGGCTAACTTTATTTGGGGATCTGTTAACTATAACGGAAGCACATATGTTTCAAATAGCACGACTCCAACCGGTTATGCTACTCCAAGCACCGATACAATCAATGGATATAATGGTGGTGGAACAGTCGTTTCTGTCACCGGCGTTTCTTTGAATAAGAATTCAGCGTCTATTTCTGTAGATGGCGCTGAAACTCTTGAAGCTACGGTTGCTCCTAATAACGCAACAAATCAAAACGTAACTTGGACATCAAGTAACACCAATATTGCAACAGTTACAAACGGAACGGTTAGAGGTGTTGCCGAAGGCACTGCTATAATTACTGTCACGACATCTGATGGTGGTTTTACCGATACTTGTACTGTGACTGTTACTTCCTCCGGTGGTGGAGGAGGAGATGACACTTATTACCAAAAGTGTACCTCTTTAAGTGAAATCCAAAATGGTGGCAAATATGTGTTACTTGGCTATAAGTCCTCAAGCACACAATATTACGCAATGCCCGCCTATACAAGTGGCAACAATATACAAGGCGTTACAGTAACCTTGACCGAAAATGGAACAAAACTTCCTGAAGAAAACATGTCTACAGCAAATGTTTGGACATTAACTTCTACTGGAACAACCAACCAATATTATATTGGTGATGGATCTAGTTATTTATACGCTGCAGGAACCGGAACAAATAATTATCTTAAAGCAAAAAGCGGAACAGATTCATCTGCCGGCGCATTTACAATTACATATTCAACATTCTTTAGTGTGGTTGCTGCATCAAACAATCGTAATACGATGAGATTTAATGCAGGAAACAATCCTCCAATATTCTCTTGCTATGCAAGCAATGACAATCAAACCGAAGTAATGTTCTTTAAAGAAGTTAAAGGAAGCACGCCAGAAAAGCCGACTTTAACAAGCATCGAACTTGATACTAGCGATGCTCCAACAACATTCAATGTTGGTGATGAATGGAGTTATGAAGGTTTAAGCGTTACTGCTAATTATAGCGATGGTTCTAGCGATATTGTTTCGCCAACATATGTTTCTACTCCAAATATGGGTGTAGCAGGAACAAAAACGGTTACAGTCTCTTATACCGAAGATGGTGAGACTCAAGAAGCGTCCTATGAAATCACAGTTAATGCTCCAACATTAACTTCCATTGAAGTTAGTAATGCAAAAACATCATACTATGTCGGTGATACATTTGTTAAACCGACCGTTACTGCAACTTTCTCAAACGGCTCAACATCCAGCGTTGCCGATAGCTCAACATTTACTGGCTATAATATGTCAACAGCTGGCAACCAAACCGTCACGGTCTCTTACACCAGCTCTGGCGTTACCAAAACAACTTCATATTCAATTACAGTTACCGCTGTTGCTTTAACATCGATCAGTGTTAGCGATTATGAAACCTCGTTTGAGGTTGGAGATACATTCTCCTTTGGAGGAACTGTAACTGCGCATTATAACAATGGCTCTACTAGCAATGTAACGTCCAGTGCCTCATTTAGTGGCTATGATATGTCAACAGCTGGTAACCAAACCGTTACCGTCTCCTATGGAGGACAAACAACTTCATATTCGATTCTTGTTAGTGAACCAAGTAGCGATGAGACCGCAACCGTGGTCATTCAAGACTATGCAAGCGCACACTCATGGGTCAACGGCACTACGTACGAATCTGTATCTATAGATAGCGTTGCAACTGCGACAATGGTTGGAACGGGCAATAATGGTAAATACTATACCAGTGGTTATGAATGGAGATTTTATCAAAATGGTTCAGGAGGAATAACAATTTCCGTTTTAGAAAACTATGTTATTGATTCTGTAACAATTAATTACAACATAAATAATACTGGTATTTTTATTGATTCTAACTCTAACACCGTTGTATCAGGCGTTGAGCAAACCGTTGACGCCCAAAGCGTTACTTACACGGTAGCAAATAGTGGTGATGCAACTAATGGCCAAGCAAAAATTACTTCTATTTCAATCACATATCACTTGGCATCAGCTGATCCAATGACCTCTATCATTGCATCTACCGACAAAACATTTGCTGTTGGTGAAATTATTAGCACAAGCGATATTTCTGTTAGAGGTGATAATGGCCAAGTAATCACTGATTTTAGCTTTGCTAACACCGGCTATAAATTCTCTTATAGCGATGCTGCAAGCGGCGGTGCTTTCACTAGTAAAACATTTACAAATGCGGTTACATATGAAACGTTCACTTGCTCGTTAACAGTCAACGTTGCAAGAACTGCATATCAAGAAGTCGTTGATTCGAGCAACGAATTTACTGGTGCAGAATTTAAGACTGCCGGTATAGCAAGTTCATATACTGAAGACCAAGATGTTACTGTTGACGGCATTGCATTCAATGTTGATGGTTATATCTATAGCAATAAGTTATCTTTGAGTTCTAGTCAGACATATGCTCCTGGAAAAGTTGTTAACACAGCGCCTTTCTCTACTGGTATTACTAATGTAACAGTTGCAGGCGCAACTCCTGATATTCAACTTTCTACAAACGGAACTTCTTGGGTTGATTTAGATAAAGCAACTCCAAATACTGTAAATTATTATTATTTACAAATTTACTATAAGACCAAATCTCAAACCGCATATGTCAACATTTCTAGTTTCACCGTAACAACCAAAGGTGTAGAAACGGCGGTTAATGTTGCGAACTACGTCATGTTTGAAGACACTACAAATCAATGTGTGACAAAGTTTGATATTGCATCTGGCTATTTCAACAATTTATCCGCATCAGAAAGAGCAACATTTATGACCTCTGGTGACTATGTCATTTCAACCGCAAGAGATCGTTTTGAAGCCTGGGCTAGATATCATGGTAAGACAATCTCTTATGAAAATAGTGATTACACCATTAAAAATGCTTCACCAGCTTCAATAATGTTAGGGAATAGTTTTGTTAATAACTCACAAACATTAATAATCGTGCTTGTTTCATCTCTTGTTGGAATAAGCGTGATTGGTGGTTACTTCTTCCTAAGAAAGAGGAAAGAACAATAATACTTAAATAGGATGCTTAAGCATCCTTTTTATTTAACTTTTTTATCAAATCGTTTTGTATTGTTTTATTAACTATTTAAAATAATAGGCATGAAAGAAATAAAAGTAGGCAATACTCCTTTTGTCGAGCTTAAAGGAATAGAAGCCAAATATAATTTAAAAGCTCGTTTATTCGCAAAAGTTGAATCATTTAATCCGGCTGGTTCAGTCAAAGACCGCATCGCCTATAAGATGATTATGGACGCGAAAGAAAAAGGTTTAGTTAAAGAAGATACAACCTTTATTGAACCAACCTCTGGAAATACTGGTATTGCAATAGCCTATATGGCGAAAGCTTTAGGCTATAAAGCCGTCATCGTAATGCCAGAATCAATGACAATTGAAAGAAGACAAAAGATTTTATCTTTTGGAGCGAAGCTTGTTCTAACCGAAGCCTCCAAAGGAATGAAAGGATCCATTGAAAAGGCTAATGAACTTCTTAAAGAGATTCCTAATTCTCTAATCTTAGGTCAATTTGATAATTTAGCGAATCCTAAGGCCCACTATGAAACAACTGGTCCAGAAATCTATAAACAAAGCGAAGGTAAAGTCGATATCTTTGTTTCAGGAGTCGGAACTGGCGGAACTATTTCAGGTACTGGAAAATATCTTAAAGAGAAAAAGAATGTAAAAGTGGTAGCTGTTGAACCCCTTAATAGCGCAGTTTTAAGCGGCTCTAACCCTGGTAAACATAAAATCCAAGGAATTGGAGCAGGCTTTATTCCAAATACGCTTGATACGTCTATTTACGATGAAATTTATAAAGCAGACGATATGGCCGCCATTGAAATGGCGATGGAAGTTAAAGAAATTGAAGGAATCGGAGTTGGAATATCTTCAGGAGCAGCTTTACTTGGCGCGATAAACGAAGCCAAAAAGAAAGAAAATGAAGGTAAATATATCGTTATGATCTTCCCGGATGGAGAAGATCGATATGATTTCTCAATTTATTCAAATAAATGATTTTTATTTTTCAATGTTTAAAAATCTTCCCAAGTAAAATCTAAAAATCTTCCCAAGTAAAATCTAAAAATCTTCCCAAGTTTATTGACGAAATTAAAAATAAATATTAATATATTTGTTGAAAAAACTTGCCGGGAGATTTTTTATGGATAAAGCACTTTATAAGCCTCGTCTCATAGATAGTGTAATTAAAGAATATTTATTGGTTGCTAAAGCGATTTGCATTGAGGGACCTAAATGGTGTGGAAAAACGTGGGCATCGTCTTTTCAAGCCTCATCAGAATTTTATGTTGGAGATCCAACTAATAATTTTTCAAATAGAAGACTTGCCGAAATCGATCCTTCTAAAATTTTAGAAGGTGATAACCCTCGCTTGATAGATGAATGGCAAGAAGTACCTTACATTTGGGATGCTGTTAGAATGGAAGTTGATAAGTCGGGCAAAAAAGGTCAATTCATTCTGACAGGTTCTTCGACTCCAATTAGAAAAGGTGTTTTGCATTCTGGCGCTGGAAGAATCGTTAAGTTAAGGATGCACACTATGAGTTTATTCGAATCGGGCGATTCAGATGGCAAAGTTTCTCTCAAAGACATTTGTAACAATGTGTTTGAAAAAAATTTTTTAATAGACTCTTTAGACATCGAACATTTGGCATATTTAATCGTTAGAGGTGGTTGGCCGGATAATATCAAATGCGTCCCTGGGAAAGAAGGAATTTTGCCAAAAGGTTATCTAGAAAGCGTTATATTTGAAGATATACAAAAACTAGATGAAAACGTTAAATATGAAACCCACAAACTCCAACTCCTTTTACGTTCTCTAGCTAGAAACGAATCGACGACAGTTTCAAGTTTATCTTTAACCAAAGATATTTTGGCTAGTGAGAAAGAAAATGTCAGTGATGAAACGATAACGAAATATATTAATTCCTTTTCTAGACTATTCCTTTTTGAAAACCAAAGACCTTTTAGCCCGAATGTGCGCTCTTCTCTAAGAGTCAAACAAGCAGAAAAAAGACATTTCTGTGATCCAGCTCTTGCTTGTGCAGCTTTAAATTTGAATGTAACAAAATTAATAAAAGATTTAGATACTTTTGGTTTCATGTTTGAGGCTTTAGTTGAAAGAGATTTGAGAATTTATGCAGAATCGTTTGGCGGTGAGCTATATCATTATCAAGACTATAAAGGCAATGAAATTGATGCAGTAGTCGAATTAGAAAATGGAGATTGGTGTGGCATCGAAATCAAATTGGGCGCCAACAAGATCGATGAAGCTGCTCAAAAACTGTTGAAAATTAAGAAATCAATAATAGAAAATGGTGGAAAAGGACCAAAATCATTGTGCATTATTTGTGGTTTAACAAATGCCGCATATAAACGCCCTGATGGGATTTATGTTATTCCAATAACTTCTCTCAGAGATTAATTTATCATTAGCATGGCTATCTTATAGAAAAAACATTGCTTTCTTTTCTAAAAAAGAATATATTACCCAATGTTGATTTTATGAAAAACCCATTTACAGTTCGAAATATGCCTTATATCGCCATCTTGATGGCGGTGGAAATAGTCCTTCAATTTATCGGTAACGCGATTGCTTTAGGACCAATTAGCATCAATTTATCATTAGTGCCTATTGCTTTAGGTGCGATCATGTTTGGACCATGGGTTGGTTTACTTCTTGGTATAATCAACTCCTTATTCGTTTTGATGGCTCCTTCGACTGCGCTATTTTATAACGTCTCGGTTTTAGGCACTGTTTTAACAGTTTTAATTAAATCATCTGCTGCTGGATTTTTCGGTGGCTTAATTTATCTAATGTTAAATAAACGTAACAACTTAATTGCAACAATTGTTACTTCAATTTCTCTACCGCTTATAAATACTGGTTTATTTGTGGTGGGCTGTATCTTATTTTTTAAACCTTTATTAGAATCACTAACCCCAAGCGGTGGTAACATCTATGAATTTTTATTCATAGCAATGATTGGCTGGAACTTTATTTTTGAACTTTCAACTTCGCTTGTTTTAACTTATCCAATCTATCGAATCATCGGCTATTATCAGGCTAAAAAAGTTGCGGTTACAAACTGATGTAAAGAAAAATTTACATCGAAAAATGCAGTTTTTTGTTGACTAATATTTTCATTATATTTATAACTTTTTTATCGAAGGAGAAAATGCAAATGAAAGTTGTTGTTGGTAGTAACGACAAGATTTCAAAGCTCATCGCTGAAGATTTTATTAATGTCGTTAACAAAAAAGAAAATGCCGTTTTAGGTCTCGCTACAGGTACATCGCCATTACAGGTGTACGCTAATCTAGTGAAGGCCAACAAAGAAGGACGCGTTTCATTTAAGAAATGCACAACCTTTAATTTAGATGAATATGTCGGTTTAGAAGGAACCCACAATCAATCATATCGCTATTTCATGAATGAAAATCTCTTCAATCACATCGATATCGATAAAAAGAACACAAATGTGTTACTTGGTGTTGGAGATTATAAGAAATTCATGAATCAATACGATGATATGATCGCTAAAGCTGGGGGAATTGATATTCAAATCCTCGGTATTGGTAGCGATGGCCATATCGCCTTTAATGAACCAGGCACTTCTTTTGATTCACTCACCCATGAAACAGAATTAACCGAGCAAACTATCAAAGATAATTCGCGTTTATTTAACGATATCAGCGAAGTTCCAACTCGTGCGGTTACCATGGGCTTAAAGTCCATCATGAACGCGAGAAAGATCGTTCTTATCGCCACAGGTAAAAACAAGGCTAAAGCCGTTTACGGCTTAATCAAAGGTCCAATCAGTGAAGATATGCCTTGTTCCATTCTTCAAAAACATAAAGACGTCACAGTCTATGTTGATGAAGATGCTTATAGTTTAGTGAAATAAATTGACAACATTAACCACCTGATTAATATGGGTGGTTTTTCGTTGCCTAAAACATATCAAAATGTTAGTAAAAATATAGAAAAGGTATATTAAAATATCTAAAACAATTGAATTATAGGACAAATTAGGTAGAATATAGATATGAGCTACAAAATCATCTATCACGGCAGTGATCAAGTTATCGAAAAACCAGTTTTTCATTACGAAGGTTCAAACCAACATAATGACTATGGATTAGGCTTTTATTGCACTCAAAACCTCGATATGGCGAAAGAATGGGCGAATCGAAATACGAGAAGCGGATTTGCAAATAAATATCAAATTAATGAAAGAGGTCTAAAGATTCTTGATCTAACTGATAAAAATAAATATTCGGTTTTAAATTGGATTGCAATTTTGCTTCATAATCGTGAATTATCCGATATCGATCGCATCGAATATAAAGATGTCTTGGATTATATAGAACAATATTACATAGATACATCATTATATGATGTTGTCATCGGATATCGTGCGGACGATGCTTATTTTAGATTCCCTTTAATGTTTATTCGAAATGTTTTAACTTTTGAAAAATTAGAACAAATTTATTTGCTTGGAAATCTTGGCAAGCAATATGTCTTAATAAGCCAAAAAGCTTTTGATCACCTACGATTTGTGGACACTATATCGGTCGAACCCATCTATTATGAAAGATATCGTCGCCGCAAAGACGCTGCCGACAATTCATATCGAGAACTTGAATTATTTGAAAGAAGTAGCCTAGGCAAACGAGCAAGAGATTTAATGAGGGAAAAGAAATGATTAAAGCTTTTTATCAAGAAGATATCGTTAATCGCTTAGGCGCGATCTTCACTTATGGCTTAAATAAGTCATATTCTTTTAAAGCCATCGAAGAAAAAGTTGCAGCGACTTATTTTATAGATAGACTCGAGAATAACGAATATGATATCGAATCAAAAATTGAAGAAATTGTTGAAGAAACATTTAATATAAAATTAAATGAAACTGTTGATATTTCTTTTAAAGGCCTCTTTATAGCAGAGTCATATTTTAAATTGTTTCTCTTTTTTAATCGTAGTTTTGAATATCTATTTTTATATTGGCCATTAGAGGAATTCGTTAATAAATATAGCCTCTATCACGAGATGGATTTTTCAAATCTAAGAAAAGATTTTGATTTAAAAAGACAACAAACCTCTTTACTTAAGAAGCTGTGTTTAGAAAGACATATTAAATTAAGTGAAATTTCCAAATTAACAGGTCTAAATATCAATACTTTAAAACGTTACAACGAATCTGATAAATATTTAAACGTTGCTTCTTATGAAACAATTCATCGTTTGTCATCTTTGTTTAAGGTTAAAGAGAATATCTTTTCTTCTAACTTAAATGTCTATCTAGACCAATCAATCTATTTAAGTGACAAATCAAATGATGATTATCGAAATTATCTAGGTTTATATTATGCGAATTATTTCGATTCAAGAATAAATGAAAAAGAGGCTACATACGATAAGAAGAATAACTGTTTTATTTTAAAAGATGCAACCAAGCTAAAAGTAATGGTGGAGGATCCAAATAATTTAAAACTTTCTAGCACCTCCTCTATGGCGGGAAAAGACACTTATTTAGTTATCATTCGCTCCAGTTTATACGATGAAAAAATGGGTTTCGAATATCTAAAAGATATTAATGCTATGGAAGTTATGATTATCACTCAAGAAAATGTCTATCTTTTAAAGAAAGGCCAAAAAAAGGAAATAACCGATACGATAAATCGTTCTTTAATCGTTAGAGCAAAACAATCCAGTTTAAAGAAATAATACTTATGATTATTTCCTCATAAAATGCTTTATTGTATTTTTGAGAACATATTTGTAAAATAAATATGTATTAAAGAGGTTAACAAGATGAAAAAATTCCTTAAATGTTTCAAAAACTTTAAATTAACTGCTTTGATTGAAGCCTGCGCTGGAGTAGTCTCCATCGTTGCATCAATTGTTATTCTCATCCTTCATCAAACAGTTTTCTCTAGAGACTTTGGTACTCCTGAAAAACCAAAGATTGTTACTTATACCGGTTTCTATAATCAACCGATTATTGGAATGGTTTTCTTCTTGTCTGCAATATTTGTTATCATCTTCGGTATCGTTACCGTCTATACCGCTTATCCTTTCTTATTTAAGAAAGATCAAAAACTTGAACCAAAGAAAATCATCACTTGGTGGGGCGTTACTACTGGTGGATTTGGTTTAATTACCGCAATCTTCACCTTCGTTATGGCGTTCAATCAAGCAAGCAATACCAGTATGGTCAAACATCACACTGTTGGTTTAATTGTTACCGCAATCTTCTTGCTTCTTGCGACAATCGTTCAATTATTGATGATTGCTCCTCGCCTCATGGTGAGAATTGAAAAAGATAAATAATTAGCACAATCAAAAATTAGCCTTCCTAGTGAAGGCTTTTTTGCTCTAGTAAATAGATGTAGAGACATTTATTTATGCGTCTATTCTTACCTATAAATATATAAAGAATAAGAGGATAAAAAAAGACCTTCACATAAGTGAAGATCATTTTCTAAATTAATAATTAAGTTATTTCTTTTCTGGAAGGAAACCAACGCAGGCACCTAATAAATCAAGACCACCTGCAACGAATACTAAGACGATCATTGCGATAAATGAAGAAGTCTTATGATATAAGCTAGCGTTAATACCAGTGTAGACAGATCCTGGAGTGAGAAGGAACATCACACCAGCACCAATGAACATTAAACCAACTAATGCCATTAAGAATTTTGAGAATCTAAATGGGATTAAAGCTACTAAACCAAAGAATGCTCCAACGCAGAGTAGGAAGAATCCGACAACACCGATTGTTGAGACACCCTTGATGGTCCAAACGAGTTGATACCAGTTACCGCGTCCAGCAGTTTCTTGGATAAAATAAACTGCAGAATTAGAACCTAAACCAAAGGTTACACCGACTAAGATTAAAGCGATTAAACCAATGACAGGAAGAATAAATTTTTTCATCTTAATTGTTCTCCTTTTCTAGAAAAGCACGATAAATTATAGATAACATTTCTCACTTATGCAAGATAAGAAAGGAAAATCGTTTGTTTTGATTGAAAAAATACTTATTTCAATCCAAGAGAATTATTGATTATTATTGACGATTTAAATCGTCAAACTCGTTAGTTTTCGTTACTACTTTTTCCTCTCTAATCCCTTCAGTATTTCCATCTTAAATGCCTAACTTTAGAAAAAATATTTGCACATGTTTGATAAATACTTTATAGTATTAATGCTCGACTTGTCGGGCGAACTCTTATTCTTAAGAGTGGCGATTGCCACTCTTTAGTTTATTAAGGAGCTTATATGGGAATTGAAGAAAGCGTTAAAAACTTAGTGGAAAAGCCAATTATGGCTTTAGGCTACGACAAAATCGAAGTTAAATACGTCAAAGAATTCGGAACTCAATATCTTCGTATCCTCGTCGATAGAGACGATGTTATCGATTTAGAAGATATCGTTAAAGTTAATGATTTAGTCTCTCCACTTCTTGATGAAGCAGATCTAATTCAAAGCGAATATGTTCTTGACGTCACTAGTTTTGGAGCAGAAAAACCAATCGAAGTTTCTAAACTTGAAAAATACGTTGGTAAATACATTAATGTTCATCTTTCTAACCCATATAAAGGACTTAATTATGTTGAAGGCGATTTAGCCGAAGTAACTAAGGATGAGATCACTCTTCTATTTAAAGATAAGACACGTACAATTAAAGCAATTTTAAATAGAAAAGATATCGACAAAGCGAGACTTGCAATCAAATTTTAATAAGGAGAATAAGAAATGGATGCAAAAGTATTTATGGAGGCTCTCGATGAAATCGAGGCTACCAAGGGCATTTCTAAGCAATCAGTTTTAGAAGCCTTAAAAGAAGCACTTCGCAAAGCTCTTGAAAAGAACCTTTTCGGTGGTGCTTATGAAGGAAGCGATATTCGCGTTGAAATTAGCGAAGATCCCGCTTCAATCGAAATGAAATATGTTCGTAAAATTGTTGAAGGAGAAGTCGAAGACGATTTCTTAGAAATTTCTCTTGAAGACGCTAACAAGAATAAGAAAGGCAAAAAGTATGTCGCTGGGGACGAATATGTTCAATATATTAAGCCAGAAGAAATGGCACGTTTAACAGCATTAACTGTTAAATCTGTCTTAAGACAAAAATTAGCCGAAGCCGAAAAACAAAACCTTTATGAAACTCACAAAGACAAAATCGGTGAGATGATCACTGGTACTGTTGAAAAATGTGATGATCGCGGCGCAATTGTTAATATTGGTCGCTCCTCACTTTATTTAACCCGTAAAGATTTAATCGGCGATGAAATGTTTGATGCTGGTGCATCAGTTAGACTTTATGTTAGCGATGTTTCAAGCGGTGAACAAGGTAAGAGCCCAATGGTCAAAGTTTCCCGTTCTGATCCTGGATTTTTACGTCGTCTCTTCGAGGAAGAGGTTAGAGAAATCTATGATGGCACAGTCATCATCAAATCTTTAGCACGTGAAGCTGGTATTAGATCTAAAGTTGCGGTTTATAGCAACGATCCAAACGTCGACTCTGTCGGTGCCTGTATCGGTGTCAATGGTTCTGCCATTCAAAAAATCATCGCTCAACTTGGTAATAGCCGCGATAAAGAAAAAATCGATATTATTTCCTATTCTCCTAATGATTATTTATTTATTATTGATGCCCTTAGACCTGCAACTGTCTTAAAGATTGGTATCTATGAAAACGAAGAAGGTAAGAAATGTGCTACCGTCATCGTTCCGGATGGACAATCTTCTTTAGCGGTTGGTCGTAAAGGTGCTAATGTACGTGTCGCCTGTAAATTAACTGGTTATAAGATTGATATCTTAGAAGAAAGCCACGAAGCTGAAGCAAGCGTTGCTCTTAAGAGTGTTGAACAAGTTCAACAAGAAGAAAAAGAAAGAGCTCAAAAAGAAAAATACGAAAACTATCTTGCTAAGATTAAAGCTAGTAGAGCGGAAGAAGTTTCTAATAGTGCAACGACTGCAGGTGTTGAAAAAGCTAAACCACAAAAGATTCTTGATGAAGAAATTAAAGAAGAAGTTAAGTCTGAAGAAGTCAAACCTCTTGAAGAAGAGAAAGCTCCTGAAGTGGAAGAAACCCCAGTTGTTAAACCAACCGTGGTTAAGACCACAACAACTCTTGCTTCTTTAGAAGCATCTCTTGAATCTGATAAGAAGAAAGAAGAATTTAAAGCTACTCAAAAGACTAGCAAACGTCCACGTAAGATTACCGAAGACGAAGTTAAACACGAGGAAGAAAAAGAAGAAGTCAAGAAACCACTTCAACCTCAAATGGAAATCTACACCAAAGAGGAACTCGAAGAACTCGAAAACGAGGAACTCTATGAAGAAGATGACTACGAAGATGAAGAAATCGACTTCGATGATTTCGATAAATATTACGACGACGAAAATTAATTATTCTTTATTTATTAATTAAGGGTTTATCCCTAGAAAGGTGGTTTTATGGGTAAATATAACGATAATAGACGCGCTAACATTCCTAGCAAGAATACAAAGAAAGACGGCCTTAATAAAGTCAATAATGGTGTCTTTGTTTACACCCGCAATATGAGCGTTGGTGAACTTGCCAAAGAATTAGGCATTAACGTCAATGAAATTATTAAATTTCTTTTCCTAGAAAAGAAGATGATGGTTACAATCAACCAAACTCTCGATGATGAAGCGATTGGTTTAATCTGCTTACAATTCGGTTATGATTTCAAAAAAGAAAAGATCGTCAATGAGGAAAACTTTGAAGAAGTCGAAATCGTTGATAAACCTGAAGATTTACTTCCAAGAGCTCCTGTTGTCACCATCATGGGCCATGTCGACCATGGTAAAACCACCCTCATCGATGCCATTAGAAGTTCCCACCTTGTCGATAGTGAAGTTGGTGGTATTTCCCAAGCCATCGGTGCTTATCAAAAAGAAATCAACGGTCAAAAGATCACCTTCTTAGACACTCCAGGACACGAAGCTTTCACTGCGATGCGTTCGCGTGGTGCTTCAGTCACCGATATCGTCGTTTTAGTGGTTGCTGCCGATGATGGAGTCATGCCTCAAACAATTGAAGCAATTAACCACGCTAAAGCAGCTAAAGTGCCAATAATCGTCGCTATCAATAAAATTGATAAACCTGGAGCAGATCCAGAAAGAATCAAGACTGAACTCATGAATTACGATATCATCGCTGAAGAATATGGTGGTTCAAATATCTGTCTCGAAATTTCAGCGAAGAAAAATATTGGTATTAAAGAACTCCTTGAATCGATCCTTTTAGTAGCGGAAATGCAAGAGCTTAAAGCTAATCCTAATCGCTATGCGATTGGTACTGTTATCGAAGCCAATCTAGATAAAGGCGAAGGTCCTAAAGCAACATTACTTGTTGAAAACGGCACACTTAATTTCCAAGACTATGTCGTCGTTGGAACTGCGTATGGCAAAATTCGTAGGATGACTAACGAATATAAGAAGATTTTAAAAGAAGCTAAACCTTCTACACCTTGTTCAGTCATCGGTTTAAGTGAAGTTCCAAATGCTGGTGATAAATTTATGGCGTTCCCAACTGAAAAACAAGCTAAAGAAATCGCTCAAAAACGTGCTTTAGCTAAGAAAGCCAATGAACAAAGTGAACAAGCTCAAGCTTCACTTGAGAAAATCTTCTCTAAAATCCATGAATCAAATGGTGAAGTTCAAGAAGTTAATATTATCTTAAAAGCAGATACGACTGGTTCAGCTGAAGCAGTTAAAGCCTCTTTAGATAAACTTTCAAATGAACAAGTTCATATTAATGTTATCCATTCTAGTGCTGGTGCTATCACTGAAAGTGATATTATGTTAGCCCAAGCTTCTGGAGCCATCATTTATGGCTTCAATGTTCGTCCTGCCGCTATCATCAATCAAAAAGCAGAGCAAGCTGGTGTGGAAATCCGCCTCCATCGCATTATCTATGATTTAATTAATGAAATGGAAGATGCGATTAAAGGTATGTATAAGAAAGAGAAAGTCGAACAAGTTACAGGTCAAGCTGAAGTTCGCTCTTTAATCAAAATTTCTCATGTCGGTACCGTAGCTGGAAGCTATGTTACTAGTGGAGTTATTAAAGCCGGTGCTTCCGTCCGTGTTTTACGTGATGGAGTCATCGTCTACGAAGGTAAATTAAATTCTCTAAAGAGATTTAAAGATGACGCTAAAGAAGTTAAAGAAGGCTTTGAATGCGGTATGACAATTGAAAACTTTAATGACCTCAAAGAATTAGATATCATCGAAGCCTATGAAATGGTGGAAGCAAAATAAATGGCAGATCGAAACGCAAGAATCCAATCTATAATCGCTAAAAATGTGACGGAAATAATTCAATTTGAATTAAAGAATCCTCGCATCGGTTTTTGTACTGTAAGCGAAGTCTGGGTCAGTAGCGATTTCTCCTACGCTAGAGTATATGTTTCCTTCCTAGGAGCAAAATATCCTAAGCAAAACCTCGAAGAACTTAATAAAACAAGAGGTTATGTTAGATCTTCTCTTGCTAAAAAATTAGATATAAGAAAAACTCCTGAAATATCATTCTATTTAGATGAAACTTACGATAAAGTTAATCATCTTGATGAAATTCTTAAAAAAGAAGCGGAAGATTTAAATAAAATCAAAAACAAATAAAAAGGCTAATAGCCTTTTTTATTTATAATTATTAAATCCTAAGCTTTTATAAAAGTCTTTATATTTGGATTTTTTAATATAAATAGTTAATGGGTTAATTAGATGTTCATAATATCTTTTTAGATGCATCATAATATCTTTACGAATAGTTTTATTCTCTCTAATTAATTCTAAATCATGAATATAGAGTGTATCTTTACCCACCTCAATGGATAACACTCCGACAACCTTGTCTTTCTTATAGATTAAATATCTTTGATATTTATCATCAAAGTTCTCACATCCAAGTTTATGACGAATCTCATGTTCTTTACGAGCATCTTTTTCTAATATTACTGGTTTCAAAGATAAATCTTTTCTTTCAATCTTTTCATAAAAATCAGAATAATAGAGTTGCTCTTTTTTATAATTTTCAAGCATTGAGAAGAAATTTTTCTTAGCAGATGGATATTTATTATAGATTTCAGCGAGTAGATCCTTCATCTCTTTACGCATCGTCTGTCCATCGTTAGGGCAATGAGAAGGGAAAACAGGAACATTTTCTTCTTTAGCGCATATAACGATTTCAGATTCATGCACTAAAATAAGCGGTCTAACAAACTCAATATTTGATCTTTCTAAATACATTTTTGGTTGAAAAGTCGCGACTCTTCCTCCAAATATTTCATTCATGAATAAAGTTTCGATTGCATCATCACCATGATGAGCAAATGCAACTTTATTGCATCCTAGCTCTTTAGCGGCTTTATTTATCGCTGCTTTCTTCATTCTTGAGCAAATGGAGCAGGGGAGATTTTTCGCTTCTTTCTGCTGTAGTTTTAAGATTTTATAAACTTCTTTTGAATCGACAACTTTTAAATCCAAACCAATCGAAGTGAAATATTTTTTGATAGGTTTAGCATCGAAACCAGGAAATCCTAAATCTAAAATAGCAGGGACAATTTCAAAATTTGCGCATTTGAACTGTTTATATTGCGAGAGCGCTAAAGCAAGGACCATTGAGTCTTTGCCACCAGAAACACCGATCATCACTCGGTCTTTTTCGTGGAAAAGGTCAAATTTTTGGTCCGCTTTTCTTATTAAGCCTAAAATTCCTCGAAGCGAATTCATAATTTATATAATATAATTATTAAATAAAAATGATTAGCGGAAGTTTACTTATCGATAAAGAAAAAGGTCTCACTTCAAGACAAGAAGTGAATAATATTTCCCATCTTTTAAAAGAAAAGAAAGCTGGGCATATTGGCACTCTCGATCCTTTTGCAGACGGTCTTTTAATCGTTTTATTAGGCAAAGCCACCAAGATATCTCCCTTTTTAGAAGGAATGGATAAAACATATATGGCTACTTTAAAACTCGGAAGTAAAACCGATAGTGGTGATTTAACTGGAAATATTACCGAAAATAAGGACATTCCTTCTTTGGATAAAGAAGATTTAGAAAATGTTTTTAAATCATTTTTAGGAAAACAAACTCAAATTCCTCCTATGTATTCCGCTTTAAAAGTGAACGGAAAAGCATTATATAAATATGCTCGAGAAGGCAAAGAAATCGAACGTAAAAAGCGTGAGATTACAATATATGAACTTAAGCTATTATCATATGAGAATAACGAAATAACTTTTATCAGCAAAGTTTCAAAAGGAACTTATATTCGTACATTAGGTGAAGATATTGCGGAGAAATTAGGAACTGTTGGTCATCTAACTAAATTAACAAGATTATCAATCGGACCATATTCATTAGATCAAGCCAAAAAGAGTAAGGATGTTAGTGAAAGCGATCTTATTCCCACTTTAAAAATGCTATCGTTTATGAAATCTTTCGAAGTTGAGGGAGAATTATTAAAGAAAGCCTCAAATGGAATGCATTTCCGCCTCCCAATTGAAGATGAAATCGTGCTTCTTAAGAATAAGGATGAAGCGATTGCTATATATCAAAGAGAGTCATCTAGAGTATACTCTTGTTTAAGAGGTTTACAATGAAAGTAGTCCACATCTATTATCAAAATATCTCCGCAAAAGTCGATGATTTGTCGATAATTCTCGGTTATTTTGATGGTGTTCATCTCGGTCATCGTTACCTCATTAAAGAAGCTAGAAAATATGCAAAGTATCCTTTAGCTATTCTTACTTTTGATAAATCAGTTTCGTCTTTGATTAAAACTGGAAAAACACCTGAAAATCTCACTAGTTTAGATGACAGATTCAAAATCATTTCGAAATTAGGAGTGGATTATTATTATCTATTTCATATTGATAAAGATTTTTTAAGTCTTAGCGATCTCGACTTTGTTGAATTATTAAAAAAGCTTAACGTTAGAGAAGTTTTTATTGGAGAAGATTTCCGTTTTGGAAAGAATCGAAAAGGAACTCCAAATCTTTTAAAAGATTTCTTTGATGTTAGAGTAGTGGATTTAAAGAAGGAAAACGGAGAAAAAATCTCTTCGCAAGAAATTAAAAATCTTCTTGAGATTGGTAATCTAAAAGAAGCGAATAAACTTCTCGGCCAAAATTATTCGATGGTGGGAACACCTATAAGTGGAAAAGGAATAGGCCACACAATTGGCTTCCCAACTTTAAACGTGAAATTATCTACAAATTATGTGCTTCCTCGTTTTGGTGTCTATAAAACAATTGCCTATTTAGATGGAGTTCCGCATCTATCGATTACAAATGTTGGGGTAAATCCAACGATTGATGCCGGCAATCTTCCAAGTATTGAAGTGCATCTTAAAGACTATGATGAGAAAGAAATATCTTCAATTTGTGTGGAATTTCTAGAATTTGTTCGTCCTGAAATCAAGTTTTCTTCTTTAGAAGAACTAAAAGAACAAATTTCCAAGGACGTCAAAGAAGTTTTTAAATGACAAAAAACAACAAAAATTAGTTTGCAATTAGATTGATCTTTATTATAATAATAAACGCAACTTAGTCTAAGATTAGCGAGCACTCCGACGCTAACCATGGGTTAAGTCAAGATTAAAAGTAGGAGGGATAAAAATGTTATCCAAAGCTAAAATTGCCGAGATCGTTAAAAAATATGGCAAAGACGAAAAGGATACCGGCTCTGTCGAAGTCCAAATCGCTCTTCTTACCGAACAAATTAACGAACTCACCAAGCATCTTAAAGAAAACAAAAAAGATGCTTCAGGCAGACGCGGATTATTCGTGTTAGTTGGTAAACGTCGTGGTTTACTCGATTATCTCAATCGTACCGACCGTGATAGTTACATCAAGCTCTTAACAGAACTTAAGATCCGTAAATAATCAATGTTATATTGATAAATTAGATACCTATATAGGTATCTTTTTTATTATATTCTTCAAGATTACTTCGAAAAGAAAACTTTTTACATTTTTCACTATATATTCGAGTAACATAAATGTTAAAATATCAATAGTTTTTTAAAGGAGAAAATAAATGAAAAAAACATTCGAATTAGATTTCGATGGCCGCAAGATTGTTGTGGAAGCTGGCGAAATAGCTAAGCAAACCAAAGCTGCGGTTTTAGTACGCTATGGCGATACTGTCGTTTTAAGTAACGTCACAATGTCAAAGCATACTGTTGATTGGGACTTTTTCCCACTCAGCGTTGAATACCAAGAAAGAATGTACGCTGCCGGTAAGATTCCTGGCGGATTCCTTAGAAGAGAATCTCGTCCAAGTTCACATGCTATCTTAGCAAGTAGAATTACCGATAGAACCATGCGTCCACTCTTCCCAGAAGGATTTAGAAACGAAGTTCAAGTCGTTTCTCAAGTTATGGCGGTTGATTATGATAATTCACCTGAAATTACCGCTATGCTCGCAAGCTCATTATGCGTCTGCATCTCCGATGTTCCATTCAATGGTCCTATCGCAGGTGTCTACGTTGGTAGAGTCGATGGCAAATTAGTCATCAACCCAACCGTCGAACAAAGAGCTAAATCCGATATCGATCTTTGCGTCGCTGGTACCGAAGAAGCTATCAACATGGTTGAAGCTGGTGCTAACGAAGTTAGCGAAGAAGATATGCTCGATGCTTTAATGTTTGGTCACGAAGCTGTTAAGAAATTATGCCGCTTCGAAAAGGAAATCATTAAAGAAATCGGTGTTGAAAAGAACAAAGACATTCAATTCAAGGTTGTCCCAGAAGAATTAAGAGCAGAAGTCACTGCTAAAGTTGATGAAAAGCTCCGCAAAGCTGTTTCAACCAAAGATAAACTCGAAAGAGAAGAAAAAATCGAAGCAATTGAAAAGGAAACCGAAGCAGAATACGCCGAAAACGGTGCTGATCCAAAGGTTGTCCAACAAGTTCACGAAATTCAAGAAGACATCGTTCATAACGAAGTTCGTAGACTTATTGCTGAAGATAAGATTAGACCAGATGGTCGTCGTCCAGATGAACTTCGTCCATTAGATGCTCAAGTTGACATCTTAGGTCGTAGAGTCCATGGTTCCGCAATGTTTACTAGAGGTCAAACCCAAGTTATCTCTGTTACAACCCTCGGACCATTAAGTGATGAACAAATCATTGATGATTTGACCCCAATTGAAAAGAAACGTTTCATGCATCATTATAATTTCCCACAATGGTGCGTTGGTGGAACTGGTAAAATCGGCGTCTTAGCACGTCGTGAAATCGGTCATGGTGCTTTAGGTGAAAGAGCTCTTAGCTACGTCATCCCAAGCGAAGAAGATTTCCCATACACAATTAGAACAGTTTCCGAAGTCGTCGAATCAAATGGTTCCTCTTCACAAGCTAGTATCTGTGCTGGTTGTATGTCCCTTATGGCGGCAGGTGTTCCAATAAAGAGAATGGTCTCCGGTATCGCTATGGGTCTTATTTCAACTGGTCCATTAGATACAAATCCATATACAATTCTCACCGATATTCAAGGTCTTGAAGACCACTTCGGCGATATGGACTTCAAGGTTGCAGGTACCGAAGTCGGTATTACTGCCTTACAAATGGATATTAAAATCGCTGGTGTTACTCGTGAAGTTTTACGTCAAGCTCTTGAACAAGCTCATAAAGCTCGTAAAGAAATCCGCGATGTTATGTCTAAAGCGATCGCTGAACCTCGTCCAGATGTCGCTGAATTCGCTCCAAAACTCGACAAGATGCAAATCGATGTCGATAAGATTAGAGAAGTTATCGGCACAGGTGGCAAGGTCATCAATGATATCATTGAAAAATGCGACAAAGTTCAAATCGATATCGATGATGAAGGACATGTCGTCATCTATCATATGAACCGTGAAATGATCAACAAAGCTAAACAAATGATCGAAGATATCGTTCGTGAAGCCAAAGTTGGTGAAGTTTACGAAGGCGAAGTCACCAGAGTCGAAGATTATGGTGCATTCGTTAAATTATTTGGTAACTGTGAAGGTTTATGCCACGTTTCAAGATTAGACTGGGGCTTCGTTGCCCGCGCTCAAGACAAAGTCAAAGTTGGCGATGTCTTAAAAGTCAGAGTCTGCGAAATCGATGATCATGGCAAAGTCAAAGTTTCACATCGTGAATTCATTGAAAAACCTGCTGGTTACATCGAAAAACCACAAGAAAAGAAACCTTTCAAAGGTCATAAAAAATAAAAATGTTTGATGTTGTAGTTATCGGGGCTGGATGCGTTGGCTCGCTTATAGCGAGAAAACTTTCCAGCTACCAACTCAACGTCGCTGTTATTGAAAAAGAGAGCGATGTTGGAAATATAGTTACGATGGCCAATTCTGCTATCGTTCATAGCGGCTATGATCCTGTTCCAGGTTCACTTAAAGCAAAGCTTAATGTTTTAGGTAACGCCATGTTTGATAAAATCAGCGATGAACTCGATGTTGAATTTGAACGTCGTGGTTCACTTACTGTTGCTTTATATGATGAGCAGCTCCCTTTGCTTGAAGAGCTCGCTAAAAGAAGCAAAGAAAATGGTGTGCCAGTCAAGATTTTAACTTCTAAAGAAGTTCTTGAGATGGAACCTAATATTAATAAAGATGTCAAAGCCGCTTTATTTGCGCCAACAGCAGGCTTAGTTAATCCGTTTACGTTAACTGTTCACGCGATGGAAAATGCTTGTGATAATGGCGTGAAACTTTTCTTACGTGAAAAAGTGGTGGACATTAAAAAAGAAGGCGATATCTACAAAGTTATCTGCGCTTCCAAAAATGTCTATGAAACTAAAGTCATTATCAATGCCGCTGGCATCTATAGTGAAGAAATTCACAAGATGATTGAGCCAATTTCTTATACATTGACTCCTCGTAAAGGTGAATATTTTATCTTAGATCACTATAGTGATTCTTTAGTTAAACACACTATTTTCCCACTTCCAACCAGCAAAGGAAAAGGCATTTTAGTCTCTCCAACCACTGGTGGAACTTATTTAGTTGGTCCATCCGCGGAAGTGACATTCTCTAAAGATGATGTTTCAACCGATAAAGCTACCCTAGATGATGTTCGTAGACAAGCAAGTGAAATGGTGCCATCCATTCCATTTAACCAAGTCATTCGAACTTTCTCAGGAACTAGACCAACTCCATCCACTCACGATTTCATTATTGAATTCGCTAAAAAGGATAATCATTTCATCACATGTTCAGGTATTGAATCTCCTGGTTTAGCCTCTTCTCCTGCCATCGCAGAATATGTCGTGAATGAATTTGTTAGCAAAGTTCTTTCTTTAAAAAAGAAAGATAACTATAATCCATACGTCAGAAAAAGAGTTAACCTCGCTAAGATGAGCGTTGAAGAAAGAAATAAACTCATTAAGGAACGTCCTGAATATGGAGAAATCATTTGTAACTGTGAAAAGGTTACATTAGGCGAGATTCTCGATGAATTTAAATCGAGTGTTCCCCCAATGACTATCAAAGCTGTTAGAAAACGTACCAGGGCAGGCTTTGGTAAATGTCAAGGTGGATTCTGTCAACCTCTCGTCACCAAACTTATTGCGGAGCATTTCAATCTTCCTCTCAATAAAGTTTTATATCAATTCGAAGACTCCTATGTCGTTCGTTACAAAGTAAAGGATGAAAAATAAGATGATTAAGAAACGTTTAGTTATCATCGGTGGTGGATCCGCTGGTATGGCCGCTGCTATAAAAGCCTATGAATTAGGTGAAAGAGATATTTTAATCATCGAAAAGAATGCCTATTTAGGTGGAATCTTAAATCAATGCATTCATAACGGATTTGGTCTACATGAATTCAAAGAAGAATTAACTGGACCAGAATTCATGACTCGCTTTTCTAAAAAAGTTGAGGAACTCGGTATTCCTTACCGTCTTAATAGCAATGTTTTAAATATTTCTAACGACAAAGTCGTTACATATTCAAATTCTCAAGAAGGAATCGTTGAAGTTAAAGCTGATGCGATCATCCTTTCGACTGGTTGCTATGAAAGGAATGCTGGTGCAATTCAAATTCCTGGTGATCGTCCTAGTGGTGTTTATACCGCTGGTCAAGCTCAATTATTTGTTAATTGCTACGGCTATTTAGTTGGTAAACGTGTCTTCATTCTCGGTAGTGGAGATATTGGCCTAATTATGGCTAGAAGAATGACTCTTGAAGGCGCTAAAGTTTTAGGGGTCGCTGAACTTATGCCATATTCAGCTGGATTAAATCGTAACATCGTTCAATGTCTAAAAGATTTTAATATTCCTTTATATCTTTCTCACACCGTTAAGAAAGTAGAAGGTTTATCTCACCTTGAAAAGGTGACTATCGCTAAAGTTGATGAAAAGATGAACTTCATCGAAGGCACAGATATCACCTTTGATGTCGATACGCTTCTTTTATCAGTTGGTTTACTTCCAAACGTCGACTTATTTAATAAACTCCCGATACGTATTTCTCGTACCCGTGGAGCGGTGGTTAATCAAGCGATGGAAAGCGATATTAGAGGAATATTTGCCTGTGGCAATGTTCTTCACGTCCACGATTTAGTCGACTATGTCGTTGAAGAAGCTCGCGAAGCTGCTGTTGGAGCGGTTCAATATCTTAATGGAGAACTTAAACACGAAGGTCACGTCTATGAAGTTAATCCTGGAAACGGAATTGGCTATGTCGTCCCTCAAATCGTTTATATCGACGACGTTAAAGATAAACTCTCCTTCAAATTTAGAGTTAGAAAGCCTTACAAAGACGTTGATATTTATATCAAAGAAGGCGACAAAGTCATCAAAAAGATCTTTAAACCTGCGATTATTCCATCTGAGATGGAAATTGTTAAATTAGATAAATCGTTATTCCTAAAAGAAGCTAACGAAATATCAGTCTATGTGGAGGAAAGAAAATAATGAAAGAATTAACTTGTATCATTTGTCCACGTGGATGCCATCTTGTCGTGGATGATGAACTTAATGTTAGCGGTAACACCTGTCCTCGTGGTGCGGTGTATGCTAAACAAGAGCTAACTCACCCGACTAGAACACTAACTACCACAGTTAGAATTGTTTCGGAAAAGGAAGTGTCTTTACCAGTTAAATCTGATAAGCCTCTTCCAAAAGAAAAAATCTTTGATGCGATGGCTCTTATCAACAAGACATCCGTTAAAGCTCCTATTAAAATAGGAGATGTTGTTATAAAAAATATCTTTGGTTTAGATGTTAACATCGTCGCGACCAAGGATGTATCAAGGTAAAAATATGGATAAAGTTAGAATCGTGTGTCTAGGTGGACTAGACGAATTTTACAAATCATGCACAGTCGTTGAAATCAATAACGATATTTTCGTCATTGAATGTGGTTTGAAATTCCCAGATATCACTAAGCCAGGAATCGATTACGTTATTCCTCGCACCGACTATTTAGTGGAGAATAAAGATAGGATAAAAGCTTACTTTTTAACCTTTGGACACGATTCGGTAATAGGTGGGCTTCCTTATGTAATTAAAAAGGCTCCCGCTCCAGTATATTGTTCAGACATTACCAAAGCCTTTTTGGAGATGTTTGCAAGGCACAACCGCTTAGATATATCTAATATAGATATAAAAGTGGTTGATACTAACGCTGACTTAAATATTGCAGGCCATAGCATTCATCTATTCTCAACCTGTTCAAATATTGCGAATAGCTTTGGATTATGTCTTGAAAGTGATCAAGGAAATATTGTCTATATTGGTAATAACGTCTTTGACAATAATAAAGATATCGGCTTTGGTCTAAATTTAAGAAGGATCGCTGAAATAACCGCTAAACAACAAACTTTAGTAATGCTTCAAGATTCAATCTATGCTGATCGAGCAGGTTACACCAATCCTAATTACCGCATCATGCCAGGCTTTTCAAAGATGGTAAAAGATGCGCAGGGCCGTGTCCTATTAGCATTAGAAGCCTTCGATGTTTATAACATTATCGCTTCGCTTAAAGAGGCAGTTAGATTAGGCCGCAAAATCATCGTCTTCGATGAGTCGAGCCAAGATATCATTGATGTCTTAATAAACACGAAGTGTTTAGACTTAGGTCCTAAAGCATTTTTAGCAATGGGTGAAGTCAACCGTGCTAGAGCGAGTGAAGTACTAATTGTTTTGATTAGTTTTGGTCCAAAATTATTCCATAAACTTTCTCTTATTGGCGCTCATTTAAATGATGATCAAATCTTTAGACTTGGTGTAGATGATACCGTCATCATCGGTTCACACGCTGAAAACTCAGCTGAAATTGCTGAGACCAATGCTTTAAATGAACTTTATAAATCCGGGGCTAAGATTAACGCAATAAGCGCTAAGACATTTATCAAAATGCATTCAAGTGAAGAAGATCTTAAGACAGCAATCTCGGTCTTCAATCCTCGCTATTACATTCCAATAATCGGAACATTAGTTAAATTATTTGCTAATGCAAAAGTCGCTCTAAATATGAAAAATAATCTAAATCATAATAGCGTCTTCGTATTAGATAATGGCATGGTTGTTGAATTTGAAAATTATATGGCTAAGATTCTTCCAAATAAACTTATTGTTGGCAACATCTATGTCGATGGTAAAGGAGTAGGGGATATCGATGCTAAATCGTTAGTTGAAAGACAGCAATTCTCCGATGATGGCGTTATCATTTTAGCGGCGACCATCTCTAAAGCAAAACGCGAAATCGTTTTAGGACCAGATATTCAAACTAGAGGTCTAATATTTGTTAAAGAAAATGACGCTTTAATTAGAGAAATCGAGAAGATTTTCCTTCTTAATATTCGTCAAGAACTATCCAAAACAAATTATTCGCTTTCTTATATGGAACTTGCGATTAAAGAACAAGTTTTTAAAGCGGTAAGAAGAGCAATTCTAAAATCACCATCCATCATTCCAATTATTGTCGAAATCGATTAATAAGCGATTAATCGCTTAAAATTAGATTTATTATTTAATTAATTAAAAATACGTGTATAATTAAAGCTATGAAAAAGCATATCGAAAGATCAACGGTTATCTCACTAGCAGGCATTGGCCTATCGCTTCTTTCGCTCGTCATTATTTTTTCGCAAAATACCGTATTTTCCTTTTTAACCACAATCATTGTTAGACCATTTGGATTCATTGGATTCTGGATCATCCTTCCTTTCCTTTTCATTCTTGGTCTATACATGCTTTTAAAGCAAAAATTAGTTAAATTTAAACTCGGTTTATCCCTTTGGGGTGTTTTAATCATCATTTTCTCTCTTTTAATTCTTACTTCCTCTTGGGCTGAACAGAGTTTGGTTCCTGGCGGAGAACTCAACTTCGGGAACATGTCTCCAACATATGTTGAAGCTTTAGTCGAACTTGGTGATAATCCATATAACACCGCTTATGGTGGTGGTTTAGTCGGTTATTTTTTAGCTGCTATTTTATATTCAGCAATCACTAAAATCGGCGCTCAAATCGTTTGCTGGCTCCTTATTGTCACTGGTTTATGTTTAGTTTTTAATCATCAAATTAAGAAACTTTATCTTTTGATAAAAGGAAAGAAAAGTAGTGCAAAAAGTCAACAAGACGGTCTCGAACAAGAAGAAGATGTCTATTCAACTTCGATGGAAGAGATGAAAGAAGATGATGTAAATAAAAACATTGTTCCTCAAGAAGTCGCTCCTCAACCTATTAAAGAAAATCCAAACGATTTAGCGATGCGAAATTTCAACAATACTCATTCACTTAAAAAAGTTCAATTTTCTTTTGGTGAAGAAGTCGAGGATGACTTTATTGAAGCGCCACAATTCTCTTCATCTGATTCATTTGGCTCACCTTCATTCACTGAAAGTGAAAATTCGCTTGGAGAAGATTTACTTAACGAAAGTGGTATCGAAGACAATATTCCTGAAAATGTTGACGAACTTCTTTCTAATAATGACGTTAATAATGAAGAAGTCGCTCCTCAAGAAGAGGCACCTATTGAAGTTGATAAATTACATAAACCTCAGCCTAAGGCTAACCCAATCAAAAACTATGTTTATCCGCCTTTAGATCTCCTTGATTATCACGAAGATAGTGAAGATGCTGATAAAAATACATTAGCTACTCAAACTACGATCGAAAAGATTAATTTAACTTATCAACAACTCGGTGTTGGTGCGCAAGTTGTCGGTTATACCGTTGGTCCTAGCGTTACACGCTACGACGTCCAACCTAACAGCAATGTTTCGGTTAACTATGTCCAAAGATATACCGACGATATTTCTATGCGTTTAAACGGCGTTCCAATGCGTTTTGAAAAGATCGTTGCTGGTAAATCCACTTGTGGTCTAGAAATTCCAAATACAGTTCGTACCCCTGTCGGCTTAAGAGAATCGATTGAAAAACTTCCACCAATCTCTCCTAAAACACTTCGTGTTATTCCTTTTGGTAAAAACATTTCTGGTGACTTATTAAGCGCGGATTTATCCGATTTCCCACATATGCTCGTCTCTGGAACGACTGGTTCAGGTAAAACAATTTTCATGCATTCGGTCATTCTCTCATTAATAATGAGAAATAAACCAGATGAGATTAAGATTGTTTTAATTGACCCTAAGAAAGTCGAAATGGCTTATTATGAGAAAATTCCTCATCTGCTATGTCCAAACATATCAGACGCCAAGAAGTCCTATGTTGCAATGACTAAATTAGTGGATGAAATGGAAAGAAGATACAATTTATTCGCTGCTAATAGAGTTAGAGATATCAAAGGATTTAATGAACTTGCTAAAACTAAAGGCATTCAAACTCTTCCATATATTGTCGTTTTTATCGATGAATATGCTGATTTAGTCGAAGAAGTTAAAGATATTAAAACCCCAGTTGTTAGAATCGCCCAAAAAGCTCGTGCGGCTGGTATTCATCTTGTCATCGCTACCCAGCGTCCAAGCGTCAATGTTATCGATGGTGTTATTAAAGCCAACGTTTCAGTGCGTGTCGCTTTAATGGTTGCTTCGCAAGTCGACTCCATTTCCGTCATCGGTGAAGCTGGGGCAGAAAAACTTCTTGGTTATGGCGATATGATCGTTGATTGCTCTTTAATTTCACGTTCCATGAAACCACGTGTTCAAGGTTGCTTTGTCGATGTTAATGAAATCGTCCGTGTTTGTGATTTCTTAAGAAATCATTACCCAGAACAATATGATCCAGAATTCCTTGATTTAGAAGAGCATAATGAACCTGCTAATGGTGGAGACGCTTCTCTTCCTCAAATTGATAAAGACATGGAAGAAGAAAAACTTTACGAGCTCATTAAAGAAAGCATCGTCGAAAGAGATTATTGCTCGATTTCCTATATTCAACGCACTTATGGCGTTGGTTTCCCAAAAGCCGGAAGACTCATGAATAAACTCATCAATGATGGCTATGTTGCTCGCAGCGGTGATGCTAGAGGTTCAAAAGTTTTAATGAAAGCTCCTAAAGAACAACAGATGGGAACTATCGAACAATCGACATTTGTTCCTGATGAAGGAGATAATTCGAAGCAATAATATGTCAATTTTAAAGGCAAAAATGATTTCCTGGAACGAGATCGAAGTGACCGCTTCGTCTTTTTCTATTCCGCCTAAATTTGACTTATTTTTAGATAACGAAGTTATTTTATATAACTTAATCATGGAGAAAGCTCCTAAATATATTTATCGTTTTAATTATTCTAAAGAAGTTTTAGGACATCGTTTCTATTTAAAAAATAAAGATCAAGAAGTTATAGTCGATGTTTTAGGAGCGATCAATTTCCCAAATTTTGATTTTCATTACACTTATTTAGATAGCGATTTAGGCGCCACTTACGAAAAAGATTACACCAAATTTGTTTTATGGGCTCCTTTAGCAAGTGCAGTCTATCTTCGTATTAAAGGCGAAGAAGTTGCTTTAAAAAGAGAAGAACACGGTATTTACCGTGGAGTATATTATGGCGATTTAGATGGTGAACTTTACGATTATAGAATTATTCTTAACGATAAAGAAGTTATCGCGACTGATCCATACGCCAAATCAACGAATACAAATTCGAAGAAAAGCGCTGTTATTAATCTAAATAAACTTGAAATGGATATGTTTGATGAGCGTCTTCCGAAGATGCAATCATATTTGGACGCAATCATATATGAACTACATGTCCGCGATATGACAATATCGGATCATTGCTCAATTAAAAATAAAGGCAAGTTTTTAGGCCTTACTGAGCGAGGAGCAACTTCAGATGGAGGAAATCCCGCTGGAATCGATTACATCGCTTCTTTAGGTGTAACTCATATTCAGTTATTACCAGTTTTAGATTTCGCTTCAGTCGATGACACTAAAAGTGAACAATATAACTGGGGCTATGACCCATTAAATTTCTTCGCCCTTGAAGGAAGTTATTCGTCTAACCCTGAAGATCCTTATTCAAGAATGAAAGAATTTAAAAAAGTAGTGCAAAACTGCCACCGAATGGGAATAAGAGTAAATTTAGATGTAGTTTATAACCATGTTTATCAACTAGATCTATTTTCACTTAACCGCATAACACCTAATTATTTCTTTAGATTTGAAGGCGGAAAGCTCGCTAATCACTCCGGATGCGGCAATGATTTTGCTAGTGAACGCCCGATGGCAAGAAGAATTATTTTAGATTCTCTAAAATTCTTATTAAAAACCTATGATGTTGATGGCTTTAGATTCGACCTAATGGGTTTAATCGATTTAGAGACGATTCAAATTGCCACTAAAGAGCTTCAAGAAATAAAAGGAGACTGCATGATATATGGTGAAGGTTGGAACATGTATCCAGTTTCAAGATTCACTAAAGAATTTGCAAATATGGATAATTATAAGAAGCTTCCAAATGTTGCATTCTTTAACGATCGTTACCGTAATATCATGAAAGGTTTAGGCGATAAATCCGAACTCAATGAATCAGGATTTTTAATGGGAAATCCAAATTTCATGTCGGGATTTAAATTTATTTACCGCGCAGGAACTTTGGAAGGAATTTATCCACCTTTATTTAGTGACTATAAGCAATCTCTCAACTATGTTGAGTGTCACGATAATTCAACAATTGGAGATGTTATTTTAGATACTTTAGAAAATGAAGATGATTTAGATAGATACATTAAATTATTTAATAAAGTCCTCCTTCTTTCTCCTGGGATAACCTTTATTCATATGGGCCAAGAATTCGGCCAATCTAAATTTGGTCAATCAAATACTTATAATCTCGGTGATTACTATAACGCTTTTGATTATGAAGTCATGGATCAAAGGGTAGCATTGGTCGATTCATTTAGAAATTATGTTAAAATCCGTAAATCAATCCCTTTATTTAAAGAAACTAATACTGAAATAATCAATAATTGCATTAGTTTTGAAAACAATGATGAAGTGATTGATATCACCCTTAATTATAGTGGTGTTTATCACGTAGTGATAAATATAGGTAACGAACCCTACAAATTTAATGAAGATAAATATGCGAAATATAATTTGTTTGGACCTTATAAAATTCGCGGTGAAAACGAACAAATTATTCTTAAAGAGCTCGGTTTAAGCGCGCATAAATGCTCAATTTTTAAAGAAATCTAACCCCTTTAGCAAACTACGGATGTCAGTTTGAGAAAGGAGGCTTAGTAATGAATTTTGTCTCACTTATCGGTCGCATTCGTGGATATGTTAACGAAACGACAAGACTAATTGAAGTCGCAAGACCAGAAATGAGCGATGATATTGAAAATTTGCTCATTCCTTGTAAATATTGGACAAAAGACGCCCATTGTTTACTTACCAAAATAAAAGAAGGCACAATGCTCATTATTCGTGGTAGAATAGACAAGGACGACAAAGTCGGTATATTTATTATTGTCGAGCAAATTACAGTCGTTAAATAATTAAAATATGAGAAAAATTCTAAGTTATCTAAGATTAGGTCTAACGGCAGGTGTACGTTTAATATATGTAAACCTACGATATTTTCGTCCATTTGCAAGACATCCCGAAAAATATCCTTTTGAATATCGCTATAAAATAGTAAGAAAGACGGTTATTTACGTTTTAAAGCATTATCACGTTGACTACAAGATAGAGGGCTTTGAGAATTTTTTAGATCTGCATGGGAAATGTTTGGTCGTCTCAAACCATCATTCTGATGCAGATCCTTTAGTGATGATTGCTAATCATGAAAAACCAATTACTTTTATTTCAAAGCAAGAAGCTTTTGACTTCCCAATTATCGGTAATGGCTTAAGAGCTCTCGAAGGTTTTTCACTCGATAGAGCGAACGTCATGAACCAAATTACTCAAATTAGAGATATCGTCGCTCATCTAAAAGATGAGAATAAACCAAATATCGTCGTTTATATCGAAGGAACAAGAAATAAAAATCCTGAAGGTGATTGCTTACCATTTCATGCGGGTACTTTAAAAATTTCCAAGATGGCAGGGGTCCCAATTGTCCCGATGACAATATACGGAACGAGTCGTATTCTTTCATCGAAATCCTTCTTAAAACGCTATCCAGTGTTTTTAAACTATTTAAAACCAATCGATTATTCTAAATATGATAATTTCGATTCCAACACCGAAGCGGTTAAACTAAAAGAGCTACTTGATAAAACCATAGACGAAACAAGAAAAAAAGACTTTGAATACGTCGTTAATCAGAGATTAAGTAGACGTCGTAAAGCCTTAGAAACTATTATTGATATCAAAAAATCTTCTTAAACCTTTAGGGTAGAGGTTTTTTAAAGTTCCATTTACGTAATGGGCCACCCCGACATTCATTCCTAAATAAGAAACAAAATAGTAACCTTCCTTGAGGTTATTTTTTATTAATGATTCACCCGCTAAATATTTGATTAGTTCTTCTTTAGTTAAACCAATTGATCTAAGTGAATTTTCATAGTGAGAATAGTGGTGAGACGGAATAGTTTTATCACCGATTTTTGTTTCTAAAAATAGTCCTGGTCTTAATGCATGTTGAGTAAGTGATTGTGGAAGATTTTTATGAAGGCGGAAATAGGAGATTTGCGGCGTTTTTCCTTTCGACAATTCTTTCCTAGAGACAAAGAAATTTTCATCATAAGAAGTCTCTAATTTGCCTGGTTTTTTAATCTTTGCGATATAGTGTCCTTCACCGATGAATTTATGTGGGAATAAATGGATTGTTTCAGGATATTTTTCACTACGATAAAACCCTTTAAAATCTTCAATATATTCGAGTTTTGCGGTAGTTTTTGATAATAAATATTCGATAACTTCTTCATCTTCTTCATATGAATATGAGCAAGTCGAATACATGAGCGTTCCACCGGGTTTTAGCATGGAATAACACATCAAAATCAAATCCTTTTGAATCGCTGCATTTTTTAGGACTTTTTCATAGGTCCAATCGTTTTTCATTTCATCCATTTTTCTAAACATGCCAGAACCAGAACATGGCGCATCTAAAATGATTCCATCAAATTTCTCGAATAGCTGAGAATAGATTTGCTTAAAATCATATGAAGTAACAGCCACATTTCCTAAGCCCATTCTTTCAACATTTTGTAAAAGAATATTAGCCCTTGATTTCGATAGATCATTAGATACTAGTTGACCGCTATTTTTCATTAATAAAGAGGTCATGACACTTTTCCCTCCAGGAGCAGCACACAAATCTAATATCAATTGTTCAGGTTTGGGTTCTAAATAGTGAGCGACGAGCATCGCACTTGGGTCTTGAATATAGTACGCGCCGAGTTCGTGATAGACTAGTTTGCCGAGTTTATATTCATCTTGATCAAACAAATAACCATTAGGAACGATTGGATGAGGTTTAACGTTAGGAAACAATTCTAAAAGCTTTGCTTTTGAAAGTTTATTATCGTTTAGATAAAAACCTTTATGCTCTTTTTCAGAAAATGAAGCAATAAGTTTATCAATTTCATCTTCTTTTAGATATTTCCTAAGATGCTCTTTGAAATCCATGTTTATAGTCTAACATAATATTTCTAATTTTGATTTAATCAAGTTAACTAATATGTTAAAATTTGTTCGAGGTATTTTATTATGCGAATGGTAGATATTATTACAAAAAAACGTGATGGTCACGAACTTAGCGACAAAGAAATTGAATTCTTTGTAAATGGCTATGTCGATGGCAAGATTCCTGATTATCAGGTCTCTGCTTTATTAATGGCCATCTTATTTAAAGGAATGAGCGATCGTGAAATCGTCACTTTGACCGATTTAATGGAACATAGTGGTGATGTTATCGATTTAAGTTCTATTCCAGGTAAAAAAGTGGATAAACATTCAACCGGTGGTGTCGGAGATAAGACATCATTAGCCCTTGGACCAATGGTTGCAGCTTGTGGCGCAGTTGTCGCTAAGATGTCGGGCCGTGGTTTAGGTCATACCGGCGGAACACTTGATAAACTCGAATCAATTCCAGGTATGAATGTCTTCCTTAAAGAAGAACAATTCATTGAGATTTTAAAGAAGAATGGCGTAGCCATTGCTGGCCAAACTGGAACATTAGTTCCAGCTGATAAAAAGCTTTACGCTTTACGTGACGTTACAGGTACTGTTGAATCAATTCCATTAATCGCATCTAGCGTCATGTCAAAGAAGCTCGCTTCTGGCTCTGATTGCATCTTATTAGATGTCAAATTTGGTAATGGTGCATTTATGAAGACTAGAGAAGATGCTAAAAAGCTCGCTAAAATTATGTGCTCAATCGGCAATTCTTTATATAGAGATACAAGAGCAGTCTTAACTAGCATGGAACAACCATTAGGCTATGCTGTTGGTAACTCGCTTGAAGTTAAAGAAGCAATCGATACTTTACATGGTAAAGGTCCAAAAGATTTCCAAGATCTTTGCTATCAATCTGGTGCAATTATGCTTGAACAAGCTGGAATCGCTAAAAACGAAGAAGAAGGTCTTAAGATGCTTCATAAAGTCGTTGAAGATGGTTCAGCTTTTGAAAAACTACGTCAAATGGTCATTGCCCAAGGTGGCGATGTATCCTATATTGATCATCCAGAAAAATTCGAAATTTCGAAAAATATTATTGAAGTTAGAGCTTCAAAGGCTGGCTATGTTAGACAAATCGAAGCCCTTAGCATCGGTGAAAACGCTATGCGTTTAGGTGCTGGTAGAGAAACATTTGATGATGTTATCGATATGTCTGCAGGCATCGTCTTAGCCAAGAAAGTTGGCGACAAAGTTAATGTTGGCGATTTACTTTGTACAGCTTACACAAACAAAGACGAATATGCTGATGTAATTGAAAGCATTAAAGAAGCCTTTGTCATCGTTGATGAATATGTCCCATATCCACCAACTGTTCACGATTATATTCATTAATAATGAGGTTAATTGTTCAAAATTCATTAAAAGCCTCATGCGAGGTTAATAACAAGATCGTGGGAGAAATATCCCACGGTTTTGTTGTGTTAGTCGCTTTTACATTAGATGATAATGAAGAAATCGTTGATAAAATGGCTAACAAATTACTCACAATGAGAGTCTTTGAAGATGAAAATGGAAAGACCAATCTTTCTTTAAAAGATGTTGATGGAGAAATTCTTTCTATTTCACAATTTACTTTATACGGTTCTCTTAAAGAGGGAAGAAGACCGAGTTTTGTAAATGCTTTAGAACCTAAAAGAGCAAAAGAATTGTATGAATATTTCAATTTGTTATTAGAAAAAGCAGGCTATAAAGTTGAAAAAGGAATCTTTGGAGCAGATATGAAGATTTCCTTAATTAATAATGGACCATTTACCACAATCCTTGATTCTAAGGAGCTATTCTCATGAAGGTTTTAGTCGGATTAAGCGGTGGTGTTGATAGTGCAGTTGCAGCCTACCTTCTAAAGAAGGATGGTTATGAAGTAACCGGCTGTTTTATGCGTAACTGGGATGCGATGGCAAACGGGGATTATCTAGGTAATCCAACCATAAATGACGATCGCTGTCCTCAAGAAAAAGACTATCAAGATGCAATTAAAGTTGCTGAAAAATTAGGCATTAAATTACTACGTGTCGATTTCATTAAAGAATATTGGGATCATGTTTTCTCTTTCTTTTTAGAAGAATATGAAAACGGAAGAACTCCAAATCCAGATATTTTATGTAATAAATACATTAAATTCGACGCTTTTTTAGAATACGCGAAGAACAATGGCTTTGATATGATTGCGATGGGTCATTACGCCAAAAGAGTGGAAATTGATGGTCATTTTTATCTTTCTAAATGCGCCGATACTTCAAAAGATCAAACTTATTTCTTATCGCAAATTAATGAAGAACAAATTAAATCATGCCTTTTTCCTTTAGGAGATATAACTAAAGAAGAAGTTAGAAAAATAGCCCACGAATTAAATCTTGAATCTGTCATGGATAAAAAAGATTCAACAGGAGTCTGTTTTATCGGTGAAAGAAACTTTAAAGAATTTTTACAGAATTATATTCCTGCTCAAAAAGGTAAAATTGTAGATATTGATACTGGTAAAGTTATTGGCGAGCATAGAGGAGTCTATTACTATACAATTGGACAACATAAAGGTTTAGGAATAGGTGGTATTTCTGGAGAAACAGCGTCAGGATGGTTCATCGTTAAAAAAGACGCTAAAAAGAATATTCTTTATGTCACTCGTGGCGACACACAAAAATACCTAATGTCAAATAAATGTATTGTTAGAAAACTTAATTTTATTAATAAAAATGAAAAATTCCCTCAAGAAGTAGGGGTCAAATTTAGATATCGTCAACCAGACCATAAAGCAGTCATCAATAAAATAAATGATGAGATTGTGGTTACTTACGATTACTACAAAGCGGTCACGACCGGTCAAGAAGCAGTCTTTTATAATAAGGACGGTTTAATGATTGGCTCAGGCACAATCGACGAAGTATATCGAGACGATGTAAGAATAGATAAGTAAAACGCTCCTTATGGAGCGTCTTTTTATTATTTAACTGAATTTCTTTCAGCTTCGTCGAACATCTTAAGTAGTTGCTCAACCGTTAATTTTTTCTTTTCATCGCCCGAAATATCATGGATGATATGACCTTCATAGAACATGATTAATCGATCACCATAAGTAATCGCGTCTTTCATGTTATGAGTGATCATAAGTGTTGTCATTTGATTCTCGCGAACAATCTTTTCAGTGAGTTCTAAGACTTTTCTAGCGGTCTTTGGATCAAGAGCGGCAGTATGTTCGTCAAGTAATAGAATTTGCTTTGTAAGGTCGTATTTACGAACTTTTTCATCAAATTCTTTGTAATATTGCTTTTTAAGATTTCTCTTTTCTTTAAATCCAAGACCTTTTTGTTTTGAAATCTCTTTAATTTTGCCTTTATATTCAATAAAAGCATTATTATATGCAGAAGTAACTTCTTCTCTTGCTTTTTCCTTATCGCCCATCGAGAAAGTTACATAATCTTTAATGATTTGTTTATGAGTTGGCTCTGCTCTGAGGGTCGCCATTAACAAAGTTAAAGCTTGTCTTTGACCGCCAGATAGAACCCCAGCTTTGGTAGTCATTCTAGTTTCTAATCCTAAACCAAGACTTTTTAGAAGTTCTGCATATTCGGCTTTTTTATTCTTATTAATATACCAGCTAAAGCCACGTTTTCCGCCTTTTGTGCCAGCAATTGCGAGGTTTTCGATAACTTGCATATTTCCAGCTGTTCCTTTTTGTGGATCTTGGAAAACACGGGCAAAATATTTAGCCCTCTGATCTTCGCGCATGTTGGTGATATCAACATTATTGAGTAATACGCCTCCGCGATCAGGGTTTAAAGTGCCCGCTAAGATGTTTAAAGTAGTGGTTTTGCCACTTCCGTTGCCACCAATAATAGTGACAAATTCACCATCATTTATCGTAAAAGAAACATTATCAAGAGCGACTTTTTGATCAGAAGTTCCTTGATAGAAGACTTTAGTAACGTTTTTAAAAGATAACATTATTCCATCTCCTTTGCTCTTTGACGTTTAGCTTTGGCATTCTTAATATATACATTTTTAATGTATGGTATCGCTAAGAAGATAGCGACAACGATTGCAGAAAGCATCTTTAATAATTCAGGTTCATTTGTAAAGAAGACAATTAATTGATAGACAAAGAAGTAAATAATTCCACCAGCTAAGACAAATAATAAGGAAACTGCAAAGTTTTTGCTTAATTTAGCCCCGATAGTACTACCAATTATAATTGCGGCTAAACCAATGACGATTGCGCCTCGACCCATATTAATTTCAGCGCTGCCTTGGAATTGAGCTAATATCGCACCACCAAGAGCAACGATTCCGTTAGATAACATTAAGGCCACAATTTTACGTGAATTAATGTTAATACCATTGGCTTTTGACATATCTGGATTCGATCCTGTTGAACGGATTGATGAACCGAATTTAGTGCCAAAAAACCAATATAAAAGGATAATTATTGCTAAAGCAATACCTAAAACAATAGGAATTGTTGTATATACGCCAGAAGACATGTTGAGCGAAATCAAAGAATCTCGATTAGCAACATTTAATATGGCGCGTCCAAGAATCTTAAGATTTATCGACCAAAGCATTAACTGAGTAAGAATACCTGCTAAAATGCCAGGAATTCCTAAATAACAGTGGAGTAAGGCGGTTATTAAACCAGCTAGAGTTCCTGCTAAAAATGCGATGAGAAACGCTGGAGCAGCAGGAAAGCCTACACTTAGTAATATTGCGTAGGTACATCCACCCGTTGCAAATGAGCCATCAACTGTTAAATCAGCAAAATCTAAAATTCTAAAGGTGATGAAAACACCGATGGCCATTATGCCCCAGATTATTCCTTGGTCAAGGACTGAAGGTAATGTTGAGAAAAAACCAGCCATTTAACAATCCTTCCTTATAATTGTTCGTATCCTTCTGGAACGACGATGCCATAGGCATCACAACGTTCTTTATTATAAAGTTTTTTAACGTCGTTATCATATTGAATAGCGTATTCATCAATTTTATTTTTACCAAGTAAAACGTTGAAAGCCATTTCACCGGTTACTTCACCTAAACGATGATAATCAATAGATAAGGTGGCAATACCCGCACCTTCACAGATGCCAGATTCACCAGCATAAACTGGCTTATGGGCTGGAGCAAAGATTCCATCAATAATTGAAACATTTGATGCAGCGGTATTGTCGGTTGGAATATAGATTGCATCATCTTCAGCAGCGGATTTTTGGCAAACGCTTTTTAAATCGCTTGAATCGGTGAATGGTCTAGGAGTAACGGTTTTGCCTAAAGAAACCAAATGTTTACTAATTTCATCGACTTGGAATTTGGAATTAGCTTCGCTAGAGCAATATATAATTCCGATTTTATTCGCGCTTGGTAATAGTTTAACCATTTCGTTTGCTTGTTGATCAAGTGGTGCTAAATCGCTAGTTCCAGAAACGTTTTTACCGGATTTTCCATCTTTAAATTCAATGCCTAAAGCTGCTCCATAATCAGTAATTGAAGTTCCTAATATTGGAATATAGGAAGTAGCGGCATAAGCAGCAGTTAAACATGGAGTAGCATTTGCTAAGATAAGATCAACATCTTTTGAAACTAAATCGGTAGTGATTGTAGGACAAAGTGCGCTATCACCAGCAGCGTTATTTTCAATAAAGCTTACTTCACGTCCTGCTGCTTGTAGTAAAGAAGTTAATTTTTCTTTAAAACCAGCAGTCGCTGCATCTAGAGCTGGATGAGTTACTAGTTGAGCAATACCGACTTCGTATTTTTGCTTGTCAGGATTGACTTTAATTTTTCCTGAGCATCCTGATAATGCAATGGCGGATGTTAATCCAAGAAGTGCGAGGATTTTTTTCATTTTTATTTTCTCCTTTTTTCAAAAAATAAATCCCGGGAGCAAACACCGGGTTATCTTTTGCCAGGTGTTTGACTTATGTCTCCCACCTGTCATTTTTAAAGTAGGAAACGATCACCTAAAATAAAAATAACCAAAGTAAAAATAAGATTTTGAGCTAGAAATTAAATTAATATTTCTATTCATAATTATTTTCGCTTTCTTGTTCTAATAATATTGCAAACCCTTTATAAAAACAAAGTTTTTTTGAAAAATTCCAAGTTTTTCATATGCCCGCACATAACATTTCTAAAAATAAATATATTATGTGACATACTCCCGCCACTTAAAGAAGTGGGGGCTTCTTGCTCGATGACTCTAATGAGTCAAGCATAAACAAGCTATCCGGATGTGTCCCATCCTTTGTAAGCATTTCAATTCCCTTACTTAGAATATTTTTCGCAGCGTTACAATCTCTATCATGGACCGATCCACATTCTGGACAAGTCCATTTTCTTATTTTGAGATTTTTCACATCTTTATTTTGATATCCACATAAAGAACATAATTGACTAGAAGCGTAATTAGCGGGAACTTTAATAATCATATTCCCATACCAACTAGCCTTATAAATGAGCATAGAAACAAATCTAGACCAGGACGCGTCAATGATACTTCTAGCTAGTTTATGGTTTTGTTCCATGTTCTTCACTTTCAAATCTTCGATACAAATGATTTGGTTTTCATCAATGATCTTCTTTGAAAGTTTATGGAGATAATCATTTCTTTGGTTATTGATGCGACGATGAATTCTTGCGACTTTAATTCTCTGTTTATTTCTATTATTACTACCCTTTTCCATATGGGATAGTTTTCTTTGTTCTTTAGCCAATTTCTTCTGCGATTTACTTAGATATTTACGATTCTTATATTTGTTCCCATTAGAATCAACAATCAAATCCTTAATGCCTAAATCTAAACCAATCGCATTATCCATAAGATTAATGGATTCAGCTTCTTCTTCAACGAGTAAAGAAATGTAATACTTCCCATCCGTGGTTTTGCTAACAGTGATAGATTTAATATTACCATAAAAGTCTCTATGTTTCTTTATTCTTATTCTTGAACATTTAGGAATAGAAATATATCTATCATTAGTAGAGAATTTCACACTTCCCTGATTGTTCGTGGTATAGCTTTGATCATGTCTTTTGCTTTTGTATTTAGGAAAAGCGTTCTGTTTTTTAAAAAATGATTTAAAAGCCATATTCCTATTTATTTGAGCGTTACATAAAGCCAAAGAATCAACTTCTTTTAAAAAGGGATAATCTTCCTTATATGAAGTGGGAGTGATGTTCTTATATATTCCCTTGTTTTTATATAATTCATTCATATCAGAAAGGGATTTATTATAGAAAAACCTCACACATCCAAAAACCTTAGCAAAGTATTCCCTTTGTGCTTTATTAGGATAGATACGATATTTATAGGCTTTTCTAATCATATTCCCTTTCTTAAGGATTATTCCCCTTGTGATTCGATATATTTTTTAATCGTTTCAATGTTCGCTCCACCTGTCGAGATTAAGCAGAATGATTGAGACCAAAATGCTTCTTTATATAATCTAGATTTAATAGAAGGATATTCTTTTTTAATCAGTCTAGAAGAAGCAGATTTATAAGCATTGATGAATTTAGAAATATTGGAATTTGGTTCACTTCTAAATAGAACATGAACATGGTCGATATCATGATTCCATTCTTCCAAGACAATATTGTAATTATCTTGGATATATTCAAATATCTCTTTTAGCCTTTCAGATATTTTTTCATCAATCACCTTTTTACGATATTTAACTACCAAAATAAGGTGAAAATGAATGTTGAATACTGAATGGTTATTCCCTCTCAAT
>CACXKR010000008.1 GCA_902768335.1 uncultured Erysipelotrichaceae bacterium
CTAAGACTTCGTATTCAAGTCTTTGATAGTAACGTATTCCTTTTTTGAACCAACTCCTTTCACTTGGTACCCTTTTTTTAATCGGGCTACCTCAACTTTCAGCTTAAGATTCTCTAACTCAAGTTTTTCTTCTCTTGTCTTGTTTTTCTTACGCTGCAAACCACCATATGGATTACCTTTTCTTGGGCTTTTAGTTTTACCTGTTTTGCTTTTTAATCCAGCTATGCCGTTTTCTCGGTATTCTCTTCTCCATCTCTTTAAAACAGAACGATAAATATCGTATTTTTGAGCTGTTTGAATGCAACCATTTTGAAAGCTTTCCAAGACTATTTGCTCCTTTTCTTCGGCTGAACGCATCGTGTTCCTGGTTTTTTCTCGCATAGCAAACCTCCTTTCCAATAGAATAGCAAAGAAAAAAGTGGATGGCTCTTTTTAGCCTTGTCCACTTTTACCCTAGCACTTCATTATGGTCTTTTTATTTTAAGAACGTTTTCCATTAAAGCAAGACGCGTCAATAATCCGACACCTCCAGGAACTGGGGTTTGAAATTTAACTGGACGTTCTGGAAGGATATCTCCGTGAAGTCCGTTTTCATCACGATTGATTCCAACATCCACCAAAATTGCTGATGGTTTGAATTTAAACTTATCATCAATCAAGAACTTGCGGCCAACCGCCACGACGACGATATCGGCATTTTCTAAGTAGCGATACATGTCTTCGAATGATGTTTTGGAGTGAAGCACAGTTACGTTGCAACTCTCTTTTAATAGGAGTTTTGCCATAGGTTTTCCTACAATATTACTTCTTCCAATCACTACAGCATTTTTTCCTAAAAATTCTACTCCTTCGTGTTTTAAATAATTCATAATTCCTTGAGGAGTGCAGGGATTTAGCTTACTTAATGGATGGAAACCATCGACGTCTTTATCCGGGGATATCGCAAGTTTGATTGTTTCTTCATTAATTTGTTTTGGAAGAGGCATTTGGACAATAAAACCATCCACAGCTTTATCGTTATTTAGTTTATCAATGAGTTTCAAGAGTTCAGCTTCGCTTGTTGAAATATCTAATTTGATAAGTTTCGCATTAATTCCTAGTTCAGCAGCATCTTTAAGTTTGCCGCGAACATAAGCATTGCTCGCATCATCTTCATTTAATTGGACAATAACAAAATTAGGTTTAACCTTCATTAAAGCTATTTCAGTTTTAAGTTCTTCTTTTCGAGTTTTTATGTATTCTTTAATAGTCATAAAAGCATTATAACAAACAAATTGCCTCATTATATAGATTTTTCGATAATTTAATTTATAATTAAAGCATGGATTTCGTAGGAATAGATAAATTCTCGTTACTTGATTACGATGAAAATGTATCGGTTGTTTTATTCGCACCTATATGTAATTATCGTTGTCCATTTTGCCATAACGGTGATTCAGTATTAGGAAGCCATTTTTCGATTCCTTTCGATGAGATACTATCCTTTTTAAAAACTAGAGTTGGTTTAATCGACGCTGTTGTCGTTTCAGGTGGAGAGCCAACCCTCATGGATGATGTCATTACAAAGATTGAAAAAATTAAAGAATTAGGCTTTAAAATTAAGCTTGATACAAATGGCACAAATCCTGATGTTTTAAGCGAATTACTCCGCAAAAACCTGATAAATTATATTGCAATGGATATTAAGAATAGCGAAAAATTATATCCAGAAACAACTGGCGTTAAAAACCCTCAAATGGATAAAATTAAAGAATCTATTTCCATCATTATGAATTCCGGAATTGATTATGAGTTTAGAACAACTTTGGTCGCTGAGTATCATTCCAAAGAATCAATTGAGGAAATGGGTGAACTTATTAAAGGCGCTAAAAAACTTTTCTTGCAGAAATTCGTAGACCGCGAAGGTGTAATTAAAAAAGGCCTCCACCCGGTTGAACAGGTTTGGGCCTTATCATATAAGGATATTTTAGCTAATTACGTATCTAACGTAGAGCTTAGAGGTTATTAACCTAAATATTTAACTGCGCTTAACGCAGCAATCGCTCCATCATTGCACGCCGTAACAACTTGGCGTGTTTCTTTTTTTCTAGTGTCACCGCATGCATAAACGCCTGGGGTTTTGGTGCACATGGCGTCGTTAGTGACAATATATCCTTTTTCTAAATCGACTAGATTAGCAAATTTTTCATTGTTAGGAATTTGTCCAATCGCCACAAAGACGTTATCGGTGCGATATTCGGTCTTCTCTTTAGTCTTAGTGTTTTCAAACACAAGACCTTCGAGTTTATCTTCACCTAAATATTGGACAAGATTCATGTTTTGCTTAACAATAATATTTTCTTTGCTTAATAATCTATTGATTAAGATCTTATCACCAAAGAATTTATCAAATAACGTGAACATATGAACTTTGGTGCAGTAATTTGCTAATAGAAGCGCATATTGAAGCGCTGTATTTGCGTCTCCGATTAAATATACTTCTTTACCCTTATACATTGGTCCATCGCACACGGCACAGAAGCTAACGCCATTGCCAATGAGATTTTCTTCGTTAGGAAGATTCATTAAGCGATGTTTAACTCCGTTAGCAATAATTACGGCTCTAGATTCATATGTTCGATAGTTAGTGGTTACAACAAACTTGTCTTCTACTTTTTCAATCTTTAAAACATCTTCAAGTTCGAACTGAGCACCAAGATCGGTGATTTGTTCGAACATTCTGTCCGATAAATCTAGACCCGATATTTCTTTGATTGAAGGATAGTTTTCGACTCTAGGAGAGTTTGCGATTTGGCCACCAAAATTTTCCTTCTCTAGAATGAGAACGGATTTATTTGAGCGAAGCGCATATAGCGCCGCGCTCATTCCTGATGGTCCACCACCAACGATGATTATATCAACCATATTAGTTTACTCTTTCGATAAATCCTTTAATGTTAGAAGCGTTTTCAAAGACATCGATTCCATTACCATTTGGAACAAGTAATGTTGGAGCCTTTTTAACGTTATATTTCTTAGTTAATTCGACATTTTCTTCAGCATCGATGACTTCATATTTAATATTTGCTTTGTCTAGAAGCATTTTGGCCATCTTGCAGTTTGGACAAGTTTTGGTAGCAAATAACAAGATTTTATTAAGTTTTTCACTGGAGTTTTCTTCAGCGGTTGGTTGTTCGTTTTCGATTGCACAGCCGTTTGCATCATGAGTTAAATGAGAATTCTTGATGTCGTAAACTTTACGATTCTTGAATTCTTCGGTCTTGCCATCGTTCCAGTTTTGGACAGGACGATAATAACCAGTGATTCTAGAATACACTTCAGTTCTTTGACCGCATTTTGGACAAACGTATTGTTCGCCTTCAAGATAACCATGTTCCTTACAGATTGAATATGTTGGGGACATTGTGTAATAAGGAATGTGATAATTTTCAGCGATCTTACGAACAAGATTCATACAAGATTTGTATGATGGGAGTTTTTGTCCTAAGAAAGCGTGGAAGACTGTTCCTGATGTGTAAAGAGTCTGTAATTCATCTTGTATATCAAGCGCTTTGAAGATATCTTCGGTATAACCAACCGGTAAGTGTGAAGAGTTGGTGTAATATGGAGTCTTACCATTTTCACTTGCAGTGATGATGTCTGGATATTTCTTCTTATCATGTTTGGCTAAACGATAAGCGGTTGATTCAGCTGGAGTGGCTTCAAGGTTATAGAGATCTCCATAGAGTTCTTGATAATCAGAGAGTCTATTTCTCATGTGATTGAGAACATCTTTAGCGAATTCAACGGCTTCTGGATTAGTTAAATCTTTTCTTAACCATCTAGCATTTAAGCAAGCTTCGTTCATACCGACTAAACCGATTGTGGAGAAGTGGTTGTTAAAGGTGCCTAAATAACGTTTGGTGTATGGATATAAACCAGCTTCAAGTAAAGTGGTAATTGTGTTACGTTTAACTTTTAAAGAACGTG
Organism: uncultured Erysipelotrichaceae bacterium; assembly: GCA_902768335.1. Taxonomy (GTDB): domain Bacteria; phylum Bacillota_I; class Bacilli_A; order RFN20; family CAG-826; genus Fiminaster. The sequence continues at coordinate 3,970 of CACXKR010000008.1, forward strand.
CAGAGATATCCATGATTTTATCTAATCTAGAATAGAAATCTTTTTCATCGGTTGCTAAATAAGCAAGTCTTGGTAAGTTGATGGTGACGACACCGACGGAACCGGTTGATTCACCACTACCAAAGAAACCGCCTGATTTCTTACGAAGTTCTCTTAAGTCAAGGCGTAGACGGCAGCACATACTTCTAACATCGCTTGGTTCCATATCGGAATTGATGTAGTTAGAGAAATATGGAGTTCCGTATTTAGCGGTCATTGTGAATAACAATTTATTGTTTTCAGTTTCAGACCAATCAAATGTTTTTGTGATGGAATAGGTTGGAATTGGATATTGGAATCCACGACCATTAGCGTCACCTTCGATCATAATTTCAATAAAGGCCTTGTTGACCATCGCCATTTCTTCGACACAATCTTTGTATTTAAATGGCATTTCTTTGCCACCAACAATACAGTTGAGTTCAGCCATATCGTTTGGAACAACCCAGTCTAAAGTGATGTTGGTGAATGGTGCTTGAGTACCCCATCTAGATGGAGTGTTAACGCCATAGATAAAGGATTGAATGCATTGTTTGACTTGTTTGTAGTCTAGGTTATCAGCTTTAACAAATGGTGCTAAATATGTATCGAACGAGGAGAAGGCTTGTGCTCCTGCCCATTCATTTTGCATGATACCTAAGAAGTTAACCATCTGGTTACAAAGTGTTGATAAGTGAGCAGCTGGAGCAGATGTAATCTTGCCAGTAACACCACCTAAACCTTCAGTAATAAGCTGTTTTAAGGACCATCCTGCACAATAACCGGTAAGCATCGATAAATCATGAATGTGAATATCAGCGTTGCGATGTGCATCAGCGATTTCCTTATCATAGATTTCGCTTAACCAATAGTTTGCGGTGACAGCACCTGAGTTGGAAAGAATTAATCCGCCAACAGAATATGTAACAGTTGAGTTTTCTTTAACTCTCCAGTCATTGATCTTTAAGTAGTTATTAATAACATTCTTATAGTCAATGTTGGTTTCTTTAATTTGTCTTAAGTTTTCATGTTGTTTACGATACACCATGTAGCTCTTGGCAACATCAATGTAACCGGCTTGAATTAAGACAACTTCAACTGAGTCTTGAATGTCTTCGACTGAAATTTCTTCATCTTTAATCTTTTTATTGAAATCCGCAGTCACGCGTAACGCGAGCATTTCAATAATGTCTTTAGTGTAGAACTTGTGTTCTGCCATAAAGGCTTTTTCGATAGCAGAGCTGATTTTACCAATGTTAAATTCTTCTCTGGAATCGTCTCTTTTGATTACTCTAATCATATATTTCTCCTTTTAAGCGTTTTTAAAATATACTCTGCACGCAGAGTATTCCGGAATTATTTCACCTTCCGCTTGGTGAATACATTATATATAAATATGTTTAGAAATTTAATGAAAAAAAATAAAAAGTCATACACTGTACAACTTTTCAATGATTTTTAATGATTTAATCGTATTTTTTATTTTGGATTGAGAAACAAAGAAAATTTGAATTACTGAATGTCTTTAAAGACATTCATATTTTCACTCATTATACTTTTTATCGAGGGATTTAAACTTGTCTACTGGGTACTTTTTTTCGTTTTGTTCCATCTTTTTATTGACGATTTCATCAACATCTAAGCATAGCTTATCCATCAAATTTTGGCAATTTACGATAACATCTGCTAATTCTTCCTTCACATGTTCAACGTCAAATTTGTCATCATCCCACTGGAAACATTCAAGTAGTTCTGTAGCCTCTATAACGATTGTTTTCGCTAAGTTTGCGGGTGTGTGATATTTATCCCAATCACGATCGCTAGAGAAATGTCTGATTCTATCAATTGTTTGTTGTTTCATTTTGTTTAAACCTCTTTGGAGTAATTAAAGTAAAGAACTTTTCTTGAAGTGTCTGAGAATCTTTTTCATTTGAAACTTCGATATATTTTGCTTGATGTTTATGAACTAAATCACAAAGTTTATCTAATAGATAACTTATGATACCAGCTTTATCTTTAAAATATTTGAACACAGAAAAGATAGTGAATTCAGCTAGACATGTAGCGATTAGCAATATTCCGGCGAGTCCGTGACCGAAACCGCCCACGAGCAAATAATAAATGTAAATGAAACCACCAAAGACAATAACGAATCCATAATAAGGGGCGACAACATCTAATAAAAATTTTGTGAATTTGGTTTTTCGATCAGAAATTAGTTGGGCGACAATAGGGGCGACAACAAATAATGAAGCTACAACGATAATTGAAACCACAAACGGAAGATTGTCTTTAAGGGCTTCTCCATATAATAATGGCGTAATTACACACAAAATGACAGTAGCTGGTGCTAAGAAGAAATAAAGAGATTTTGCAATCAAAGCTGACTTATTGACATCTTTGAATTTTGTAGTGTTTTGTCCGTAATTTGCAAGGAAAACGCGATTATCACTTGGGTGTTTTTCGTGATGATAAAGGCTGAGAATAATGGTTGTCGCAAAAATTGTAAATAGAAGCGAATCAATATAAACGGGACCAAGGAAGAAAAGGGTCGTTCCTTCAGTGAGACCTTCAAGAATTGCGCCTAAAAGGAACGAAAGGCAAATGATGACTGTCTTTTTGTGTCTTTTGAAAACTCTAGTCGCGGCAAAGACAACATACAAAATCAGCATTGCCTCTATTACAAGAGTAGCAATTCCGCCCGTACCCATAATTTGATAATAGAAGCTGTGTGGCGAATCAGTCATATGAGCACTATCGATTGGAAGCTTCGTAATTGATGTTGCACTCCAAGCAATTAAACCACTATTAATGGAAATATTTTCCATGCCTCTAAAGAGGTAATTAAATAAGCCATACCCTGATCCAAAGGCCCAATAACCATTGTTAAGTAAAATGATGACTTTGTCATATTGACGATGTCTTCCACTTAAGTGCGTAACATTTCCAAAAGCTTTTATGAAGAATGAATCGAAAATGTTCTCAACAGATTCAAATGTTAAAGTCATGAAATCATTATTGAAATAGTAAACCAAATATAACGAGACGGCTGTTGCAATCAGTACAAGCACCACTCCTATGATGATAAGGCTCGATAAAATGTGCTTTTTAAAACGCATACACAAGCAAGTGATAAAATAAACAATTACTACAATGACACAAATCATTGTTTTGGTCTTGGAAGTGGCCACTAAAGCAAAGGCGGTAAATATAACTGGAAATGGTAAGAACCACCACTTTCCGTTTAAATGATGCAAATAAATCGAAGCAAAAACACCAAACATCATCGCAGCGCCAAAGCTATTCTTATTTCCGAGGAAACCTTGAATCTTAACCGACAATGAAAAGTCTTTGTTTGGAACCACTTGGAAAAACTTAATGTATTCACTAATCTCTGTGGAAAGTGAAACGGCGATTAACACGACGTTAAAAATCAAAATAAGATGCATTAACCATTCGAGTTGGCGAGTATATCTAATCTTTCGTGGTAATACATATATGAGCAAATACGCTAAATATAAAGCAGCAAAACTAACGAGAATAAACAATCCTCTTTGTTCAGCATTTAAATTCATTACCGCATTCTTATAGTAAAGCAATTCTGCATCATCACCACTTAATGGGCCATAGACCGGCACCAAAATTTCAAGTTTAGATGGAAATGTTAAAATTATAATAGTGCTTATTAAGAATAAGCAAGACAGCAATATAATAAGCGGAATGTGAAGTTTTAATTGGCCTCTTTTGTACTCGGCATAAATATACCAAGCACTTAAGAAAAGAAGGACGCTAAAAGCTATTAAATATTCTGGGAATAGAAGTTCGCGATATATAGCGAAATTAACCCCTGCAGAATTTGGTTCAAAAACAATTATTCTTTGAACGATATATATAGCGACTATGATAATCGCATATAGTAATAGGTTTGAAATCGCACTTCTTTTCGTGAGCATTGATAGAAATTTTATTACATGTGCGAGCGTAATGCAAAAGTTATCTCAACCAAACATTGTTAAAATGTTATGATATAAATAGCAAATTAAAAGGATAGATTTTTATGGAAAAATTAGTCTTAGAAAAATATAATCGCTGGCTAAACGAAAAACGCCTTTCAAAAGAAGAAAAGGAAGAATTGCTTAGCATCGCTAATAACGAAAAAGAGATCACAGAACGTTTTATTGCGGATCTCGAATTCGGCACCGCTGGTCTTAGAGGCGTCATGGCCATGGGTACGAATCGTATGAATAAGTACGTGATTCGTCACGCTTCGCAAGGACTTGCTCAGTATTTACTTAGCGAAGAAAGTAAACCAAGTGTCGCTATTGCATATGACTCAAGAAATAATTCTGAATCATTCGCTAAAGAAACGGCATCAACATTAGCCGCTAACGGTATTAAAGTTCATATCTTCAAAAGATTGATGCCTGTTCCAACTCTATCATTTGCTGTTCGTCATTTGCATTGCTCTGCCGGTGTTGTTATCACAGCCTCGCATAACCCAAAAATCTACAACGGTTTTAAAGTGTATGGTAGCGATGGCTGCCAAATGACAATTGACGCTGCAAATAAAGTATTAGCAAACATTAATAAACTTGAGATGTTTGATGATGTTAAATATATCGATTTTGAAAAAGGCATTGAAGCTGGAGAAATTAAATATATCTCAGATGAATTAGTTGAAGAATATTATGCTTCGGTTTTGTCACAAAGCGTCAAATCAGAAAAAGTTTCTCCACGCATTTTAAACATCACATATACTCCTCTTCATGGTGCGGGTTATATCCCAGTCACAACTGTTCTAGACCGTGATGGATTTAAACACATTGATGTTGTTGAAGAACAAAGACTTCCAGATGGCAATTTCACAACTTGTCCATATCCAAATCCTGAGATTTTAGAAGCGATGGATTTAGGTATGAAACTAATGCTTAAAAACAACAATGACATCTTAGTCGCGACCGATCCAGATTCAGATCGAGCTGGTGTGGCGGTTAATCAAAATGGCAAAGCCATTATTTTAACTGGTAATGAAATTGGCATATTATTATTTGATTTTATCTACACCGCTAGAAAAGAAGAAGGAAAACTTCCTAATAAGCCAGTTGTTGTTAAATCGCTTGTTTCAAGTGATCTCGTTGATTTGATGGGCAAAGAATATGGCGTTGAAATTCGCAATGTCCTAACTGGATTCAAATTCATTGGTGAACAAATTCTATTCTTGGAGCAAAAAGGTGAAGAGAACAGATTTATCTTTGGTTTTGAAGAATCATATGGCTATTTAACAAATCACGATGTTAGAGACAAAGATGGCGTTAACGCTATGTTATTAATTGCCGAAATGGCGAACTACTATAAGCATAAAGGCTTAACATTATTAGATAGGCTCAATCAACTTTATGACAAATTTGGCCATTATAAAACTGTCACTTTGTCGTTTGAATTCCCAGGACTTGATGGCAAAGATAAAATGCAGTCACTGATGAAACATTTCCGTGAAGAATCTTTTAAGAAAGAAATCGGAGCAGTTGAAAAAGTTGGTGACTATAAACTTGCCAAAATCTTTTATCCAGATCACGAGGAAGATACGGGCTTACCAAAATCAGATGTCATCAAATTCTTCCTTAAGGATCACGAAACCGTTATCTTTAGACCATCTGGCACTGAGCCGAAACTAAAAGCATATGTCTTTGCAAACGGAGACGAAAGAATTGCTCACTTCAAAAAACTTATCACAAGTTTCATGAAATAAAAGCAAAAGAAAAACGGAGAATTCACTAGCAAATCTCCGTTTTTTCTTTATTTATTGAAGAATTCGACGATGTCTTTGTAGACCTTATCGTGTTCCACTTCATTGAGAATTTCGTGCCTCATGTGTGGATATAATTTAAGTTCAACTTTTGTTAAACCGTATTTGTTATAAAGTCTAACTAATTTTGCTGGGCCTTTACCTTTTGCACCGACAGCATCTTCTTCACCGGCGATTACAAAGATTGGAAGGTCTTTTCTAATCTTCGCCATAAATTTCTTTTGATAGAGACGACGATTACCTTTTAATAATTCGCGGTAGAACCCGTTGGTGGAACCATAACCACAATATGGATTAGCTAGATACTTAGTATTGTTTTCTTCGTTATAACTAAGCCAATCAACTGGAGTTTTACGATCCTTGACCGACTTAACATACGCACCAATTGCAAGCGATGCTAAGAATTTTGCTTTCTTATTTTCGCCTTTGCACTTACAAATAAATCTCGCTAATGGATAACCAGCTTTATATGCGCCAGAACCATTTGGACCATTGGTGCCACAAATAACAACTTTGTCAGCGCTATTAGTAAATCTTTGGACATAGTCTTGAGCCATAAATGAACCCATAGAATGCGCAAAGACGTAAGTTGGAAGTCCGTTCTCTTTTTTAACCTTCTTAACAAGATCATTTATATTTCTAACCGACTTAGAGAAGAATGATCTTGGAACAATGCCTAATTTTGATTCTTCTCCAGCGGTTTCGCCTTGTCCATAATGATCGAAGCCATAGCAATTAAAACCTTGAGAATTTAGATAATTTGCAAAATCATCATATCTTAGAAGATACTCTTCCATACCAGTAACAATAACGACGTTAGCTTTTGGTTTTTCACATTTCCATGAATAGCCATGAAGAGTTTCGTCATTGATGGTTTTTAAAGTAAGTTTTTCTCTAGCCATAAAATTCTCCTTTATTTATCGAAACCTTTTGGATTATGGGACTGCCAATTCCATGAATCGCGGCAGCAATCCACGATATTAAATTCGGTCTTAAAACCAATTTCTTTAAATGCTTTATCAACATTTGCATAGCAAACTGGAATATCTCCAGGTCTACGCGGCGCAATTTTATAATTAATCTTTAGATGATTCGCTTCTTCGAAGGCATGCACTAATTCAAGAACAGAGGTTCCAACTCCAGTTCCTAAGTTATAGATAACTAAACCAGGATTTTCTTCTAGTTTTTTCAAAGTCAAAACATGTCCTCTAGCCAAATCAACGACATGGATATAGTCACGAATACATGTTCCATCTCTTGTGTCATAATCATCACCAAATATCGATAATTGAGATAACTTTCCAACAGCGACTTGAGTGACATATGGCATCAAGTTATTTGGAATGCCTTGAGGATCTTCTCCGATTAAGCCAGATTTGTGCGCCCCAATAGGATTAAAATACCTAAGAATAGCTAAATCCCAACTCTTATCTTTAGCAAATAAATCTTTGAGCATATATTCGATTCTTACTTTAGTTTCAGCGTAAGGATTTGTTGTCTCGCCAATTGGATCTGTTTCATAAATAGGAACTCGTTTTGGATTACCATAAACAGTTGCAGAAGATGAGAAAACAAGTTTTTTGACATTATGTTTTTCCATGACTCTTAGAAGAACTTCTGATGAGCCGATATTGTTATCATAATAAAGTTGTGGTTTTTGAATTGATTCACCGACCGCTTTTAAACCAGCGAAATGAATAACAGCAAATATGTTGTTTTCGGAAAAAATCTTATCAAGGTTCTTTTCGTCTCTAACATCATATTGATAAAAAGTTGGTCGTTTACCTGTAATCTTCTCTAATCTATTAAGAACTTCAAGTTTTGAATTAACGAGATTATCGACAATTATTGGTTCATAACCATTTTCAATAAGCTGAATAACGGTGTGAGATCCTATAAAACCTAAACCACCGGTAACTAAAATCTTTTTCATATTATCTTTTCTTTAACTCCTCTTGTAGAACATCACTTGTAATTTTCGGGTTAATCTTTCCCTGAGTTTTCTTCATGACTTGTCCAACTAAATAACCCATTGCGCGTCCTTTGCCTTCTTTAAAGTCAATGATTGCTTGTGGGTTCTCTTTTAAGACTTCATCAACGACTTGCCTAATATAAGATTCATCGGAGATTTGCGAAGAAATACCAAGGATTTGCTTGGCTTTTTGAGCATCGATGTTATCTTCTAACATCTTGGCAAAAATCTCTCTAGCTTGGTTAGAACTTATCTCATTTTTCTCAACCATGTTAACGAGTCCAGCAAGTCTTTCTGGAGATAACGGGAACGCTTCAATTGCAAGATTGTTCTTATTTAAATAACCTGCCACATCGACATTAACCCAGTTTGCCAATAGCTTATAAGCTTTCGAGTATTTGCATAACTCGTTGTAATAATCTGAAATAGACTTCTCCGAAACAAGAAGTGATGCATCATAATCATTCAAACCAAATTGTTTGATATATCTTTCTTTTCTTGATTCAGCAAGTTCTGGGCAAGACGCAATAGCATCTTCAACAAATTTATCCGATAAGCGAATAGGTATAATATTTGCTTCTGGGAAATATTTGTAATCGACGCTATCGGTTTTAAGTCTCATTCGAATCGTTTCTTTTTTCGCGTCATCATAACGACGAGTTTCTTGAACGACTTCTTCACCACTTTCGATTAATTTCTTTTGTCTTTCAACTTCGAAATCAATTGCTTTTTGAATATAAGAAATTGAGTTGATGTTTTTAATTTCAACTTTGGTGCCAAATTTATCGCTACCTTTTTCTCGAATCGAGACATTAACGTCACATCTTAATGAGCCTTCTTCCATTTTGCCATCACTAACGCCAGAGAAAACGACGATCGAACGAATTCTTTCGACATATTTCATTGCCTCTTCACCAGATCTCATTTCTGGTTTAGAAACAATTTCAATTAAAGGCGTTCCAGCACGGTTATAGTTAAGCAAAGTAAATGTCGAGAAATGAAGTTGCTTACAAGTATCTTCTTCCATATGAAGTCTTTCGATACCTATACGTTTAGTTTTGCCATTAATTTCGATTTCTAAATAACCTTCTTTTCCAATAGGTCTCTTATCTTGGGTGATCTGATATCCTTTTGGAAGATCGCTATAGAAATAATTTTTACGATCAAAATGTAATTCTTGGTCAATGCTCATATGAAGGGCATGACAAACTCTAATTGCGTCGATAACAGCTTGTTTATTAACAACAGGCAAAGTACCAGGGAATGCCATATCTAAAGGAGCCACTTGAGTATTTGGCTCTTTTCCATATACAACAGGTGCGGTAGAGAACATTTTGCTCTTTGTCTTAAGTTCGACGTGAATCTCAAGACCAATAATAGGTTCAAATTCCATTATTCTTGTTCTCCTTTCGCACATAAATTCTTTAATCCGGTCATCTTTTCAATTTGATAAGACAATTGGAAAACGCCAACTTCATCGAAGGCTTTACCCATTACATTAACTCCAAATGGAAGACCTTCTTTTAAACCTAGTGGTAAGGTTAAAGACGGTAAACCAGCAAAATTACCTAACACTAGATGATTATCTGCTATCAAATATTCGTCAGAAAGTCGATCGCTAGCTTCTCCAAATTTTGGAGCGACACTGGGAGCGGCTAAAGAATAAATAAAGTCATAGTCTTTATAGATTTCATTAAGTTTTTCAACGATAGCTCTTCTATTTCGTTGGGCCCTAATAAATAATTCATCCTTATTTTCTTTCATGAGGGCGAAACTGCCTATAATGAAGCGACGTTTGATGAGTTCACCAAAACCTTTAGTTCTGGCGTCCTTCATAACCTCTTCATAAGTATCACCTTTTGAAAGTGGTCCAAATTTAATTCCATCGAGATTTGCATTATTTGATGTTGCTTCTGCACAAGAAATTACGAAATATGTCGCAAAAATTGTTGAAAGCATTTCATTACTCATATGCACAAAATCAACGGTAAAACCTGATTTTTTTAATTTTTCAATGTTATCTAAAAATGCTTTGCGCAAATCTTTATCCTTAACGGCATCAAAGATTTCTTGAATGACAGCAATCTTACGTTTCTTATCAAACCTTTCGATGTTGCTCACATAATCATCGACCTTATTAATAGAAGAGGTCATATCTTTATCATCTTTACCTGCAGTTGCATTTAAAACATAAGCGCAGTCTTTAACAGATCTAGTAAAGATTCCAACTGTATCTAAAGAAGGAGCAAAAGGGAATAAACCATATCGGGAAATTCTTCCCCATGTTGGTTTTAGCCCGACAAGTCCACCATAGCTAGCAGGTTTTCTTGTGGAGTCACCAGTGTCGCTACCTAACGCAAACGGAACGATTCCATCAGCGGTAGCAGCAGCTGATCCGCAGCTTGAACCGCCAATAAGGCGTGTATGTTTGCGGTCGTACGGATTGTAAGTAATTCCAAGGTGACCAGTCGTACCAGTTCCACCCATAGCGAGTTCATCAAGAGTTGCTTTTCCGATTGGAACAGCATGTGCTTCTTTTAATTTGGTAACAACAGTTGCATCAAAAACAGGAACATAACCTCTTAAGATGTTTGAACTTGCGGTTGTTGGAACGTCTTTTGTAGACATATTATCTTTGATAACAAACGGAATTCCCCAAAGAGGATTATTAACTTCTGGTTCTTTTAATTCAGAAGCGATTTTTAATGCTTCTTCTTCCATGATGTATTCAAAAGCATTATTTGTATCTTTCTTAGCGAGTTTAATCGCTTCTTTAGCAAGGTCCAAAGGAGTGACATTTTTAGCCACTAATAAATTGTGAAGTTCTTCAATAGATAATCCGCGATACATATTATTGAACCACCTTTGGAAGTTTGATTTGTCCACCGACTTTTCTTCTAGAGTTTCTTAAAGCTTCTTCTCTAGATAAAGGTTCTTCGGCTACGTCTTCTCTTAATTCAGTAGTGTAAATCTCAAAAGGAAAAACCATCGGCTCAAATCTATCAAGAGCACGGTTATCTCCAATTGGTTTCATTTGCTTTGTAACGATATCAAATTCCGAAAGAAGAGTTTCATATTCAGAATCGGACATGTCTAGTAGTAGTCTATTTGCAGCGTCTTTTAAGACTTCGATATTGTATTCTTTCATAACAATTATTGATATTACTCTTTTTGAAGTGATTCTTCAAACTCCTCTTCGTCCATCGTGCGAATTCCTAAAGCGTGAGCCTTATCTAATTTTGATCCAGCTTCTTCACCGAAAATGACGATGTCGGTCTTGCTAGAAACCGAGCCAGAAACTTTTGCACCAAGGTTTTCAAGTAGCTCAGTAGCTTCTTTGCGGCCATATTTAGAGAGCGTTCCAGTTAGAACAATGATTTTGCCTGAGAATGGTGAGTCTTGTTTTACTTCAGTGACTCCTAAATACTTAAAATTAAGGCCAAACGATCTTAGTTTTTCCAGCATTTCTCGGTTATTTTCATCATGGAAGTAGTTATAGACAGATTCTGCTAAAACTGGACCAACATCCGGAATTTCGAGCAAATCTTCAACACTTAAATCAAAAAATTTGTCTAATTCCACATAGCGTTTTGCTAACGTCTTGGCCATTTTCTCGCCGACTTCTTTAATTCCTAGACCAAACAACAATTTTTCAAGCGAATTTTCTTTAGATTTCTCAATCGCATCTAAGAGATTATCGATAGATTTTGTTGACCATCCATCCATCGCGATTATTTCATCACGATGATTTTTTAGTTCGTAAATGGATGGAATTGAATCTAGAAATCCTTCATTGAAGAAAAGTTCGACCGCTTTATCGCCCATTGTTTCAATGTCCATGGCATCACGTGAGGAGAAATGAATCATATTTTCAATCTTACGAGCAGGACATGTTGGCGATACGCAGAAATGCATAGCGTCCTTACGAACAAGTGGAGAACCACAAACAGGGCATTTGTCTATCATTTTGAATTCTTGCTCAGTTCCGTCACGCTTTTCAGGAAGTGGTCTAACTACTTCTGGAATAACGTCACCAGCTTTTCTTAAAACAATATAATCACCAATTCGTAAATCTTTTTCTTTTATAAAGTCTTCATTATGAAGCGTTGCTCTTTGGACAGTTGATCCTGCAACCTTCGTAGGTCTAATAACAGCGTTAGGAGTAATTTTACCTGTTCGACCAACGGTAAAGATGATGTCTTCTAATTTTGTGACAACTTCTTCTGGTGGAAATTTATATGCAATAGCCCACTTTGGAGTCTTAGCTGTATAGCCCAAAACATTGTATTTAGTAATATCATTAACTTTGATAACAATACCATCGATATCGTATTCGAGATTCGGTCTTTTCTCGGTGTACTCGTTAATGTAGGCAAGGACTTCTTCGATACCATTGCAGATGCGTCTTTCTTTATTAGTTCTAAATCCAAGTTTATGAATATAGTTAAGAGCATCGCTATGCTTTTTGAAACCTAGTTCATCAGCATTCACTAAATAGTACCAAAATGCTTCAAGCTTTCTTGAGGCTGCAATTGAGCTATCTAATTGACGAATGCTACCTGCGGCGGCGTTACGCGCGTTAGCAAGGAGAGGTTCGCCATTTTCTTCACGAACTTTATTTAAACCTATCAATACTTTTTTCGACATGTATACTTCACCACGAACTTCAAAGGGGCGAGTTTCTTCAACCTGGGTTGGAATAGAATGAATTGTCAAAACGTTATTCGTGACATCTTCGCCTTCGTTTCCATCGCCTCTTGTCGCAGCGTAATTAAGTTTTCCTTCAACGAAATCAAGCGACATAGCGAGCCCATCGATCTTCATTTCGCACATATATTCGACTTTGTCGACATGGATTACATCACGGATTTTTTTATCAAAATCTCTTAAATCGTTTTCATCAAACGCATTCGCTAAAGAAAGCATCATTCTTTTATGTTTAATCTTTTTAAATTCAGACAAAACCTTTCCACCAACTCTTTGAGTAGGTGAAAGCGGAGTGATTAATTCAGGATGTTCTTTTTCAATCGCAATAAGTTCGTTCATTAAGCGATCATATTCGCTATCTGGAACGCTAGGATTGTCTAAAACATAATATTCATAGTTATATTTTTCTAATAACTTAGTTATTTCTTGGGCTCTTTCTTTTGGACTCATGCTAGGCCACCTCTTTCTTCTTTATGAATTTTAGGATGGGAGGCTAAGATTGATTTCCTTCCATGTTCTTCAAAGTCTATTTCTAAAATAGTGTCATCAATTATTCCGGCAACGACACCTCGACCAAATACATCGTGAATAGCGATATCGCCAACTTGCCATGATGAAGATGTTTGATAGCTAACTTTTGGTTTTTCTTCGTAAGTTTCATCTGGATAATATCCATCGTGGAAATTTGATGAAAAGAACGATTGTCTTTTTTGAGGAGTATAGGTGTCTTTCTTAGCGAATTTAAGACCTGCTTCTTCAAAAAATCTTGATTGGGTTGATCTTGATTCAAGAACAAAAGAGTAGGATGTGTTACAAGTAACATATAATTTCTTTCTTGCTCTTGTAAATGCAACATAGCAAAGTCGTCTTTCTTCTTCTTCGCCATCATGTCCACTTTCAATCATCGTTCTTTCACTTGGAAATATTCCTTCTACCATTGAGACGACAAAAACGTAATCAAATTCGAGACCTTTAGCGACGTGGACAGTCATTAGTGAGACATAGTCTCCATCCTTTATTTCATCTTGTGATGTTTGCAGCGTTGCGTTTTGTAAATATTCTTCAAAACTAGATTCAGGATTATTTTTTAGATAATCAACAATATTGTCTAATAGGGTACGAACGTTGCCGACCTTTTCTTCAGCGGTTTCATCATCGCTTGATAGATAATCAAAATAACCTAGTTCCCTTACAAAATCTTCAAGAATTTTTGGGTAAGCTTCTAGGTTGTCATCGAGCCTCTTTTTCGTCTCTTTAATTTTGTTCACAAGAACGCCTAAAGCGGCGATATGTTTGGCTTTTATTTGAGTATCGAAGTTTTCAATCTGATCAATATATTCAAAATATGATAAACCAGCATTTTCTTTTTCAGCTTTAAAAATATCCATTGTAGAATCACCGATTCCGCGGCGAGGAACATTGACGATTCTTTCAAAACTTATATCGTCTTTTTGGTTATAAATTAGTCTAAAATAGGCGAGCACATCCTTAACTTCTTTCCTTTGGAAGAATTTAACGCCTCCATAAATTTGATACGGGATTCTTCGACGCATAAATTCATTTTCAAAAGGAAGGGTTATATAAGCGGCACGATATAAAACGGCTATATCTCGATATGAAACATCAGGATTCGACAATCTAATATTCTCGATTTGATCTGCAACATATTTAGCTTCTAAATCGCGAGAATAGGCCGACTCTGTCACAACAGGAGAGCCTTCATCGCTTAAAGTGTATAAGTCTTTCGGAACACGTTTTTTGTTATGAGAGATAAGTTTATTAGCAGCATTAAGAATGGATTTTGTTGAACGATAATTGCGGTCGAGAATAATTGTTTCTGCCAATGGGAAATTGCGGTTAAATTCTAAAATGATGCTTTGATTAGCGCCTCGCCAAGTGTAGATAGTTTGATCAGGATCGCCAACAACATATAAAGAAGTCTCGTCTCTCATTAGGAGTTTGACAAGTTCGTATTGAACATCATTAGTGTCTTGAAATTCATCAATCAAAATATTGGTTATTCTCTTTTGCCATTTTTCCCTAATTTCAGGAAATTGTTTTAAGATTTGAATTGTTCTTAAAAGAAGATCATCGAAATCTAGAGATAACATCTGATCTTTTCTTTCCTCATATTTGAGATAAAACTGCAAAGCCTTCTTATCGTTTTCACTAGAAAATTTATCCAAGACAATATCATCTGGATAGAGACCTTTGCATTTGTAATAACTAATAAATCCTAAGGTGTGTTTAACAACATCGTCATTTCTTTTATAGCCAGCGTCGACCGCTAAATCTTTAATCATTTTGACTTGATCATCTTCGTCGATAATAGTGAAGTTATTAGGAAAACCTAGAACATCAATTTCTTTTCTTAAAAATTTAGCGCAGTAACTATGGAATGTTGAAACGGTCAAACCGCTTCCAAGACCATGTAAAAGTTTTAAGGCTCTCTCCTTCATTTCGGCAGCAACTTTGTTTGTGAAAGCAATCGCAACAATGCTAGAAGGATCGACACCAAATTCGCTGATTAGATAGGAAATACGATAGGTTAAAACCCTAGTCTTTCCACTTCCTGCACCAGCAACAATTCTAGTGTATTTTGAAGTAGTCGAAACTGCTTTTAATTGGTTTTCATTTAGAAGAGAACTGTAATCCATAATAATAAACGTTTTATTACTATGTAATATCTTAGCACATTAATACGGCTTACTCAATTTAATAATTCACTTCTTATCGGTAATATTCCTGCTAGATTCTTTTTAACGATATGTTCCTCAATTTTTATTAAAGATGGATAGCCTAAAATCCCAAAACCTTCGATTGATGTTAGACCAATTGTTTCGTCGATACTTTTAAGAAACACTATTTCCTGAGAAGCTTCAACGAAATAAATATCACCACGTTGTAAAGCTAATGGAATAATGAATTCTTTTAAATTATTACAATGAGAGCAGGTTGTTGAATAAAAATAGACATAATAAATGTCGGATTCTATTGAAAAGATATCCGAATAAAAAACGTGCTTATCTTTAACTTCATCATAGGAATGTTCTTTATAAGAGGAAGTATAAATTATTACTCTTCCACTAGATTCGGTTTTTGAATCGACACAAGAAGTCAGAACTATAGCCAAGGCTGATAACAATAATTTAATACGGCATCTCATAATAAATATATACTGAAGAAAAACGAAAAAAGTGCGAAAATAATGAAAATTGTATGAAATTAATTTACGAAAGAAAGACCTTAACTAAATCAATTCCGCTAATGGCACTGATGGCGGCGATAAACATCATTGTCGCCGAACTAGCGGGTCTATCCCCAATTGTTTCGTTATTCTTAATTTTAGTTCTTCCATTAACTTCAGCGGTCGTTGAACTATGCTGCAAAGATAGATATTTTCCAATTTATGCAGTCGCAACATTTGGTTTATCTTTGGCCTTAACATTTTGGAATTTAGAGACCACTATTTTCTATGTTCTTCCTTCGATTGTAACTGGCTATATTTTTGGGCTATTAGCAAAGCATAAAATTCCGGTTGTTTGGTCAATTATCGCCGCAACTCTCGCACAAACTGCTATGAGTTACGCTTTAATTCCGCTCGTTAATTTCATCTTCCAAGTCGATATTATTCTCACCTTCAAAACTGCTCTTGGATTAAAGGAAATGACATATGTTGATACGATGATTCCTTCATTTATTTTTGTCATTTCTCTTATTCAAGTTTCACTCTCTCAATTAATCGTTTCGCAAGAATTACAAAAGTTTGGAATAAAGGAAATTGACAAAGCTGTTTCCGAAAACATTTCTAGCGGAATCGGTTTAGGAATTTCTTTGCTTATTATTCCTTTTTATTTCATCTCGTTAGACTTTGCTTATTTGTTTTTGATGATCGCCTTATATTTTGCAATTTATAAAACTTTCATGTTTGTTTATGAAGGTAAATATCTGTGGTTAATCCCAATTGGTCTTTCGATTGTAGTTAATATCATTTTAGTAGCTACACTAAATCAATATATGAAAGTCGCATCTAGCTTTTTGTTACTCGGTTTTACTAGTGCGTGTATTTGTTTAATATCAATCATATTTTCTTACTTGAATAAGAAAAAAGAAAAGATACAATAAAAATAGGAAAGCAGTATGCTTGGTTTTATTAAAATCTTTCTACAAGGCTTATTATATGTGGTAACACTACCTTTAATTTTGCTCGTCCTGGCTGGTTACGCTGTATATTGTGTTTTTGTTTTTATCTATATCGCAATTAGATCAGTAATTGTTTTCTTTATGGGTGGAACTCCTTTAGGAGATCTTCCTGAAGACGTTGAGGCAAAACGTATCTTAATGCAAAGAGCAACCACTACTCCAGAGAACTCAACTCAAGCGTTAGCAGATGCGATTACACAAAGCCAAATGCAAATTATTCAAACAATTTATGCTCAACAAAATCAGCAACAAAATGAACCTGTTCAACCACAAGATAATTTCGTAACTGAAAATAGTCAGGATAGCGAAGAAAACAAAATAGAGGATATGGATGATGGTGTCTCTTATTAAGCTAACCGAAAACGATAAAAGATTAATCATTGTGATCCTTCTTGTGGTCATACTCCTTTTTGTCATCGCTGGTTATGTAGGTTTATTAGTTAAAAAGATTATGAAGTCTCAAGCCGCAAAAGCAGACGACATGCTTCACGACGTAGTCGAGGCAGGCGTGATTACCTCTGAAAAGAAATTATTGTTATTTGGCATTAGAAAGAATTGGCGCGAATTCTTTAGAAGAGCCTGGATTCCATTTTTAATTATGTTGTTCGCTTCAACCCTACTTTTGTTCTACTGCATTTTCTCTAAGAACTGGTCATATAATATTTGGGATTCACAAAAAGAAGGTTTCAATACCTTATTCTTTGTTCACGATTGGTCATCATTCTACACTTCGACTTCAGAAGGTTTTGCAATCACGTGGCCAAAACTTATCTCTTCACCACACCTTTCAGGTGAGGCATGGGTTTCATATATCTTTGTGCCATCGATGATTGTTGGTGGAAGCTGGTTTATGTTCCAAGTTCAAGGCTACATTGCAAGGGCATTTAGAATTTATAAACTTTCAAGAACAGCATTTAGAAAAACGATGGAGAATGTCACTCCACCGTCTTCACCAATTAAACCTGAGTAATATTAACGTGCGCGCATCGCTAGCGCGATAATTTCATAAATAAGAATAGCGAATAATGCGATATCAATTATGACGAAAAGTCCGAGGATTCTTCTTCGGCTTTTTTGTTCCTTTTCCGCTTTAAGAGCTTCAGGAGTTACTTCTTCTAAAGTTTGTTTTTCTTCCATAACTAATATTTGATTTTATCGCTCGTTCTTGGGAATGGCTGAACGTCCCTAATATTTTGCATACCAGTGACATACATTAGTAAGCGATCAAAACCAATACCAAATCCAGCGTGTGGACAGCCACCATATTTTCTTGTATCAAGATACCATTCAAGACCGTTAAGACAGCCAACTTCTTCCATACGTTTCTTTAAGACGTCATAGCGTTCTTCTCTTTGAGAGCCACCAACCAGTTCACCGACATAAGGAACTAATAAATCACAGGCAGCGACAGTTTTTCCATCGTCGTTCTGTCTCATATAAAACGCTTTCATCTCTTTTGGATAATCAGTTACAAAAACAGGACCTTTAATGACTTGTTCGGTGATATAACGTTCATGTTCTGATTGCAAATCCATACCCCAGAATATGTTATTATTCTCAAATTTATGGCCGTTTTGCTGGGCTTTTTTGAGTTCTTCGATTGCTTCGGTGTATGTTAAACGCTTAAATTCGGAATGGAGAACATGATGAAGACGATCCTTTAATGTTTTATCGATAAAGTTATTAAAGAAATCCATCTCATCTCTACATTCGTGCAAAGCAACGTCAATGCAATGTTTGATGCATGATTCGATACAGTTCATATCATCATTTAAATCGGCAAATGCTAATTCAGGCTCAACCATCCAGAATTCAGAAGCATGACGAGTTGTATTTGAATGTTCCGCTCTAAAAGTTGGGCCAAATGTATATACATCTCTAAATGCTAAAGCGAATGGTTCAACATGAAGTTGCCCAGAAACTGTTAGCGCGACTTCTTTACCAAAGAAATCAGTTTTAGGATTTTTATCATTTGTATAAATGCCAAAAGTATTTCCTGCTCCTTCAGCATCGTTACCGGTAATTATTGGAGTGTGAACATACATGAAGCCTTCTGATTGGAAGAATTCGTGTATTGCCATAGACATAGTGTTTCTCATTCTAAAGACAGCATTAAAAGTATTGGCTCTTGGTCTTAAATGAGCAATTTCACGTAGGAATTCTAGGGAGTGAGCCTTCTTTTGAAGAGGATAGTCTTCCGCAACATCACCAACAAGTTCAAATTCATCGACATTAATTTCAAATGGTTGTTTTGCTTGAGGAGTTAAGACAAGTTTTCCTTTTACAGCAATAGCCGCACCAGTATTGATGTGACTTAAAGTTTTATAATCTTCAACAACTTTTTCGTCATAGACAAGTTGACAGTTTTTAAAACAAGTCCCGTCATTTAAAGCAATGAATCCAATTGAACCATTATCACGATTTGTTCTAACCCAACCTTCAACAAAAACTTCCTTTAAAGAAGATAAAATCTTCTTATATTCAGGATCTTCTGAATACACCAACATATATAAGTCAGCAATTGTTACACCTTGATATTCCATAAGCTACCTCATTTTATCTTTAACATTATACCAAAACAGTAAAATACTGTTATCTAAAATGTTTTATATTTATCAATACGCCAGTTTGGATCGCAAGAAATGGTGTTTGGAGCAGTCACTCCAAGTTTCCATAAATGCTCGGCAAGTCGCACAATCATCGCGGCGTTATCTGTCGTACACCAAATTGGTGGAACGATTAAATCTATATTCGTATTATCAAGACGTTTATGCATCTGTTCTCTTAGATAAGAATTTGCGGAAACTCCACCTGCTAAAACAACTTGTTTAATATCGTATCTTTTCAAAGCTCTTTCTAATCTATCCATAATCATTGAAATAGCAACGTCTTGGAAAGATTTACATAAATCAGGAATTCGTATTTCGTTTCCTCTAGCTTTTTCATTATTCACTAAGTTGATGACAGCGGTCTTGAGACCGGAATAAGAGAAATTCAAACTGTCGTCATGCAGCGGGAATGGTAGTTCGTAGGTATGTTTACCTTCTTTAGAAAGTCTGTCGATTGGTATACCGCCTGGATATGGAAGCCCAACAGTTCTAGCAACTTTATCAAAACATTCGCCGATTGCATCATCTTTGGTTTCGCCAATAATTTCAAAATCCATTGATTCTTTCATATAAACAAATTCCGTATTTCCGCCGGATACAACTATAGAAAGAAGCGGGAATTGCAGAGGTTTTACAAATTCATTAGCGTAAATATGCGCCGCTAAATGGTGGACTGGAATAAGTGGTTTTTTGTATAACATTGCAAGAGTTTTAGCTACTTGCATTCCAATGTGAAGCGCACCAATTAAACCTGGTCCTCTAGTAAATGCAAATGCATCAACTTGGTCTAAAGTAATATTGGCTTTCTGAAGAGCTTCGTCTAAAACAAATAGAGCATTTTCGCAGTGTAGTCTAGAAGCAAGTTCAGGCATAACTCCACCATATTTTTGATGCATCTCAATTTGCGTAGCGACAACGTTGCTTAAAAGTTCGCCATCTTTAATGATTGCAATTGAAGTCTCATCACAGCTTGATTCAATACCTAATATTATTGACATAATAACCTCTTAATCATATAAACAGCATTTTCACCATTTTTATAATAATGCTTTTTAATAACGACATTTTCATAGCCATTCTTTTTATAAAAAGAAATAGCATTAATATTTGATTCTCTTACTTCTAATGTGATCGTTTCTACAGCATCATCAATTTCTTTCGGAAATGACTTTTCCATTTCTTCTAATAACTTGCTTCCTAACCCTTTTTTACGATAATTAGGTAGAACTGCAATCTGAGAAATTGTTGCCGAATTAAATGTGATCATATAATCAACAAAACCAACAATCTTATCTTCATCATACGCAACAAGAATTTTATTTAAAGGATTCTCATTGAATTCATACATAAGTTGCTCACGAGTATAAGGTTCAACAAAACACGATTGTTCAATATCGTAAATTTGCTCAAAATCTTTTAACGTCGCTTCCACTATTTTCATTTAAGCAAATCCTTTAAATAAATTGGGTTAAGAGTAAAGATGTTTTTAACGAGCTCATTTTCATCAAAATCGGCGAGATTTGCGATGATATTTAAATCTTCAGACTCTTTTCCGATTTGAGCGGTATCGCCAGCAATTTTATAGTCAGGATGCTTTTGAATATAAGAAAGAACTTCTTCATTAGGAATTACACATTCCTTTTCCAAAACTTTTTTACCTTGATAAACCGCAAAATAGGAGCGACCACTTCTAGCGTTAAATAAGCAAATAGTAGGATCTTCACCACATCTTAGTAGAGAGAGCGAGCTTTTAGCATACACCTTAATCTTTAATGCGTAAGCAATTGTTTTGGCAATCGTGGCGCCAATTCTAACGCCCGTATATGAACCTGGGCCGATGCCAACAACAACAGCATTTAAATCCTTTTTATCGATATTATTTCTTTTGAAAATATTTTCGATTTCGTTGACCATTAGTTCGCTTTGTCTTTGCCAAGCATTATAAAAAATCGAATCAATAACTTCTCCGTCTTTTGAGAGACCAACCGCTAAATATATATTCGAACTATCTAGTAACAACTGATACATTTACTTAACTTCCAAAGATTCAATTAAATCTTTATAAAAACCATTCTCGTCAATAATCTCAATTTCTCGCTCATTGTCCGAGATTCTCTTAAGAGAAATTTCTAAATGTTTGTTAGGGATTAAAGGTTTAATAAAAACAGGCCATTCAACAAAGCAAATACCGTTTCCTTCAATATATTCTTCTAATCCAATATCGATGTTTTGATCCTCTAAACGATATGCATCAATATGATAGATAATGGGCTTAACCTCAAAATAGCATTTCAAAATATTGAACGTTGGTGAAATGACATGATCTTTGTAACCAAGCGACTCAAGAGCGCCAGACACAAAGGTGGTCTTGCCAGCACCTAAATCACCCGTTAGCAAAACAACGTCTCCGACCTTAAGCATCTTGATTATCTTAGATGCAAGAAGACGTGTTTCTTCAGCATTTTTTGAAATAATTTTATATTTCAACATTTTTAACCCCGATACATTATAGCAAATTAGAATATTTATTATATAATAAATTTATGCAAAAGCATTATCACATCATTATTGTCGGTGGAGGACCTGCAGGTCTTTATTTTGCAAACAAATGCCAAAACAGTGGTCTTGATTATCTTTTAATTGAAGCTAGCGATACTTTTGGAGGGCAACTTCCAAGGCTTTATCCTGAAAAAGATATCGTTGATATCAAAGGAATTGATGTGATTAAAGCAAAAGATTACGCCTCAAAATTAGCGAATAATCTTAAAAAGGAAAAAGTGCTACTGAACACTAAAGTAGTAGATATTATTCCAGGCGATAAAATCGAAGTTAAAACTAGCGCACTTTCTTTTAGCTGTGATTATCTAATAATTGCGACTGGTTTAGGTAGCTCCACTCCACGACCTTTAGGTGTCGACCATGAATTCGAAGTTAAAAACATTGTTTATAAATTAGATGATTATTCGCAGTTGAAAGATAAACGAATCGCTATTTTTGGTGGAGGCGATTCAGCTCTTGACTGGGCCAAGCATCTTTCCAAGATTTCAAATAATGTATCACTTATCCACCGCCGCCTCGAATTTAGAGGCAACGCAGATACGATAAAAGATTGCCATAATTTAGCGGTTTATTTGCCATATGTTCCCGATCATATTGATGTAGAAAAAAACAAGGCAACTTCAATCACAATTAGAGAGGTTGTTGAAGAAGGGAAAACACCAAAATTCATTGCAATTCCCGTAGATTTAATACTTGTTAACTACGGAAATATTGCCGAAGCAACAAACTTTAATTTTGAAAAAGATGGTTCATTTTTAAAAGTTAATTCAACCACCTATTCCATCGCAAAAAATATCTTTGCGATAGGTGATGTGGCAAGTTATGAGAATAAAAAAAGACGCATCCAACCTTCAATCGAGGAAGCTGATGCTGTCTTTAATATTATTGATTAGAAGTTTCTTTTTGAAATTGGCTGTAATATTTTTCAATTTCCTCGTCGATGAAAGGAAATTTTTTCTCTTGAATTAGGCGATATACATTCTCAACCGATTTCTGTAATATCTCTCTAATTTCGTCTGGATAGCCTTGTTCTTCAGCATGTTTACGATATTCGCTGACATCTAGTAACCTAGTTGTGCCATCACCATATAATTTAATGTCAAGATCGTAATCGATATATTTGATGAAACCTTTGTCGTATAAAGAAGGCGAAGCAATGTTAACGTAATAGGAAACACCATCTTCTTTTAGCATCGCAATAACATTGAACCATTTGTTCTTTGGAAGAATAAAAATCGCAGGTTCTTTGGTGTGCCACTTTCTTCCGTCGGATTCAACAACCGACGCTCTTATTGAAGCGGCAACAAAATATTCATCGTTATCCTCAAGCACGTATGAATGTGACCATTCACGATGAAGTTCTTCGTTATGCTTGTAGGCTTGAATAATTATCCATTTTCTTTTTAAAGAAAACATTTATTTGTTGAACTCCTCAATTAACTTCAAAACCTTAATAACATCTTTCTTATATGTTTCGGTTGGTTTTGGATCGAATTGTTGTTGGAGTGGTAAGACCATCAAAGGATCGTCGTAGCCCATGCAAACAAAGATTCGACCCTTTTGTAATGAAATAGATAAATCGACAAGTTCTTTATTCATTTCAATTGAAGTAAGAATCTTCTTAACATCTGCAGAGATAACTTTCTTCCATTCTTTGTTGTTGGAATAGATAATCATTTTCTTATCTTCTTGAACCGTTTTTACACCATCTAGATTGGTTGGCGGAAGCGCTCTTTTATCACCTTTAAAATAAATATAAAGTCCATCATCATCTTTATAATTTGAAGCGGCATATAAATATTTACCAACGAAAGCTGGGTATAAGCGTTTATCTTTTCGAATTTGAGCGGCAGCATCTGCGACTGCAATTGGTACATTATTATATGTAAATTCAGTTAAGCCTCTACTACCAACATCAACAACATCTTTGAAAAGGTTGTTATCTAAAAATGCATCATTTTGAATCTTGCCAGGAAATTGAGCTTCGATATTGCTCGCAATATCACCAAAGACAAAATCGTTGATATTTTTGTAATATAGATTGAAATATGCGTTCATCTTTTGACGAATATATTTACGTGCAAAAACAGTAAATAAAATTGTAAGTGCCAAAGCACCAACGAGCATTCCAATCATAATATAGAGCGAATTAGCAATTCCTAAATTAGGAATGACAACCGCTCCTACAATGACTGTAGCGATAGCGATAAAAGATACGACCCATTTAAAAACATTTTGGGTTCTATAAATCTTTAAAAAATCTGCGCGTGCTTTTTCAATCGCTTCAAGATATGAAGATGAATAAGTAATTGGCTCTGGTTCAGGTTGAGCTTCCTCAGCTGGAGCTTCTTCCTTGTTCTCTTCGGTAGGAGCGATTTCTTGCGCCTCTTCTAATACTTCTAATTCGTTTTCGTTTTCCATATAATCACCTATTTATTAAGTAAATAAATTGTATATGAAAAATGAAATAATACATAGTGCTTTTATTTATTCGGCGTTGGGAAACGCTTATTAACGCGAATAAACGGACCATAAACCGCCATAATTAAGGCGATGCTTATTAATCCAGATATTGAAACATATAACGAGTTATATTCCATTGCAGGAACTAAATCATATCCATAAATAATCATTGAAGAAACGGTTCCTCCGATGAAACGAATAAACGTTGAAATTAAAGCGCCGACAAAGATGAAAATTTCACCTTTCAAATTATAATTGGTTTGGTCTTGACCAAAAATAAAAGGAGTGAAGAATCCAAGAACACAAACCGAACCGAATCCTAATAAGTAATCAAAAGGATAAGTTGCGATTCCATAACCGTCCGTGATACATGAGATTAAACCATAGGCGATACCTGCGCCAATGAAACCTTTAATAGGTCCTTTTCTTAGTGCCAATATAAATAGAGGCAACATTTGGAAATTGATTGATCCTCCAGTTGGCATTTGCACAATCTTAACAAAGTTAAGAGCAAGGGCAAGACCAATCAAAATGCCCATCTCTGTGATATCTGAAACAGTAATACTTATTTCTTTTGAAGCAATCGCTAAACATAAGAAGGCTGCAATAAAGAAAATAATTATTGGAAGAACGAAGCAGAAATAAACATCATGAACGTTATAACTCATTTCTGTAATTAAACTCACAACTGTTGCGGTGACATCATTTGCTAAAATTGCTGACATTGCAGCAACTAAAAACAAAAGAACAGAAATGGTATAGAAACTATTTTTTAATTTTCCTAAAAAGATAAATCCACAACCAAGAAGCGGAAGGACAAGATAAGTTAATATAAAGAAAACTTGTGTACTCTTGCCTGCACTTTTTGAAAATAAAAGATCAGTTAAACGGTAAACTGTGTCAATCTTTTCGCCATCTATTTTTACTCTTAAATCAAAGAAAGGACCGATCATACTTAAGCCAACGCATAAAACAACGATTCCAATCAAAATATACGGCAAATACATAATTAAAAAGCCTTTAACTTTGTCAAATTTACTTACTTCTTCCATAAAAAAATCCGCCTTTCATAGCGGAAATAACTAAAACGTACCTCCGCTAGCATTACCTAGATCAGGTTAGGTCAGCTCTCAAGTAAGAGCAATCTCAGCCGGATTACGTCCAGCACCCTCTTCATTATTATATTACTTTAATTCTGCCAATCAATAGGTTTCACACCCTTAGAAACTAAGTATTCATTACAACGCGAAAATTGTTTTAAGCCAAACCATCCTCCGTGGTTCGCGCCAAGAGGCGATGGATGAACGCTTTTTAAGATGATATGTTCTGGATTTGCGACGTATTTTGCAAATTTTTGAGCAAAATTCCCCCACATCATAAAGACAATTGGTTGATTTAAATTATCCAAATATTCCATTAAATCAATCATGAATAAATCATATTCTTCTCGGTGGTGAGAAAGAGGCTGCCCTTCTCTAACCGAAAGATAAGCGTTGATTAATAGAACACCTTGTTTAGCAAGATAAGTTAAATCTCCATCATTTCGCATCTTTGTTCCTAAATCTGATTCAATTTCCTTATAAATATTCACTAATGATGGTGGAAGCTTAACTCCGCTTGGAACAGAAAATGATAATCCCATGGCTTGCCCAGGTTGATGGTAAGGATCTTGCCCGATAATAACGACCTTAATGTTTTCAACTTCCGTAAGCTCAAATGCATTGAACATTAACCGCCTTGGAGGATAAATTGTTTGATGAGAATATTCATAATTCAAAAACTCGTGAAGCGACTTAGAATAGTCTTTTTTAGCTACCTCATCAAAGAATGGTTTCCAGGATTTCATATTTACAATTATAACTATTCACTAAAAGGAATAACAATGTATAATTGTTGTAAACTTTATGAGCAAAGTTCTAATCGTATTCAATCACCCCGCTCCATACAAGGTTAAGTTATTCAATGAACTTTCTAAATACATTGATTTAACTGTCATTTTTGAACGTGATTCAGCAAGTGATCGAAACAAATCTTTTTATAGCGAAAATGAATACAAATTTAAAACCGTAAAGATTAGTGGTCTAAAAATTGGAAGAGAAAACCGTTTATCAAATGGTGTTCTTAATCACATAAAAAATAACCATTACGATTTAATAATCATGAACGGCTATTCAATGTTCCCTGAAATGAAGGCTCTGAATTATTTAATAAAGCACAGCATTCCTTACACTCTTTATATCAATGGCGGTATCGCTAAAGAAAAAGAAAATCCAATTAAACGAAATCTTAAAAAGAAATACATTTCGAACGCTAAATATTATTTTTCGCCTGATGAAAACTCAAATAAATATCTAGAGTTTTATGGAGCAGATAAATCAAAGATTTATACTTACCCATATTCCACTATATATGCTAACGAAGTCTTACCGTTGTCATATGATCAACAAGCTAAAAGCGAGATGAGGCTTAGTGCTTCTGTTTTAGAAGAAAAAGTATTCGTTTCCTGCGGTCAACTGATTAAGAGAAAAAACTATTTCGAATTGATCAAAAGATGGAAAGATTTTGATGCAAAATATGGCCTATATATCATTGGAGATGGGAAGCAGAAAAACGAACTCCAGAAATATATCGATGATAATAAAATTAAAAACGTTCATCTTCTCGGCTATATGAATCGAAAAGACATGTTCAATTTCTATCATTTGTCGGATTGTTTTATTTTCCCTTCTGATGAAGATATCTATGGTCACGTCATTAATGAAGCAATGTCACAAGGACTTCCAGTCATTTCAACTCCAAATGTCAATGCGTCCAAAAAGTTAATTAAAGATGGTTATAATGGCTACATTATCAAATCTGTAGAAAGCAAGGATTTAGAACAATCAATTCATAATGTTTTAGCGTCTAACCTTACAAAAAACGCGATTGAAACAGCCTACCAAAACACAATTGAAAAAATGGTTCAAGCCCATCTAGAAATTTTAAAGAGGATTCTCTAATTATGAATATAATTGTTTTCACATCGGCGATGGTTGATTCTGAATTTGCTAAATATCAAGAAGAAGCAAATATTAAACCAAATCCATCAAACCAAAATTTTTACTCAAAACTTATTAAAGCGTTGTCTTTTAAGAATAATGTTTCAGTGGTTTCGCATAGACCATTTGTAAAAGGAATGTTTGATGATGATGTTTTAGAAAGAAAACACACAAGTGATGGTCTCGTTAAATACTATTACACAAAATTAGAACTAACGCGCTCTTACAAAATGTTTGATGAAGTTGACGAGATTGCTTTTTGCGGCGAAAGAGCACTTCAAGATATGAATAGCGATAAATTCATCATCGTCGTTGATGTGCTTAGAGTTAATCTTGTTAAAGGCGCAATCAAATTTGCTCGAAAATATAATGCTAAAATTGTTGGGGTTTTAACTGATAACCCCGCAAATCTCAGTAATATTAAGCGTTCCTACGTTAAAATGGTTTATCGAAACACGGTCAGATTAGATGCTTTTTTTGCTTTATCAAATGGTCTACTAAGAGCCTTCAAAGTTTCGCAAAAGATGAATTATGTTTTCGAAGGCCTCGTCGATGAAGTCGAACCTATGAAAAAATTACCAATCGGGAATTATTATTTCTTTGGTGGATCTTTGTATGAAAGGTATGGTGTTAAACGTTTGATTCACGCCTTTATCAATTCTAATATTTCCGAGAAATTAGTTATTGCAGGAAACGGGCCACTTAGAGAATACATTTTCCAAAATACAGAAAAAGACGCAAAAATACTTTATTTATCGCAGCTTCCAAAAAATAAGATTTATGGTTTAGAGCAAAATGCAATTGCCAATATCAATCCTCGACCATTCAATCGTAAATTAGATGATGAATCCGTTCCTTCGAAACTTCTTGAATATTTAGCAAGTGGAGTGCCAACGATATCAACAATTCACTCAAGACTTTTCGATATATTCCAAGAAGAAGTGTTTTGGATTAAAGACGATTCTACCGAAGGAATGAAGCAAGCTTTAAATGAATTCGCTAAAGAAAATAAAGCAGAATTAAGAAAAAAAGCCACCACAGCTCGAGTTAAAGTTTACGAAATTTATGGGGTCAAGAATCAAGGCGAAAGAATGACTCAATTCTTAACTGATGTTTTCAATTCTTGATCTAACTCTTTGACTAGCACTTCGCTAGATAAATTGTCTTCAAAAAATTTCTTATTATTAAGGCCCATCTGGGCTTTTTCTTTATCTGATTTTGCTAAAAGTTCATCAATTTTCTCGGCGATTTCTTTTGGATCTTCATCGCTGAAAACTGTTCCGTTAGCTTTGCTAAGCAACTCTTTAGCGTCTCCTTTTATTACTCCAAGAAGTGGACGACCATATTTTAAATATTGAATAGCTTTATTTGGAATCGTTTTTCCAACTGTTCCACCTTCTTTTAAAGAAACAATCAAAGCATCAGCGTTTTTATAATATGTTTCAGCTTTTTCGATTGGTAACGCTCCAGCGTATTCAACATTTGTTATATGTTCGGTTTCAATTTTGCGTTTGATATTGTTGAGTTCGCTTCCCATTCCCATCAAGTAAAGTTTTGTATCTTCACTTTTCACATATCTCATCGCATCCACTAATTGGGTGGTGAGTTGAATCTTTCCGATATTTCCAGCGTAAACGATGTTGTGTTTGTTTTTATAAACAACAGGTTCCAGATTCTTGTTTGAATTTAAAATTGGCTGATAAATCGTTTTAAAGCCTTTGTCTTTAATGTGAAGTTCGTTTTCAAAATAATCTTTGAACGAAGGTGAAGAGATGATGATTCGATTGCACTCTCTATAAAGAGAAACACTCCATTTGTATAGAAGTTTATATAACAAAGAATTCTTTTTGACCGCTCCTGTGACAACTGTTGATTCTGGCCACAAATCTTGGCAATAAAGAATACATGGAACTTTATGCTTCTTCGCATATTTAATCGCTGGAGCAATCGAAATGACTGGTGATAATGAAATAGTTAAAACTAAATCAAATTCACCAAGTTTATTTACTTTTCTTTTTGCTGTGCGATGAAAAGAAAGATAGTTTCTGATAACTGACATTCTTGAAAGTTTTCGAGGATAAACTCTAACGCGGTGAACGTTGATACCATTAATCTTTTCGAATTTTACATGTTTATATTCGGGTATGATCTCATGTAATCCGTAATTAGGCCTACCTGTTAAAACTGTTACTTCGTGACCAAGTTTAAATAACCCTTCAGCAATATCATTAACTGAAAAACGTTCTGGATAATAATGCTGTGAAACAACAAGAATTCGCATATTTACTATTATATAGTATTCAAAAAACTTGTCATTTAGAATTATTTTAAACGTTTATATTTTTAAGATTTCGTCTTTTAAAAAGTCGAAATAAATCCATATAATTATATGCAAATGAAGAATGAAGTTCGTTCCAATACGTTAATAAATATCATTAGAACTGTGACGATGATGGTTTTATCATTTGTCACCTTCCCAGTAGTCTGCCGTCTTTTAGGCGATAAGATGATGGGATTATATGCTTGGGCAACAGCGTTTGTTTATTACTTTTTAATCCTCGCTAGAATATCGATTCCAAATATCGCAGTTAGAGAATGCGTCAAGGTTAGAAACGATCCTGATAAGTTAAACGCAAAGGTTCAAGAATTTTTCATCATTCAAGCGGTCACTACTCTTCTATCGTTTGGTTTACTATGTGCGATCGTTTTCTCGATTCAGATTCCTGATTTCACCAGCCAATTAAATAGATCGCTTATCTTTATTCTTTCGCTTAATTTCTTAACCGGTGTTCTTTCCTTTGAATGGGTCTACACCGCTTTAGAAAAACATACTTATATGGCAATCCGCTCCATCATCATTGCCGCGATTGTCGACATTTTAATATTCGCTTTCGTTAAATATGATGACGATGTTGTCTTATATGCTTTCTTTTCAATCCTCACTACTGTCTTAGTGGTTATCTCAAACTTAATTTATCTCCCGAGATTAGTGAAATTTAAAAGAGGTGTTAAATATAACTTTAGACAATATTTCCCGGCCTTAGGAATTTTATTCCTCATCTCTGTCGTAGTTGCAATATATGATAAGACCGATACCTTTATTCTCGGCTTCCTTGATCCATCTAAAGCAAGCGTTGGTTCTTATTCGGTTGCAATGAAAGCTGTTGAAATTGTCATTGGAATAATGACCGCTTTATCAACTGTTTTTATGCCAAGAGCAAATTACTACCATCAACGTGGCGATGAAAGACAATTTAAAAATCTTAATCGTTACGCCACAAACGTTTGTTTATTAATCGTTATTCCTGCTATCGCATTGATGATTGCTTTGGCGACCCCTATTACAAAAGTAATTGCCGGTGAGGAAGGTTATGCATACGCAAATATCGTCCTTATCTCTTTAGCGAGTTTAATGTTAACCTTCTCAATTTCAAATATTATCTACACTCAAATATTACTTCCTTTAAAAAAGGAGAAACTTTATTTAATTGCTGTTGCAGGTGCTGCAGCACTTAACGCTGGTTTATCAATCTTATTTGGTATGGTTGTCTTTAAAAATAATCCTGCTTTTGGTGTGGCGTTAGGCACCGCTATTACTGATCTATTATTAGTGACCACGTTATTTGCTTTATCTTGGAATAATAGCAAGCATATTCTTCTTAATATTAATAATTTAAAGATATTGGTTTTAGGACTCATCATTGGAGTCGCTGCTTATTTTATTTCGCCAGCTTTAGTGAACGCTTTAAGTAGCAATATGACACTTGAAGTTGCTTATATTTTAGATATCGTTATTGTGTTCTTTGGATCTGCTGCCATATATATAGCCGGTTTAATATTCACAAAAGAAAAACTAACAATGACTATCTTAAAAAGATAAAGAGCACGATTAATGTGCTCGTTACAATAAAAAACCAACCATGTTGTCACGGTTGGTTTTAATTTAGTTATTTATGCTGCGACTTATTCGTATCTAAACACTTCAAGAAGTGAGCCGATTGTAGATGTTGATGCATAACAAGAGAATATAGGAGTTCCATTATTTGGATTATATCTCATGTAATTTCTATTGGATGATCCATCTGCAACAATGGTCATAACACCATTGGCATATGTGAAGACCCAAACACCATTTGCGCTATCTTTTGAGTTCTTGGCTTTTAATTGGTTGCCAGAAGAACTGGCCGCATATAAATATTGTGTTCCGCTCTTGATGTAGAACTTGCCTGCAGTACCGGCTGATTCTAATTCAAATTCGCCAGCTTCACCAAGTGCGGTGACAAGATTATCGGAAACAGTAATGCTAGTTGCCTTACAGTTATTTCCGTCGGAATACAATTTCATGCCATAATCTTTTGCTTCATTAGCAATAACAATCTTATCGCCAGCAGCTAAAGTGGATGGGTCTGTAACCAATTTATATCCTTGTTGTACTGGAGCATGAACAACGATTGCACATGAAGCCGAAAATCCGCCATCAGTGGTTGTAATAGTAACGGTTGTGTTACCTCCAGAGCGTGCGGTCACAGAATTTGTACCAGTTACTTCAACAATAGTTGGGTCGGCAGAAACGACAGTGTATGTTTTATCGCTTGCGTCATTTGGAGAAACAGTGACCGTTAATTCTAAAACATCGTCAATATCCATTTCAGCTTGTTCTGGAGCAACAGTAACGCCAGTAACGTGAACGATTGATTCAACGACGTTAACAGTACATTCGTCACTTAAACCAGAAATGGTATCGGTAACGATAACGTGGAATTGATCATCGTTTCCACTAACGGTTAAGACGCCGTTAGAGATAGTTGATTCAACTGATTCTTTGATTTGGAATGATAAATCTTTTTCCGCAGCAGAAGGAGCAAATGTAACTCTTTCGTTCAAATCAATTACGTCTCCACCTTCAAAATCATAGGAATCTGAAGTAAAGCTTAAAGAGGTAAGGATTAATGGATTAACAGTGATTGACTTTTCAGTAGAAACTGTGGTGCCGGTAGCTGTTGCTGTAACAACAACTGTACCAGCGGCCGTACCTGTTAAAACATTGGCAGCTAATGAGGCGTATTCACTACCAGATTTAATTGCCCAAGTGACGGCTTGAGAAGCACCTTCAGGTTGAACGGTAGCAGTAAGATTCAATGTGCTACCAACAGTAACTGAATCACCTGATGTAATGGTGACGCCTGTTGGATCAGCAGTAACTTCTTCGATTAAAGAAGTTCCCGAGAAACCTAATTGTTTTGTACCATTGTTAACTGATGTAACAATATTTGTTAAATTAAAGACTTTTCCAGCAGTTGCAGTATTTAATAATCCTGCTTTTATTGCATCGTATCCATATTTATCAAATTTTACAGTGATATCATCTGTTCCGATTGTAAATACTGCAAGAGAGGCTTTGCTACTTGTCCAATCGTTGTCCTTACTCTTAAAGACGGCATTGGCTGCGTTAGCTAAAACGTTAGCGTCGCCAATTGATGACATTGATGAAACGGTAATCGGAGTTGGAACAACACCATCTCCGTTAAGAGTTGCGGATTCAATTGTCTTGGTCTCTGGAAGTCCGTTATACGTATAAACGGTAGCAACTACGTCGACAATTTTACCAACGGCAATTCCGGAAACTTCCTTATTATAAATAAGCATGCCGTGACCATCTTCTTGAATGTAGAATGACTTGCCTTGGATAGCAGTAACGACACCGCTAAATGCGAATTTTGCAGTTTCGCTGCCACCGGCAGCAACGGCTGCGGCATAAACATCAGCTATGGATGTTTGAGCAGCGTGGACCGTCACAGGAACATCAACACCATTATGTGATGTAACACCTTCGATTCTAACGATGGCTGATCCAGCTGTTTCAGCAACAACTTTGTGGTTGCTATCAATAGAAACGACTCCTTCGCCTTCTTTAATAGACCAAGAGACTGATTCTTGATAATCGCTTGGTGAGATTGTGAGGCCAATTTCGGCTGGTTCATCACCAACAGTTAAGTCGAGAGAAGTTGGATTTGGAGTAATTGATTCAATTAATTTTTGAGATGGTGCAGTAATTGTAACAGTCTTTGTGGTTGTTACATTTGTGCCTGTTGCAGTTGCTCTAACAACAACCGAACCTGCAGCTGTACCAGTTAAAACATTACCATCTAAAGTAGCGCCGCTACCTGAATCGATTGACCAGGTGACGTTTTGAGAAGCACCAGATGGAGTAACTGTGGCGGTTAATTCTAATTGACCACCAACAACAAGGCTATCACCTGAGGTGATTGTGATTCCGGTTGGAGCAACATCACTTATCGAAAGTGCTTGACAGCCTTTATCTAATTCATATGTTGATCCACTTGTTGTACTATAAATTTTACCAGTACCAGTAGCAACGACGATTTTTCCTTTAAGGGCATCGGCGGCTGGTTGAGCAGGTTCAAAACCTTGTGGTAAAGTACAAGCATATAATTCGAATTCATCAGTACCATTCGGGTCTGTAATCCAAATGTTAATGTTGTTATGTGTGGTGTTCCAAGCTTGGTTATTTTTAACAACACCAGTGACGAACATCTTTTGTTTGGTTGGGTTTTCCTTGTCCAAAAGAGCACGTCCTTCGGCAACTGTTAATGGATCATCAGCTGTTCCATAATCATAGCCAGGAGTTGGTGTGCTCGTACTTGATGTACCACTGGATGTTCCACCAGATGAGCCACCCGATGTGCCTCCTGATGTTCCTGAAGAACCACCAGAGGTTGTGCCTCCACCGCTAGTGCTTGTTTGAGCCGTTGTTGTGGAAGATGATTTTTTCTTCTTATTAGTAGGAGTCCTACTAAAACAACCAGTTAGGACAAGCGCCATAAGTGGAGCTAATACTAAGAGTTTTTTCTTCATAGTTTTTTCCTTTCCTAGATATCAAGCATAAAAGAAAAGACCCATCTAAAACATATTAGAGTGACACTAATAGGTTTTTAAATGGGACAAGTTCAATAATCATGCTTGCATGCTTATTATATTACAACTTTTTTAAGATAACAATTAATTATAAATTAAATGTTTAGACAAGGAATGGATAAGAGATTAAACCAGCGATTAAAAGAACGACTCCAGCGAACAAAAATGGGAAAAATATTCTCCATGCTTGATTGACATAGACTTGTTCTAAAGGATAATCCCAGTTCTTTGTTTTCTTTCTTTGAAACGCTCTATAAATATCTTGTGCAATGAATCCACCGCCAATATAGACCACAGCGGAAAATAAACAAACATAACTAATAAAAACCTTTGGCCAAATCTCTTTATTATCAATAGCAAAATAAGGAACTAAAGCCACAATTAAAACAATTCCTATAAGACCTAAGCCAATGAGATAATTAAACCATTTTGTAATTGCGTTTTTCATACGAAAAATATTATCTCAATCATAAATTGAATTAAAGAGTTTGCTAGAATATACTTGTTAAAGATGAATCCAAATCTTAAAGAGAACAAATTTAAAAGAGCGCTTGTTCTACCATTCAAGCCATTTTTTAAATTGTCTCCAGTTAGTTATGTTAAGCATCAATATAAATACATCACTCACCATAAACTAAATTTGAAGAATCCGGTTCGCTACACTGAAAAGCTTCAATATCTAAGATTATTTGTTTATCCAAAAGATCGAAAAGTTATTAAAGCCGCTGGTAGAGCAGGAGTAAGAGAATATTTAACTGAAAAAGGTTTTGAAAAATATCTAATCCCCGTTTATGGAATTTATGATCATTTTGATGACATTGACTTTGATAAACTTCCGAATCAATTTGTTATGAAGTGCACACATGCTTGTGCGTTTAATCAAATCGTTTTAGATAAAACAATATTTAATAAAGAAGAATCGCGCAAAAAATTTAATAAATGGCTTAAAACAAACTATGGAAAAAAGACTGTTGAACGTCATTATTCTCCAATAAAACCGCAGATTATTATTGAAAAATATATAGGTTCTGCCGAGAAATTGCCTGTTGAATACAAAATTCACGTCTTCAATGGAAAAGCAAAATATATGTATGTTGTAACTGGTCGAGGAAAAGATATTCGTTACAACAACTATTACACTGATTGGACCCCATTTGATGGAGCACAGTTCAATGGATGGAAGAAGCGAGAAGAAGGTGTACCTATTCCATCGAATTGGAATGAAATGGTTCAACTTGCAGAAGAAATGGCAAAAGACTTTCCGTTCGTAAGAGTGGATCTATATAACATTGATGGAAAAATTTATTTCTCAGAATTAACGTTTACGCCCGCCAAGGGAACATTGATATTTGATGACGATAAAGCCGACTATGAAATCGGTGAGTGGCTAGATATTAAAAACTACCTCAAGTGAGGTAGTTATTTTTTATCTCCAAGATGATTTTGGAAACAACACTTCGTATAACATAACAGCGAAGTGATATGGGCTATCCGCTTTTGAGTCATCGCTCAATTCTGGATTAGTTGTCTTTAATTCAAAAGTAAATGACATTGCAACCGTATCTGTTAAATCGTCATAGATTGGTTGTCTTTCTTTTTCATTTATATCATCCGCAAGATAGACAACGATTAAATCGGTATCACCGCCTGCGTCACATGGAATTGCAACATTTTGAAGATTGAAATTAACGACATCGTATTCTGACGAATTAGCGATGTGTTTATAAAAATTAATATGAATATCAAGGCGGCAATCCTTTGTTAATGGAGAAGGTTTATTATCGACATAATAGTCGGTTGCGCCTCTAAGTGAAAACGCAAAATATTTGAAATTCTCGAGTCTTTTTGGAAAAAATGTCGAATATCCAGTCTTATCTAATTGGACTCTTGAAAGTTGATATTTTCCTTCGCATCTAACTCTTCCATCATAGAGTTTTGATAAATAGCCATAGGCAAACGATGTATCAATAGCTGTAAGGTTATTATGTCGGCCGAATTCTTCGCTATATTGAGATGAAATCCATGGATATTTGTTTGGATTATCTTCTGGCCTAACGCAGCAAGAAAGATCTTGCAATGATTCACCTTTTGCTCCATTAGTGGATTGATAACCATGATTCTTTAATAAATCAAAGCTCTTTCTTGAAGCTTCTTTTAATTCGTTCACTCCATTATGTTCGGTGTAATAGTTCTGCATAAAATCTGTTGAATAATAAGCATAATCTGCATATAACTCTTTTGTTTTAGTGCAGCTCGCTAAAAGAGGAATAAGAACAATTAAAGCTAGATTTCTTTTTTTCATTACATCTCTTCCTCCTCTACATCAATAAAGGTATATTCGTCCTCAACGTTGATTTGAGGTTCTTCTTTTTTCACTTCTTTTTGATATGAAACATCTTCTTTACCCTTAGGTAAGGCAGTAAATCCGATCACGAAGATAATGATGAATAACGGTAACGAAGTTGTAAATGGTAGATAAACTCCAGAATCATGTGTGACTGGGAAAACATCAAAACAAAGTGTCGAATAAAAAACAAATCCAACAATCAAAGTTAAGAAAATAACCTTCACATAATCAGCATCTTTTGAAGACTTAAGATATCTTGAAAATGATTCATATGCGAATAAAGCGAAAATGATGAATAGCAAAAATGCAATGATTCCACCTTCTTTAATAATTTCGATTTCGAACGCTCCAGAGGAAGTTCTTATTGCGTCCATCGGAATATCATAACCAGAAATAATGTGGTTTAATCCAAATAAATTTTCAACTCTAAGTGCAGCAGCGATAATTGGGTTAGCAACTATCATAATCCTATTGCCATTAAAAATACGATTTAAGAAAGAGGATCCGGCAATGAAACTACTAACATTGCTATTTGAAGCATTTAATAATGCGATGATAACAAGTACACCAGCAAATCCAACGATAATTAAGATTGCATATTTTAGGATTTTGATCGCAAGTTCGTTATTTCGTAAGAAACGATAAAATAGCGCTGCAGCAAATGCGATAGCAAAAAATACAAGCGCATAAAAATTAGGAATAGAAAGAATTGATATCAAACCTATTCCTCCGATTACCGCAAAAACGATAAACATTATTTTGTCTTCTTTATATTTAACAAATAGTAATGCTGGTAAGAAGGACGCACTCATTAGCGCGAATAAGCCACCATAGTTTTGAGAAACTTCAACTACTTTGAAACCTTGAAGCCACGCCATTTCGTTGAGAATAGAATACAAATTACCATCGTAATAATACGAGCCAGCTTTAGCATGAATAAGAGGGTAGAAAACACCATATTGGGCCCAAGTTGCAATTGTTCCAATAAGGGTTAATAAAGCAAGGCCACCACCGATGCAATAAATAGCATTTCTAGTGGAAAATGACTTCATTCTTCTCGCTGATAAACCAATTGCTAAAAACGAGATAAGGCCAAGAAAACAACCGAGTTTTGCAAGGATATCGCCGTTTGAGAAGGAATATCCGAAGCCTGTAAAAACCGACAACAAAAGAAGTGGCGCACCTAAGCAAAGCACAGGAATCAAATCATCTTTTGAGTAATTTTTAAAAGCAAAAAATGTTGCGATTAAAGCAACGATAAATCCTGCGTATTGAAAAATGAGACTAACTCCACCTAAGCCAAATGAAACTAGTGCTAAAATTTCTAACACCAGAAATGTTCCAATTGATTCATATTCTTCGCGGAAAGTCTTTTGAGCCATATACCTATTATAGTTATTTATGATAAGTTTCGTTATTTAATATTTTAAAAGAGCGGTAGATTTGTTCTAAAAGAATCAATCTTGTCATCTGATGAAGGAAAGTCATTTTGGATAATGAAATGGAATAATTCGCTCTATCTTTAACGTTTTGAGATAAGCCATATGACCCACCAATAACGAAAGTAAGAGACGAACCGCCTTCCACCATCTTCGCTTCAATAAATTTAGAAAATTCAATAGAATCAAATTCTTTCTTATTCAAATCTAAATTAATTACATATTCTCCGTTTTTAATTTTTGAGAGGATTCTTTCACCTTCCTCGTTGATAACCTTAAGAATATCCGATTCGTTTGGATTATCTTTGACTTTGGAATCGGCTACTTCAACTATCTCGGTTTTTGCATATGATGAAAGACGAAGCAAATATTCATTTATTCCTTCTTTAAGATAATTTTCTTTAATTTTACCGACTGCAATGATTTTTATTTTCATAAATTCTTAAATTAGATTAACACTTGCTGAAACATAATAATAACAATTATTTGTTTTGCAGTAATTCTCTACTTGCAAAAGTAGACTATCATCTTTTGTGTATTCGATTAATAAAATTTCACTATGTGATTTCATGAAGGAAATTATTGATTTGTAATATGACGAGGTCTCTTCATCTTGTTTTCCAAAGATATCTTTTTGGTAGTCGACAATAGAAGAGAAAACACATTCTTGAGCATATACATCAATTTTATCCAGTTCACCCTTATTCTCTTCGTTTAGTCTTTCGAGATAATCAGTTCCACTATTGATGATTAAATCTAATCCTGTTTCATCTAATCGATCTAAAATATTGATGCATCCATTAAAAATATCTTCTTTGAAGATTTCACTACATTCATATTCTTCTTTGACGATGTGATAAACATCGAAATTATCCATGAATATTCCATCGCTTTTTAAATTTTTAAATCTATTTGCTTCATCTATGAGATGATTCCGCCAAACATTAGACGAGACATCTATCCACCTTTCATCAGGCCAATTATCGTAATCCATAAACGTTAAATCTTTATACGTTTCATAGTAGGAACGATATTTTTCTAATGAACCAATTGATAAATATGAATAAATTTTGCAGCCATTATCTTTAAGATAAGAAATATCGTTTTCACTAAATTCATCAATATCGATTATCACATTTTTATATTGAACAATCTTAGATAAAGAAGAAGGGTTCGCTCCAAGAAAAACTCCGAAATCATCATTTTGAATATTACCTTTGCTAGAAGTTTTATTTTGTTGACCGCAACTAACTAAAAAAGGAATCAAAAATAATAAAGCGATCTTTTTCATACAATAATCTTACTATAATAAATAAAAAAATCCCAATAATGGGATTAATTATCTATTGGTGGAGTCGGCGGGAGTTGCACCCGTGTCCAAAGTAGGCCCCACAATAACGTCTACAGCTTAGACGATATTTATTATTTAACGTGCATTCGTATATCGTAACTAGTCACGCGAGACTCCTTAACTTTCGGTCAACTTTAGCGAGTCAACTATGTCTTCCTATCCTTTTGGTATGACACCATACTTGAGCGTGAAAGGCTAAAACCTCAAGCGGCGCTCTGTCCGACGTTTCGCCGGTCCCTATGTCGGGTAGCTTATGCTAAGCAGAGAGATTGAGCTCTAGGAGCTCTCATATAACTGTTGTCAGTTATTTTTGTTTAGTATTTATGGTTACCAGCCAGCTGCAGTTATTGCCAGGCATCAACTCTGTCGAAACTAAGTCGACCCCATTTGCCGCACTATTTTAGCACATCTTTTTTCAACAATAAATATTCTATGAGAAATTTATTATTTAAATAATCGGTTTTGTTTGATAAGATAGATACGCCTATGAAAAACTTTAAATTAATACTCAGCTCACTTATATCAAACCACTCCTGTGTAGAGGGTGGTAGAAGAAAACCATGGTATTTTGCTATACCAATGTTCTTTTTAGCGGTCTTGCTCGCTTTAATTCCAACCTTTGTTCAAACCTACACTAAAGAAGGCGATGTCTTAGTCAAATCTAATAGCTATGAAATGGATGTTTCTTCCTATTACTTTGTAAAAGAAATCAATGACTTGGGCATTGAAATGAAAGTCAAAGACGGAAAACTCTCTGTCGATAAAGAAAAATGGGACGCAAGTTTCACTACCACTGATCCAAGCGGTAACAAATGCTACATCCATTACCATCCAAATCCAACGACCCAAGAACTTACTCCAGATTTAGGTGTCTATTACATGCTTAATTCTGAATTAGATGAAACTGTTTACAAAAAAATCACCTCATTCCCATCACCAACCGAAGAAGGTGCAACTGTTGCAAGAAACTATAGTTTCATTTTATTCACTGATGAAAGTGTTACTTTCTATATCTATGCTTCCGCAAAACCAAACAACAATTCAGTTGGAACAGTTTATGGAGATTATAAACATCTTGATAATGATTGGACTGTTAATTCTATGTTCGTCGAAAAAGATTCCAAAGCTACTTGGGAAAATTGGAAATATTTCTTTAGAAAATCATATGAAACATATCGCTTTAGACATACCTGGCAAACGTGTTTGATCATCACTGGTATCAATGTTGGTATCGTTGCCTTTATGGGCTTTATGCTCTGGGTGTTAACTAGAGGCAAAAACAATCTTCACTGGTTCGGTATTTGGGAAACTCAAAAGATTGCCTATTGGGCAACTATCACTCCTGCCATCTTAACCACTGGTTTAGGATTCCTATTAACATCATTCTCTCAAGTACTATTCCCACTTCTTCTCGGTGTAAGAATAATGTGGTTATCAATGAAATTGCTTAGACCAGAAAATGCTAATACATATCCACCACTTAAAGATGAAAAAGTGGTTGATGTAAAACCAGTAAGAAAGTAAAAATTAAAGGTGCATTCAAGCACCTTTTACTTTGTAATTTATTTATCGAGCGTTATTTGACAAAGTCGTTGCAACATTTTAGATAAAATAAATATGGTTCTACTGCTTCTAAGAAAGGAGGTTTTTATGAAGCAGAAAAAACGTTTGAC
>CACXKR010000009.1 GCA_902768335.1 uncultured Erysipelotrichaceae bacterium
CCAAAATGAAATAAATAGTGGTGTTTTGCACAAATTTATTCTCATGAAGATGAGCTAAAGAAAAGAAAGATGGAACATCTTCGTTTTCATCTTGAAGAATGTGTTTTAAAGATGTTGAAGAAAGAACTGTTCCGTTATAACCAAGATTTGATAATTTATGAATTAAATCATAGCATTGTTTGGTGTTTTCTAAGGTGACAAATAATAAGTGCTTCATATTTTTCTCCTTCATAATTATAGACCTAATTTTCTTAAATGATGAAAAATATATAAATTTAAAAAATTTTATATTGTAATAACATTTTCAAAACGTATAATAAAAATCGCTATTTAAACGAAAGGAGCAAAACTATGCTTCAACTTAAGAATATCGTTAAAGACTACGTCAATGGTGATAATGTTACTCACGCACTTAAGGGACTAACAATCAACTTCCGTAAGAGTGAATTCGTTTCTATCTTAGGTCCATCTGGTTGTGGTAAGACTACAACTTTAAATATTATCGGTGGTTTAGATAGATATACTTCTGGTGATCTTGTCATCGAAGGTAGATCCACTAAAAACTATTCCGACCGCGATTGGGATACTTATCGTAACCATTCCATCGGATTTGTTTTCCAAACCTATAATTTAATTTCACATTTATCTATTTTAGGTAACGTCGAATTAGCCCTCACCATAGGTGGTATTTCGAAAAAAGGCCGACAAGAAAGAGCTCTTAAAGCATTAGAAAAAGTCGGACTTGCTGAAATCGCTAAAAAGAAACCAAATCAACTTTCAGGTGGCCAAATGCAACGTGTCGCTATCGCTCGTGCGCTTGTTAATGACCCAGAGATTTTACTTGCTGATGAACCTACTGGTGCTCTCGATAGTGAAACATCCGTGCAAATCATGGATCTTTTAAAAGAAGTTGCTGCCGATCGTTTAGTTATCATGGTTACACATAACCCTGATTTAGCCAATAAATATTCATCACGTATCATTACGATGAAAGATGGCGAATTACTTAGCGATTCAAACCCATATGACGGTATAGAAGAAGCCAAGGAAGTTAAAGCTGCTCCTAGCAAGAAATCGAAAATGTCACTTCCAACTGCCTTCTCTCTTTCTTCAAGAAATTTGATTGCTAAATTAAAAAGAACATTATTAGTTTGCTTTGCGGGTTCTATCGGTATCATCGGTGTTTCAACCGTTTTAGCGGTTTCAACTGGCGTTACTAACTACGTTAGAAATATGCAAGATGACCTTCTTTCTGGTAATCCAGTCACCATCTCAAAAAATGGGTTAGATATTAATGCGATGTTAGAGGCTTCTAGTGATTGGCAAAAAGCCGTAGCAGTTAAAGAATCACACCGCGATGGATATGTCGATGTCGATTATTTCATCGAATATCTCGCTAAACAAAAAGATAATTTATCTTCATACGCTATTAAAAATGAAATCACTCCAGAATATGTTGACTATGTTTCTGACATGCCAAAAGACTACTATGGAGCGATGTTAAATGATTATGGAATAAATACAAAATTAAATATTTTCACTAACGTTGCATTTACAACTCCTCAAGATAAGCCAGAATCAATTGAAAATATCGATCACGTCTCACTTCAATATTTGATCGATTGTTATACCGCCATTGTTAGAACAACTTCATTTGGTGAATTCGCTGATATGATTTCAATGTTTACAAATGCTGTCAGCGTCGCGCCAAACGACAATGATTACATTCTTTCTCAATACGATATCTTAAGTGGTGACATCGCTAAAAACGATAACGAAATGATGATTGTTGTATCAAGAGATACAAAATTAAGAGATATTTTCTTAGGTCAAACAGGATTCTATTCTCAAGATGAATTCGTTGATGTCATCAATCGATATGCAACTGGTGACACTAACATCACCCTTGATAAGAAAGATTTCTCTTACGATGAACTTTTAGGAAAGACCGGTAAAAAATTCTATTACCATTCAAATAACGAGATTTACGAAGAAAACCATACTTTTGATGGAGTAGCATTAGACGATAGCTATAAAAGTATAATTACTGGAATCTTAATTGCTTCTGGCGTTCCTGCAACTAAAGCAGCGGAACAAGCCGATGAACTTTTAACTTCGATTAAATCTTATAAAAAGATGACCGAAGTCAAATACAAAGGCCTTTTTGAAAAAGAAGAATCTAGCGATCTTCAAGAAATCAAAGTAACTGGAATTCTTCAACCAAAAGAAAGAGTTCAATATGGTTGTTTAAATTCAGGATTCATCATTTCAAATGCCTTCCAAAAGAAACTTATTCAAGAAGGAATGGCGTCAGAAATCGCCGCAAAAATTAGACAACTCAAAGCCGATTACGAAGAAGATGAGTCTTCTTTCAAAGGCTTAATGGTACCACTCGAATATCGTTATGCTTATAAAGATATTGAAGCTGAAAATCCTGTTCCAGAACTAATCGAAGCAAAACTTCCTCAATTAAAACCAGATGATACTGGTCCAATGCAAAAGATGAACAACATTGCTGAACTAATTCTTTATTTCATGGGCGGAGATGCTTTAAAACAAGCACATCGTGAACAAGCCGGAAGTGCTCTTACCGCAGTTGATTTATCCAATGCAGCAGGTGGACTTTCAAATTCATCAATCGTCAAAGCTTTATTTGGTGATCAATATTCAGTTTCTTCCCAATTAAATAAAGCTATTTCTTCGGTTGGTGGTAGTGATCTTCCACAAGAAATCGCTGTTTATCCACGCAGTTTCGATGATAAATATCTCGTCACCGATTATCTTGACCGTTGGA
Organism: uncultured Erysipelotrichaceae bacterium; assembly: GCA_902768335.1. GTDB lineage: Bacteria > Bacillota_I > Bacilli_A > RFN20 > CAG-826 > Fiminaster. The sequence goes on from CACXKR010000009.1 coordinate 2,795, forward strand.
ACGGTAAAGAAAATTTAACTTTTAAAGATCGTAACGGAAACGATATTACCGTCTATAACAAAGAAGCTACCGACGTCCCAGCTGGAGCGGTGGTAAGACAAGATATTAAATACACTGATAACTTAGAAGTTATCATCTCGCTTATCAACATGATGATTCAAATCGTCACAATCGCCTTGGTCGCCTTTACTTCGCTTTCACTTGTAGTTTCAACCGTCATGATTGGAATTATCACTTATGTAAGCGTCGTCGAACGTGTTAAGGAAATTGGTATTATTCGTTCACTAGGTGGACGTAAGCTCGACGTTTCTAACTTATTCAATGTTGAAACATTCCTCATCGGTTTAACTAGTGGCGTCTTTGGCATCGCTGTTACTTATGGACTTTGCGGTATTCTCAATCTTATTATCGCAAGTTTCTCATCTACGATTGGAGCGATCATAATCCTTCCATGGCACTATGCCTTAATTATCATTGCTGTCTCAATTGGTTTAACCTTAATCTCAGGCTTAATCCCAGCGAGAATAGCTGCACATAAAGATCCAGTCGTTGCTCTTAGAACCGGAGAATAAGCAAATAATATCTAAAAAGAGGTGGCTTTGCCACCTTTTGTTTTATATGCGCACGAATTTGAATTTCATTTGAAATTAAATGTAACAGGTGTTACAATCAATTTGTGAAAAGTTATCATTTAAAAAAAGACATTGAATCTATTCGAGAATTATTTAGTCTTTCTCAGGAAGAATATGCTAACGAAATTGGCTTATCAAGAATGAATATAAGTCGATACGAAAACGGTAGTGTCCAGCCAACAACTTCTTCGCTAGAAAAGATATATTCTTTCCCATATTCTAAAGGTTTTCATTTAAATAAAGCTAAAGAATTATTGTTTATAGATAACAAAAAAGATCAAATTCTTCTTTTTCATGGCGCTAAATATGAATTAGAACAAATAGAACCAACACATCTAAACGGTACAAAAGATTTCGGGGCAGGTTTTTATCTAAGCGAAACATTCGAATCGGCTTCTACTTGGGTTTGTGAATATAAAGAAAGTTCTGTCTATGCCTTTTACCTTAAAAAAGCTGGCAATCTAAAAATAATAACAATAAGCGTTTCAAAAGAATGGCTTTTTGCCATTTTGTATTATCGTGGTGCTTTACAAAAATATGAATTAAATATTGAAGTCAAAACTTTAATTAATAAGATTGAAAATAGCGACATTATCATAGCTCCAATCGCCGATAACCAAATGTATGACACAATCAACAGGTTCGCTTACGGCGAAATAAGTGATGAACAATGTATTCACGCTTTGAGCGCGACCAATTTAGGTATGCAATATGTTTTAAAAACAAAAGATGCCATAGAACAGCTAGAGTTAATTGATCATATGTATCTATGTGAACGAGAAAAAAGCGATTGTTTAAAAGCTAAAAAAGAGAATTCTAATATTGGTAGAGATAAGGCGCAATTATCGATACGTCAATACGCTAGAAAAGGACAGTTCATTTATGAACTTTTCAAAGAAATTAGATAGATTAGGCAGTCAGCTTGCTCATTCACAAGCCATGATTTTTGAACGCAGCGTTGAACAAGGTTATCCATCTAAAATGTTTATCAAATGTTTTATGTTTTCTAATGAGGCAAGGAGTCTTGATGAACTTTCGCTAGAAAAAGCCGGCTTAAGTGAAGTTGAAATCTTTGATTCGATCAAACAAAAAATTAAATCAAAAAGAGGGCAATTACTTCCTTATCTAGTAATGCATTTTATTGGGTATTTTTATCGCGTGGCTTCTTACATAAGTGGCTTTTCATCGAAACAACTATATAAACAAATACCAGTTGAGTTTCTCCTTCAAAATTATTTGGTGCTCCACAGCCTTGACATTGAAGAAGCGGTTAAAGAAGTATTCGATATTAAAAAAATCGAGCAAGTCGATCTCTATGAACAATTCAAGAATATTTACGGAAAATATTAATTATTTAATATAGAAATACACTAAACCAATCAGCGCAGCCATAATGATTGTAATAATCGGAGATGGCTTTCTTTTAATTATCATTTTGATTAAGAAATATCCGGCTACTACAAGCACGAATACTTTTATGATATCAAAGTTAAATGATATCGAAAAGTTACCATCGCTATATTTAATTGGGAATAAGACATCGCTTAATAGAATAATCGCAGAAGAAGTAATAAGGGCAACCGCGACAGTTTTGATTCCGCCTAAAGTCGCTTGGACAAATCTATTCTTCATAAATCTCTTCAAGAGAATAGATATCAGTAGCATGATGATAAATGCTGGCAAAATAACGCCCAGAGTTGCGACAAATGAACCGAGGAATCCGCCTTGTTCGCTACCGATGAAGGTTGCCATATTAATCGCGATAGGGCCAGGAGTGACTTCGCTTAAACCAATCATATCGATAAAATGCGCTTCATCCATCCAACTACGAGACAAAACAACTTCTTTAATTAGAGGAATCATCGCGTAGCCTCCACCAAAGGTGAAGAGACCAACTTTAAAGAATTCAAGGAACAAATATAGATAAATCATTTCTTTTGCTCCTTCTTAAATGGAAGTAGACCATAGATGAGTAAGCCTAGGACCGCTCCGATAAGAATAAAATATATTGCTGAGAAGTTGATTGCTAAAATAGTGAACACAACCATCGCGGCAGTGACGCCTATTAATAAAAGCAAAGATAACCAATCCTTTTTATTATGAATAATTAAAGTGATTGATACTTTGCAAAGCAAGAACACAACTCCACATTTCACACCGATGAAGGCGTATTGAATAGCTTGATATTCCAATAAATTCTGAAAGAATAAAGAGATGACAAACATGATGGCGAATGGTGGTAGAACAACTCCAAGAGTTGTTAATATTGCGCCTAAGAACCCGCCACGAGAATAACCAAGATAAGTTGCTAAGTTTATAGCGATTGGTCCAGGAGTGGATTCACTTATCGCGGTCATCTCCATGAGTTCATCTTCCTTCATCCATTTTCTTTTCTCAACAAGTTCACCTTCAAGAAGAGTGAGCATCGTCGTTCCTCCACCAATTGAAAATAGACCAAGTTTTAAGAAAACGAGGAATAAGGATAGATAATGTTTAAAACCTCTACGATTTTTCACGGAGGTGATTATAGCATAATAATCATCATTTTGTTAAAATAGCAAAGTATGGAACCACTTTTTAAATATAAAGACGATCAATACATGTTTAAAGGTGTTAATCACACTCGAGAAATCGCTAGAGCGATTCTACTCGATGAAAACGATAATGTTTGTCTTGAATATCTTTTAGACGATGATGGTTTTGGCCCAAGAGATTATTATGAAACTCCTGGAGGAGGCATTCGTCCAGGCGAAAGTCATGAAGAGGCTATCAAAAGAGAAATTGAAGAAGAAGTCGGTTATCAATGTGAGATCATTTCCTTCTTAGGAGAAGTCGATGACTATTACAATCTTATCTATCGAAAGAATCACAATTACTATTATTTAGTAAGAAGAACTAACAAAGTTAAACAACACCTCGAAGAAGATGAAAAGATTCGAATCTCTAAAATAATTTGGGTTCCAATAGACGAGGCAATTAGGCTATACGAAAACATGCAAAATGTTCTAGTGGGTCGCCTTGTTAAACAAAGAGAATTACCGATTTTAAAACTCGCAAAAACTTCTTTACAAAAGAAGCATAAATAGATAATATAGTTATCGCATTACGGCGAATGTGGTGAAGAGGCCTAACACAACCGGCTGTGAACCGGTCATTCGTGAGTTCGAATCTCATCATTCGCCCCATATGAACTGAAAATGCTCCCTTAATTTGGACAAAAATATGTCAAAGAAAGGGGGCTTTACTTTATAATTAACTCTTAGAGGAAGTATGTTATGAAAGTTTTAATCATTAATGGTAGTCCCAGAATAAAAGGCAATTCATCAACTTTGGTTAAAGAATTAGAAGCGGTTTTCCTAAAAGAAAACATCGAAGTTGATAATTATCAAATTGCCAGCAAAGCTATTAGAGGCTGCATGGCTTGCAATTATTGCTATGAGCATCATGAATGTGTTTTTAAAGATGATGTCAATGATTTAGCAAAAAGATTCCAAGAATCTGATGGTTTAATTGTTATTTCCCCTGTTTATTATGGTTCTGCAAACGGTTCACTTATTTCTTTGTTAGACCGTTTATTCTATAGTTCATCATTTAGCAAAAAATTTAAAGTTGGAGCCGCTTTTGCTATAGCAAGACGTGCTGGAACAACCGCGACATTTGATGAACTAAATAAATATTTCACCATTTCACAAATGCCAATTGCTTCTGGCAGATATTGGAATAATGGTTTTGGAAGAAGTGAAGGTCAAATTAATCAAGATGAAGAAGGATTACAAAACGCTAGAATCGTGGCTCGAAATATGATCTTTTTAATGAAAGCCATTAAAGACGCTAAAGAAAAATACGGTTTACCCGAAACTGAAGAAATTAAATTTACGCACTTTATCAAATAATTTTTACTTAAAATATAATCTCTAAGAAATTGGAGATTGTGACATCCATGTTGTAAATCGATCCAACTTGGGTGTTTTTCTTTTATATATACCAACATTTATATTTTTAATATATTATTAAATCATGTCTATTGAACAAGAGATATTTCCTTCTTATCGCCCAATAAAAGAAAAGTTAATATTGGTGATATATGTTATATGTATATCGCTTCTCCTATTAAAGCGATTAAATATAAATGCGAAGTAGTGGAAACTGATATCCCTTATGAATATAAATCTAAAGAAGTATCGATGACTAAAGTCATGAAAATAAAACTACTTAAGAAGATAGATAATAACAATATTAATATTGAGTTTCTTAGATCGTTAGGTATCCCTTTATTAAGAGGACCAGTTACATTATCTAAAGAAGATGCGAGCAAGATAGAAGAAATGACAAAATAAACTATTGTGTCTACTTTTCGCTACTAGTCCAAAATATACAAAATTTACCAATTTTCTGAGTTAAATTGACAGTTTTTAACTCATTTTTTGAGTAGTAATCATTCATTAGCAAATCTAACGCCTGATGCGGTCGATATATTCGTAGGCTATTTTGTGCACTCCAAGACAAACAAATTTTCCTATTCTCAACAAAAAATCAAAATTCATCAGTATATATTTATATGAAGACTACCTCTCCAAAAAGAAAGGAAAGCATTATGAACAAATTAATTATCAAAGGAATTGAAATTAATGTCACTGGTATTAGCGATAACGATTTTGTGAGTCTTACCGACATTGCTAGATTAAAGAATCAAGATGATCCAAACTCAGTTATCAGCAATTGGATTAGAAGAGTTGATTCAATTTAGTTTTTGACGTTATGGGAAGAACTTAACAATGAAAAGTTTAAACCCACCGATTTCGAGGGGTTTAGAAGCAAGCCTGGAGAAAACGCTTTTACAATTTCTACTAAAAAATGGGTAGAGTTAACTAACGCTGTCGGCATAAAAGTAAAATCAGGTCGATTTCAGGGTGGTACATTTGCTCATCGAGACATTGCTTTAGAATTTGCATCTCGGATATCTGCCGAAATAAAACTTTACATCATTAAGGAATTCCAAAGACTCAAAATTCAAGAAACAGAACAGTTGGAGTGGCAAGGAAAACGACTATTTACTAAATTGAACTATCTAATTCATACTGAAGCGGTAAAAGAATGTCTTGTGCCAACAAATTTATCGAATGCACAAAAGAATATGGCATACGCTAGTGAAGCAGATTTACTCAATGTCGCGTTATTTGGCAAAACCGCTTCTGAATGGAAAAACGCGAATCCTAATTTAGATGGAAACATTAGAGACTATGCAAATACGATTGAACTTGCGATTCTTTCTAATCTCGAATTCTTAAATTCAAAATTAATTTATTCCCAAATAGAGCAAGCTAAAAGAATCGTTATTTTAAACAAGGAAGCCAACCGAGAAAAAGAATTATTTAACAAAAACAGCATTAAAAAGATTGAACGATTAAAAATGAATAACTGAAGTGATATGAACTATATGTTTTGCTATAATCTAAAACATGAGTCTAAATAAGTCGTTTAATCCTAGAGCTATTTTCCCTTATCCAGATATTACCGATCAACATTATCTAAAAGTTCTTAAAGATGATGGGACTATCTTTGATAAGGATTACCCTTACATCGATAATTCAGGAAGTTTTAGATTTAAACGCTGGTGGGTAAGATTTTTACTCTATACGATTGTTTTCCCTTTTTCTTATTTAAGAATGGGCCTAAAAATTAGAGGCAAGAAAAACATTCGAAGAAATAAAAAACTTTTAAAACAGGGTGCATTATCTATCGCTAATCACATAAATATGTGGGATTACATCGCGGTGATGAATGCGATCAAACCTTTTAGGCCATATCTTCTTGCCTGGCAAAAGAATGTTTCAGGTGAAAGTGGCCCTTTAGTTAGGCTTGTGGGAGGAATACCAATTCCTGAACATGATCCTCAAGCAACTATCGCCTACATCGACACAATTAAAAATCTTTTAGATAGCGGTGGATGGCTTCACATTTATCCTGAAGGAAGCATGTGGGAATATTATCGCTACATCCGTCCTTTTAAAAAAGGTATTGCTCATATCGCAAGAATGAGTCATAAACCAATCGTTCCGATGGCATTTTCTTTTAGAAAAGCTGGATGGATTAGAAGAAAAATATTCCATCAACCCGCAAAAATAAATCTCTGCATTGGTGAACCTATTTTCATCAATGAAGATTTATCTCCTCAGGAACAAGAAATAGATTTGCTAAATCGCTGTCATAAGGCCATTGAAGATCTCGCTGGATTCTTTGAAGGCGAAAATCCATATGAAGCAATCTTTAACGGCGATAAAAGAATCGACTTTTAATTTTTTTACATGCACCCGCGTCATTCAAGGTTAATGACCGCTCGCGCGAGGCCTAAAATTGTCTTTGACAATGTTAATTATTTTTACTTACAATAATTTCTAGAAAGAGGTCTATCTATGGAAAACACAAACAAAAAATTCAATCTTAGAATGGTCCTAACTATTTTGTTTTGGGGTGCACTCTGGGGCATCGTCGAAGCAACTTTAGGAACAATTCTTCACTTGCCAGGTTTTGAAGGTACAGGCATCTATTTTGCTTCTTCGACCATCATTTTACCTATCGCTTATTGCTTGATGGCAAATTGCTATAAGAAAACAGATTCCTTCTATAGTGTTTATTTAATGGGTATTGTCGCTGGAATAATTAAATTATCGGTCGGATTCGTCATTGGCTTTATCGATAGAGTTTACTTCCCAGCTATGTATATCGTTTTAGAAGCTTTAGCGATGGGTTCTGCTTTAGCATTATTCCGTCCAAAAAATGTCTTATCTTTAAAAACATTTGGCGCTTTAGTGCTCGCTAATACAACCTATCAATTCATGTATTTAGTCGTTCGTTCCTTAACATCCGAAAGCGTCTTTGCAAGCATGGATGCATGGAAAGCGGCTGGTGAAAAATATTTATTCACCATTAATGGCGTTGCTATTCTTTATAGCTTTGCTATCGGTGGAGCAGCCTTTGGAATCTTTAAATTAATAGAGAAATACAATTGGAATTTGAAGTTTGATTTAAATAAACTCGTAACTTCACCAATCAGTGTTTCGATTGCTTTAGCCTTATCATTCGGCTTAACAATCGGCTTAGCATTAATTAAATAAAGTTAATTATTTGAAAAGGAAATATCGCGATTCGACGATATTTTCTTTTTATACTTAAAAAGTAAGTGATAACATATATCTAGGTCATATTTAGGAGGAAATGAAAATATGCCAAATAATAAGGATCGTGTTTGTATTATTGGCGCAGGTCCAGCTGGACTTTCTTGCGCGATGTATCTAGAAAAGAAAGGATACACAAACTACGTTATCTATGAAAAACTCAACAAAGTTGGTGGTAAATGTTGGTCACCAAAAATCAAAGTAAAACACAATGGTGTTGAAGAAGAAAGAAGTTTCGAAACAGGCGCTATCATGGGTGCTATCACCTATCACGCTGTAAGCGAAATGGAAGAATTTGGTGGTTATTACCACAAAGGCCCAGACTTCAAGGAAGGCGAGCCAAACATGAGAAGAGAGTTCCGCAAGCTTGATGGAACTGTCGATCATCCATTTGAACCAAAAGTTAATTTCTCATTCAAAAAGCTCAAAGGTTTATTAAAACTCAAAAAGCAAATGAAGAGACTTAACCAATTAATGCAGACCAAATATGTTGGCTATGATTGCTATGGTCATATCGGTGTTGCTAAAGGTGAATATTATGGCATTTCCAAAGGTGTCGATGGATACTGTGGTGCTACCAAAGAAAATTCATTCCCAAATTACATCAAAGGTACTAACCCAAATCTAAAAGATTTAGCGTTACCTTTCTCTGAATTCTGCCGCATCAATAAAGTGGAAGAAGTTCAAAGAATTTGGATCGCTCCATTCACCTCATTCGGTTATGGTTTCTTCGATGAAATTCCAGCCGCTTTAGTCATGAAATATCTTGACGTTACAACTGCTCTTGAATTCGTCAATATGAAACTTTGGACATGGCAAGATGGAACTCAAGAAATCTATGTTCACGTCAATAACAAATTACAACATCCAGCTGTTTTAGAAACTGAAGTTGTTAAAGTTGAACGTCCAGAAGGAAAAGTCATCGTTACAACTAAGAGTAAAGATGGAAAACTTCACAAAGAAGAATTCGATAAACTTATCGTTACAACTCCTCTTGATCTCTTCAAAGATTACGCCGATGCAACTGAAGAAGAAAAAGAACTCTTCTCCAAGATCATTCATGAAAGATATTGCGATTATATCGCAACATTCGATGAAGGCAAGTCACCAATCATCTCTGGCTACATGGTTGAAAACATGGTTCCAGAAAGACTTGGTCACGCGATGGTCTATTACAATAGATGGCAATGCTTAGGTAACGATTGCCCAGCCACAGTCTACGCTCTTGCAAATCACACTGGTTCAAAAGATGTCGATTATGATGTCGTCATGAAGACAATGGATGAAGACATGAAGAAAGTTGGCTTCCCAATCAAAGAAAAACTCTATGCTCAAGAAGTCTATTATTGCCCACATGTCTCCAGCAAAGATTACCAAGAAGGTTGGTATGATCGCCTTGAAGCTTTACAAGGTAATAAGAATACTTTCTATGCCGGTGAAATCATTTCGTTCGGTGATATGGAAGATACCTGCGCAGCTTCCAAAGATATCATTGGTAGATTCTTCTAAAAATAATCTATTCTCACTAAAAAAGCAGTCCAGTCAAATGGGCTGCTTTTCTTATTTTGTGAGACTTTTGCGGTGATATTTAAGATAATGCTATATCTAAAACCATCATTAAAACAAAGCCTATCACTAAACCTATTGTTGCCAAATTTGAGTGTTTTCCTTCGTTGGCTTCTGGGATTAATTCTTCAACGACAACGAAAATCATCGCGCCAGCTGCAAAGGCAAGAGTGAATGGTAGAATCGCTGCGATAAATGCGGTCATTGCAATCGCAAGTAAGGCCGCAATTGGCTCAACAATGCCAGATAAGAAACCATAGAGGAACGCTTTTGGTTTTGAAAAGCCTTCTTCTTTAAGCGGCATAGAAACAATCGCGCCTTCTGGAAAGTTTTGAATAGCGATGCCAATCGCTAAGGCAAGCATTGCGGGCTCACTAATTGATTTGTTTATCGCACCAGCAATTGCAACGCCAAAAGCCAAACCTTCAGGAAGATTATGAATTGTAACTGCTAAAAACATTTTAAATGTATTCGATAGTTTATGGGCATTAATACCATCTTCTTGTTTATCGATATGGATGTGAGGAGTAATGATATCGAGAATGAACAAGAAACCAACGCCTGCTAAAAATCCAATAGCAGGAATGAGCCACATTTTGAAATCACTTTTATCATAAGATTCGATTGCAGGTTGAAGTAGTGACCAAATAGCCGCGGCCATCATAACTCCAGAAGCGAAACCTAATAATATCTTTTGGACTTTTTCATTTATTTTATTCTTTAAAAAGAACACCATGGCGCTTCCAAGCGTGGTTCCTGCTAAAGGAATAAAAAGTGATGCAATCATGAGTGGTGTCATATTATAATCCTCCTTTTTAGTTTTACTAATATTCGCTATTATAATTAACGAAATCCATATTTATTGTATTCCAATTGTTACATAAAAGCAAAACAATAATTTTATTATTAAGCGCTTTTAGGTATAATAAACACTAATGAGTAGCAAAAAAGGTTTTGAGTCTTTTAACGAATCAACGAATGTTTCGGAGATTTTTGACTTCCCTGAAAGTAGGAATCAAAGTCAACTTTTAAACGAAAACTTTGTTTTTAATTTTGAAGAAAATGGTGCTCAAACCGGTCTTGATTACAATGATCCATATCTGGGTTTAGAAGATAACCCCAATGAAGAAGAAAGAAAAGTCGAACAAGAATTAAGTCGTGACGATAAAAAAGATCTTCAAAATAATGCCGATGGTACCGCTAATGCTCAAGCTAGCGAAGTTACTTCTTCATCGAGTGCATCGTCTTCAACCGCAGCATCTTCGACAAGCGGGGTTGCTGCTTCAAGTGGTGTTGCTGCCGGAGCATCTGGCGTAATAGCAACCGTAGCTGCTACAGCTACTGCAGCGGTCGTTTTAGTCGTCGGTGGTGGTATGGCTATTTATGGACAAGGCCTTGATCAACCAACCATTTGCGAATTCAATCAAATCACCGCCGTTGAAAACAATATTAATTTCACTTTAGCGGTTGGTAATAATAGAGAAAAAATCAATTCTGGTGAAGAAAAAGATGAATGTGACATTTATGTTGAACTTAAATGTCCATCTATCGAAGATTTTGAACAAAGAGTAAGCGTTCCTACTTATGGTATCACCGAAAGTTCATTCACTAATCTTGAATACGATACAGAATATGTTGTCACTGTTTATCAAAATATGATGATGCTTGATAACGCTGATGCTTTGACTTCACCAATTTCAATTTGGACCGAAAAGAAAGAAATTGGACCTGAACCAGGACCAGAACCAGGACCAGATCCAGAACCAACAGTCGACAATCATATTTCGATTTATAAAGAAATCGAGCCACTTGATAATTATCGCTATATGATGGAAGTCGTAACAGATACAATTCCTCAATACGCATCATACGAAGTCGGCTTTGCTTTACCAAGTGAAAGTTCTAACTCTGATGAAGGAAACTCTTGGCTTATCACCCTTCCATACGATGTTGAAAAGATGGGTAAACAAGTTATGACCGATATCACCGATAGCAGTTTAACTGCTAGTGAGTATAGAGTTGACTTCATTGGCGTAGATGAATCAGGCAATAATAGAACTGTTATTTTCACTAATAATATTGCGGTGGAAGATATCTCACAAATTGATTACGACACAAATGAAACTAATCTCTTCCTACGTTATGACGATATCGTCGGCATTTCTAGCGGCAAAGAATATTATTACTACTGTTTCTTTAACTATAACGAAGATATTCACGGTTCACTTTCTGGTGAAATCATGGTTTCCGCTAGAAGTTTAAGCGAACAAGAACCATTTATGGTTGACTATATTAGTAGTCCAAATGAGGAATATCCATTATCTAACTGGGACTTAGGCTCGTACTCCTATCGTGGTAGATACGAAGTAACCGTCACGTTAGTTAGTAGTGATACACAACAAGAAACAATTTTGTGGCAAGAAGAAGTTCGATTCGTCAATCTTCCAAACAAAAAATATTCTGCTCCAAATATTAATAGTGTGAATTTCTTGATTGGTGAAAGTGCGTATTCGCCAAGTGGACAATCAACTCCATATGGCTTGTATGTTGATATTGAATATGAAGACGAGTATGGAGTTTGGGCTGACCACGACTTTAGAATCAAACTATTTAGTTCAGATAGTTCCGTTGATAAAACATCTACTGTTGTTGGTTATTCAACTTTAGCTACTCGCTATTATTTGCAAGACATTAGCGCATCTGATATAACCCAGACTCTCGATGCGATAGATTTAAATTGGTATATCTATTATGGCGATAGCACAGAATATATCAAAGCATCAACTCAACCAATTAATATTCAATCTTTAGATAGTTTCACTATTGATGGCTCGGTTAATTTCTACAATGAAGTTCAGCCGACTGGAGGAACAACGCTGAAATATAATATGGCTTTCTCAAGCGCATTTAGCGATTTTGATCAAATCTATATGGAATTTAGTGGAACCGCTTCTGGCGCTAAATTCACTTTTAGTGAAATTGTTACCGAGGTGAATAAAGCTATTGACTTTAGCGATTGTGACCCACGCTTGCTTCAATCTAGCGACGCTACAGTTAAGACATTTGGCGTAGTTAGTGGAAGCGACAATCTCATTTTTGAGGAAACGGTAGACTTTACTAATTTACCACAATATCGTCCATCAGAAGTAAGCGGTATAAATTTCTCAATTGGTAGTTACCCTAATGTTAAAGATTACTTATTCGTGACTTTAAGCGTTAGTGATCCTGCTCACAATTGGAGAAACCCATTCGAAATAGTTTTATCAACAACCTCAACACCTACGTACACTTTCTCTTCAGAACTTACAACATATTATTCTTCAAGTCATACCTATTTACCTGACATTGATGTAGCCTCAATATTTGAGACTCAAGATGAAGAATACACCATAACGGTTATAAACGATGGCGAAACTGTCTATGAAAGTGCTGATCCACTTAAATATGAAGATTTAACAAGTACAAATATTACTGGTTCAGTTGAAACTCGTTTCGAACCTGAGCAAGGCACCGACATTGAAAAACTTGAATTCTTATGCACCGACGACGGACAAGAGTTAAGCAATGCTTATAATGTTTCGGTTAGATTTACGAATGTTGTTGATTCTAGCGATACATTTGAATCCGAAAACCTAGTTGTAAATAGCTGGAATTCGGTGGACAAAGCTCGCGAAGACTTATCAGGTAATTCATATTATGTTGAAACTTATGTTGCTTATGTAGAAGGCGATACGCCTATATTGATAGCAAAAGAAGTTATATTATTTAGCTAATTTTCAAAGAAAATAAGGAGGGAAAAATTATGGCTAAAAAAGTTGAAAAGAAACCAATCGACAAAAAGAAATTAATTTTCAATTGTGTCCTTTGGCTATTAGGAATCGCCGCGATCCTAATCATCTTACTCTGGGATTTCATTTTCAAAGCGAAACCAATCTCAGAAAGTGGCGAGGGAGGATTTGCTGCAATCGGACAATGGTTCACCGAACATTACGATATTCCAGTATTTACTGTTGTGGTGGTCGCAATCGTCGTCTTCTTCTGCGCACTTCTCAATTTATTTAACAAATATGTTAAATTCCAAAACAAGAAAGCTGCTACGATCTCTTCACTTATTAGATCGCTTCTTAAATGGGCAGCAATCTTCGTCGCATTATTCATCGTTCTTAAGAAATGGGGCGTCGATACCACCAAGATTCTTGCTTCAATCGGAATCCTTGCTCTTATCATCGGCCTTGGCTGTCAAGCTCTCATCGCCGATATCGTCGCTGGTATCTTCCTTGTCGCAGATAATGCTTTCGAAGTTGGCGACATCGTCGTCATCGACGGATTTAGAGGTACCGTCATTGAAATTGGTCTTAAGACCACAAAGATTCAAGATGCTGGAGGAAATATCAAACTTATTTCTAATGGCACAATTACCTCAATGGTTAATTTAACCAATGCTCTTTCTCTTGCAGTTGTAGATATTTCTATTCCTTACGAAGAGAATTTAGCAAGAACAGAAACATTGTTATTAGAACACCTTAAAGATATGCCAGAACGCATTCCAACTATCGTTGAAGGTCCGTATTACAAAGGTGTTGAAGATATGGCTGATAGCGCAGTTATCTTAAAAGTTATCGCCAAATGTAAAGAAGAGGACCGTTTCCAAGTTACTCGTGATATGAAGCGTGATATTTATATCTTCCTTAACGATAACGAAATTACCGTTCCATATCCACAACTCACTATTACTCAAGGTCCAAATCCAGCCGATCACCCTGATTGGGTTGATAAAGAAGCTCTCGAACGCAAAGCTCAACGTGAGATGAAGAAACAACAAGAAGAGGGCAAGAGTGCTGAACAAGTTAATGAACTTAAATAAGTTTATCTTTCTTGCTACAGTAGTTAGTCGTTTTATAGCGAAGTTTTAAGTATTAATAAGGGTTTCATAACCGTTTGATTTCCCTCCTCAAAAACGGTTATGATTTATCATTTATGAAGATTTTTAAATTATCATTTACTAATTATTTCAAAGGTCTTAAGCAGGTCTTTACTCCAATCGGAATAATCCTTATTTTCGGTATTATTGCTTTTAGCGTGCTCTTTACTGGCGCATTAAATGCAGTGCAAGAAATGACGAAAGGTATTGCTGCAACAGTTGAAGGATATACCTTTGATTGGAACCAAGTCAGCGGTGAATTTTATTCTCATTTCTTATCGTTAGATTGGTCACAACCTGAAAACACAATACTTTTATTTTTAAATCAAGATTTCCTCGTTTCAAATTTCCAACAAATCATCCATGAGCTCTATCCTAATATTGATATCGATGTTCAAACTATCGCGACGTTAATTAGTCAGTGTGCGATAACAATTATTGGCTACATCATTGGTGCTATCTTTATTTTAATTGGTGGTATCATCGTTGGATATTTCGTCACTAGAGCATTTATTAGACGTGATCTTACTCATCGTAAGTGGTGGCAGGCTATCCTCTTTTCTGTCATCGATGCCGGAATCCTTATTTTAGCGATTTATCTCACTATCAAAGCATACGAATCATTTGGACAGAATGGCATTTGGTTCGTCTTGCTCATCTTAGTGATAATGCTTTTCTTATCCTTATTTGAAGGATGGTTACTCCACGGAGTAAAACGTGTTAAACTACGCAAAGTTTTAAATATCAAAAATATTATTTTGCTTTTGATTGCTAATGTCATCATTATCGCTCTAGGTTTAGGAACAGTTTTACTCGTCTCACTCGCGAACATGATCGTCTTAACAACGGTGCTTGCATTAGCAATCGTTGAAGTTACCCAAGTCGTCGTTACTTCAAACGCTGAATCTTATGTTCGCTATTTAAGCGAAGATGTCTACTATAAAGAGCAATCAAAGAAAATCAAAAAGCTCGAAAAAGAGAATAAAGAACTCAAGGAGAATATATAAATGAAACTCTATGAGTCTAGCGAAGATTATTTAGAATCGATATTAGTTTTAACTAATAAGAATGGTTCAGTAAGGTCAATCGATGTCGTCAATGACCTTCATTTTAGTAAGCCATCTGTTTCCATCGCGATGAAAAAGCTTCGTGAAAACGGCTATATTGAAATCGATGATAAAGGCCTCATTAAGTTAACCAAAAGCGGTTATGAAGTCGCTTCTAAGACTTATGAAAGACATTTATTACTTACAAAACTTTTCGTTTCATTAGGAGTCGATGAAGAAATCGCAAGGAAAGATGCATGCCGCGTCGAACATGATTTAAGTGATGAAACATTTGCGGCTTTAAAGAAAGCGATGGAGAGTAAATAAAATGAAGATTGCTTTATTTGCTGAAAATTATTATCCATACATCTGCGGGATCAACCCGATTTTAAGAACTTTGCTTCATCGTTTAAAAGATGCAGGTCATGAAGTCTATCTCGTAGTCTTTAATGTTCCGCGAGTTTATAAAGAAAATAAAGATAATCCTCAAGTCATCATGCTTAAAGGCATGAAAACATTTAAATTCATCCGCGATGGATTTTGCACTAGCTTTTGTTTTAACCGTAAGAAAAATCTCGAATTCCTCGATAAATATAAATTTGATGTCGTTCATGTTCATGGTGAATATTCGATGTCCAAAATGGCTTTAGCATATGCGAAAAGAAACAATATCCCTTTAGTGTATACTTGGCATTCCTTATGGAAGGACATCATGTATAAAACCGTTTGGCTTCCAGGCTTACTTAGCGCAGCCTATGTCGAACACATCAATATTAAGCGTCTAGTTAATTATTCAGATGTATATACAGTTCCTTCGATGAAAGTATATAAACGCGCAATGAAAGTTTTACATGCACGCAAGGAACCGATTCTTCTTCCAAGTGGCATCCAAGTCGAACCATTTTTAGAAGATAATAAAGAAAAGATTGAACAAATTCGCTACCAATATCGTTTAGAAAATAAAAAAGTCATACTCTTCTTAGGAAGAGTATCTCGTGAAAAACGTATCTTAACAATCATTAGGTATATGAAGAAGATGCTTAAAAACGACGATTCTTTACGAGTCGCAATCGTTGGCTCTGGCATCTATTCTGCCCATATTATGAAATGGGCTAAACGTCATAAACTTCAAGACTCAATTATTTTCTCAGGCCCAGTTTTAAACCGCGATACAACCGATTTTTATCATCTCGCTAGCGTCTTTGTTTCTGGTTCGAAAATGGAAACGCAAGGCTTAACTTATATTGAAGCTATGACGTCAGGAAGAGTTGTATTAGCGCAAAAAGATCCTGTCCTCGATGGAGTTATCGAAGATGGTAAAAATGGATTTACATTTTCTAAGAAGGAAGATTTCTTATTTAAATTACACTATATTTTAGAAAACGAAGATAAACTTGATAATCTAAAAAAGGCAGCAGTCACTAAAGGCTTAGAATATAGCTCCAATATTTATATTGAGAAGCTGCAAAAGATTTATCAAGAAGCAATCGAAAATCATAAAAATAAAGAAAAATCCCATGCAAAAACAACTAAGTAGTGGTGAACTTTTAAATGAAAGCGGTAATCTAAACGAAGCGGGTTATGCTTTTTCTTTAGTGAGAAATTATCACCGCGAAATGATTAAGGCTAAAAAATCTCGCATCAAAGAATGGGATTATTATTATGTTGGAAATAAGAATTATGGTATTGCTCTAACTATTGCTGATAATTCTTATATGTCCATGGCTTCTGTTTCCTTTTTAGATTTTGTTAAAAAAGAAGATGTCACTAAATCTAAAATTAAATTATTTTCCTTTGGAAAACTATCTTTACCATCTACTTCTAAAAAAGGTGATGTTTGTTATATTACTAAAAAGATTCAAATTAAGTTTTTACACGAAAACGGCAAACGTCACATCAAAGTAAATTATCCAAAATTTAAAGGGAAAGATGATTTAAGAGCAGATTTATATTTAGATGAGACAAATGAAAGTAGCATGGTAATTGCCACCCCATTTAAAAAAGATAAACATTTCTATTACAACCAAAAGATCAATCTCCTTAAATGTGCAGGATACGTTAAAGTTGGAAAAGAAGTATATGATTTCAATGATGACACCTATGGCGTTTTAGATTGGGGTAGAGGTGTTTGGACTTATAAAAACACTTGGTATTGGTCTTCTCTTAACGGAGTCTATAAAGGCAAAAGAATCGGTTTTAATTTAGGCTATGGGTTCGGTGATACTTCAAGTGCATCTGAAAATATGTTTTTCTATGATGATAAAGCTTATAAATTAGAGGACGTTCGCTTCGATATTCCACTTGATAAACATGGTCGAGATGATTATTTAAAACCATGGAAATTTAGAAGCGAAACTAAAGATATAAATATCACATTTACACCTGTGCTTAATAGGCACGCAAATCTAAATTTATTAGTGCTAAAATCTATTCAAAATCAAGTTTTTGGAACCTTCAGTGGTTACGTCCTTATCGAAGGTAAACAAATCTATTTTGAAGATGTTCCTGGCTTTGCTGAAAAAGTTAAAAATCAGTGGTAAAACCCCGTTAAAATAAAAAAATGTTAGCGATTTGCTAACTTTTTATTTGCGGTTATTTGTGATGATGATTGGGATGAATATTATCGTTAAACCAATGAAAAGTGATACGGCTATTAAAGTCACCCACCAAAGATAAAAATTAGTGAAGAACATCACCGTTAAACCAATGCCTATAGAAGTATAAATAATCGACATTGTAAGATAGGCTCTTTTAAACCAAAGAGATGAAAAGACGATAAGCACAATTCCGCTTACAGGAATGGCAACAATAAATGATAACCAGGATTTATCGATTTGGAGCAAAATTAAAATGTAAAAAACGATGCTTGCAACAAAGAATGAAAGTAAGGAAGAAACAGCGGTGATGAGCATTCTTCTTTTCTTTTTATGCGATTTTCGAATGACGTTTTTATCGCTTATTAAAGTATCAACGCTTATGTCAAAGAAATCAGCGATCATTTTTAGAGTAACGATGTCGGGCATAACATCGCCATTTTCCCATTTGGAAACCGCTTTTGAGGTATAGTTAAGCTTTTCACCGAGTTGAATTTGATTCAATTTTCGGTCAATTCTTAACTCTCTGACATTTTTTGCAAAGTTGTTTTTGATTTCACTTTCGTTCATAGAATTAATATTAATTCTCTTGCTAGGAGAAGTCAATTCTTACTAAGAGAATGCGTTTCGTTTCAAGAGAGTGATAATTTATTTGACTTTATTTATAGTGTTTAGCGAAAGGAGAGCAAATCGATGACTGCAGATGTTAAAAGACTTCCAACATATTCGTTTAAAGAAGAAGTAGCTAACTCGATTACCCACTTAATTGGTTTATTTTTCGCTGTTGGCACATTAGTGTTTTTCATTTGCTATCACGTTTTGAATTCGAAGAGCTTCCTATTTATGGTTCCTTTTTATACCTATTCATTAATTATGATGATGGTATTTTTCATATCTTCCTTTTATCATTCATCTAGATTCGGCTCCAAAAAAAGAGCAGTGGTAAGGATAATCGATCACTGTGATATCTATGCTTTTGTGGCCGCGACATATTTTCCGATATGCGTGCACGGGATTGCTAATCAAGCGGCAGCAATCGCCATGATGATAATCGAAGTTAGTCTTGCTTTAGTTGGAATCGCTATTAATTTATTTCCTAGATCAAATAAGGTTTTAGAAATAATTTGCTATTTTATCTATCTAATAGATGGTTGGTTATTAATCGCGTTTTTTCCATTTAATGTTGGCATCGAATTTAATGTTTTCCTTTTCGTCTTAATTGGCGGAATCGTTTATTCAGTTGGAGCAATCGTATATGCGATTGGCTCAAAGAAAAAATGGTTTCACTCAATATTTCACATCTTTGTTGTGATGGCTGCCATTATTCAATTCATCGGCATATTGTTCATATTGTATTAAAAAAACAGGCAAAGCCTGTTAATAATCTTGGTTGCGGAGGCAGGATTTGAACGCTGCGACCTCCAGGTTATGGGCCTGACGAGCTACCGGGCTGCTCTACTCCGCGATATTGCTAACTAGTTTATAAAAAGAATGATTCAAATTCAAGAGGAGATTTATAATGATTAAAATATTCGCAGATTCTGTTTCAAATTTATTTCCAGAAATTATTAGAACTAAGAAGCTTGATATCAAAGTGCTCAAAGTTCATCTAAGCATCGAAAACGAGACTTTCGATTTATATGATGATAATTTTGATGTGAAGAAATTTAACAAAATTTATTATGAGGCATTAGATAAGAAAAAAGAGATTCATACATCGCTTATTTCTCCAGGAGAATATATTGAAGCCTTCAAAGAAGAAATTGAAAAAGGAAATCAAATCCTTTGCTTTACAATGGCACAAGGTATTTCCGGAACATATCAATCTGCTTGCATAGCAAGAGATATGATTAATGAAGAATATGGAGAAGGAAAAGTAGCGATCATCGATTCGATGACTGCTGGATTTGGCGAAGGTTTACAAGCGATTAGAGCTGCTAAACTTGTTAAAGAAGGTAAATCATTTAAGGATTTAATTGAAGATTGCGAACGATATAAGCACTACGTTAGAAGCGATTTCACTGTCGATAACATTAAATATTTAGTTTCGACAGGACGAGTATCTAAAACCTTAGCGAAATTTATAACTTTGTTAAATATTAAGGTTCTTCTTAAAAGAAGCGAAGAATCAAAGATTGCTTTTGCTGGAACTGCTTTTGGTAAGATTAACGCGATTAGACAATTAGCAAGAGTAGTGCTTAATAAGATTAAAAAAGCCAAAAAACAAATTGTTTATATTACACATTGCAATATAATTAATGATGCAAATAAGCTCAAAGACCTATTAATAAAAGGCGGAGTTAAAGATGTTGAAATCCACGACTACGACTTTGTCTCTGGCGCTCATATTGGCCCAGGCTCATTAGCGGTCTTCTATGAAGCTCAAGATGCATCTTAATTATGGCACACTTTAAAAATTACATTATTGACACTGGATTTGTAGACTCAAATAAGAGACTAAGATTATCTAATCTCTTTTTGATGTTCCAAGAAGTCGCGGAAGAACACGCTGAAGAACTAGATATTGGTAGAAACAAAACCACCTTTGCGGGTCGTAAATGGGTTATCACTAGATATTCGGTTAATTTTAACCGTCTCCCGACATATGGAGAAAAGGTGACGATGTATACTTATCCAGGTAAAAATAATCCATTTTTCTTTTATCGTCATTTTTATCTTAAAGATGAGCAAGGAAACCTACTTGTAGTGGCTAGTTCAATCTGGACTATTTTAGATGCTACGACAAATAAAATCGTCGTTGATCCATTTAAAAAGAAACTTCCTGAGGAAGAATATGATTTTGAACTACCACTTCCAGATAAAATAAACGAGGATGCCACTAATAAAATTAAGGAACACCAAATCGAATACAGCGATATCGATTTAAATGGTCACCTCAATAACACTAAATATATTGAACTTATTCAAAATATTCACGATTCTTCTTTTTATAAAGAACATATCTTTGATAGCTTGCTAGTCAATTATTTTTCAGAAATCAAAGAAAAAGAAAATGTCTCTTTATTTAAAGATAGCTTAGACAAAGAAGAAATTATTAAAGGAGCAGTAGGGGAACGCGACTGCTTCAAAGTCAAAATCACCTACAAATGAAAAAATCGACGTTAGGCATCGTTTTTGCTATTTTAGCAGCGCTTTGCTATTCTCTTGTAAATCCAATCAACAAACTTATAAATAGTGACATAAGCCCTTTATTTTCGGCCTCCATGCTTTATTTTGGGACCTTTCTTGTTGGGCTAATTTATTTTCTTGTTCAAATTATCTTTAAAAAATATCAATCTAAGGACAATTTAGAGAAGAAAGATATTCCCTTTTTATTACTTGCGATTCTTTTTCATAGTGGAGCCGCTATATCGCTAATGTTTGGATTAACTTATTTATCAAGTAGCAATGCTTCACTTTTAGGATCGTTTGAACTAATTTCAACTTCGCTAATTGCTTTCTTATTATTCAAAGAAAACATTTCAAAATGGCTGTGGATTGGCATTATTTTTATCTTTGGCGCCTGCGTCATTATCTCTCAAGGAGATCTAGAAAATCTCAATTTTTCAATCGGTTCTATTTTGTGCCTGATTTCACCAATATGTTTTGGATTTGCCAATAATTTTTTTAAAAAAATCTCGCATAAAAACCCCGCAATTTCAATTGGTTTAATCGGTCTTGGTGGTGGACTTATCTCTCTAATTGTCGGTTTTATTGTTGGAGAAAGATTTGTTTCTTTTACACCGGTAATTATTGAAGTTAGTGTTGGAATGATATCTTATGGAATTGCTCTTATTTTATTTATTTACGCCGAGCGTTTTGTCGGAGCATCTAAGACATCGGCTTTCTTCTCGTTAGCGCCATTTATCGCTATTATTCTTTCCTTAATAATCTTCCAAGAAGTTCCAAATTATACTTTTTATATCGGTTTAGGATTACTTGTGATTGGAACAATATTTGCTTCGCTAGATGCTGTACTTGAAAAAAAGCGCAAATAAACATTTGCAATTTTTGCTTAGATAAATATATTATTTATTGGAGGTATTTTATGAAAATAAAAAGATTATTAGTTCTTTCTATGGCTGCCGCTCTTCTTGGTGGTTGTGGAAATGCTCAAGGTGGAGGTACTAGCACCGATAGTGGTGATACAAATACCACCTCACAAATTCAACCAGGTAATCCATTTACATTCGAAAGCGGCCAATACGTTTCCGATGTCGCTACAAATCTCATCGTTAAATTCGATAGCGTGACAAAAAAGTTAGGCATCGATGTTTACGATTCTTTTGCCGCCTTAGTTAAAGAAGCACCAAACGCATCAGCTTCATCAAGCGATGTGTCATATACATTCGCTTACGTTGAAAGATGCGATATGCTCGCTGTCTATGATTCGTCTGCCATGTGTTTCACTTACACATATGACAGTGTCGCTATCGATTGCATGATCTTTTATAGCAAAACCGAAGATGGTCAAAAAGGTGATATGTTTATGGCTAATGTCATCAAAAGTGGTGATAGCAAAACTTACCATATCAATCCATTTGTAAAATATAGTGAATCAAAAATTTATTCATTAGCAAAGAACGCCCTTAAACCCGGCGGAGACACCAATGTCTATCAAAGCAATGAAAAAGTAAATCTTGCAAAACCAGGAATTGCTGCTAATGCTTATGTTCAAATCAAATTCAACGCCAGTATGACTTGTTTTGAAATTTTCTATAGCGAGGACGGTAGTTTTGTTGGCGAACAGCTTAAAGAATACGTCAAGCTAAGCATCAAAAACTTTAGAGCCTCATTTGCCTCCGATGAACAAGCATTTATTCCAAGCAAGGTTAAAATGCACACTTGGAACGAAGAAGCTAAATCATATAAATTTGCTATTACCACCTCAGGTGGACAATGGTCAATGGATGAAGTTACCTTAGTTCAACAAGCATAACAATTATTAGATAAAATTAGAAGATGGTGGGGTATACCAACCATCTTTCTTTTACATTCGTTAGTAGGGGCTAAGTTGAATTTTTCTCCTTTACATAGTAAGATAAGAGCCATGAGTAAAGAAGAAAAGAAACAGCGAAAGGCTCTCCTAAAAGAAAAAAAGTCTGAAATCAAAGAACAAAATATAATTTTCGCATCGAAAGTTTCTAAACTTATGGACCGTAAATATCGTTATTCGATCCGTTATGAAGAAGCTCTTGTTGAAGACGATGGAAAAGCTTATATCAATGTTGATTTAACAAAGGTTGAAACTCCTTTTTCTCCATATAGTTATAATCGACGTGTCGATCCTGAAATATATGCTTATATCGATAGCGCAGCCTTTTATCTAAGAGCATCCGTTCCAGTTGTCATCAACTTTGATGATGGTGGTCGCTATAGCGATGAACTTAAAGAAAAGATTAAAAGAGCTGTCATTCGTCATTACGCTTTGGAATTTGAAGATCGAATGCACGAACATAAGCGTCGCATCATATTCGGTTTCTTTGCACTCTTTATTGGTTTAATCTTTTTAGCAACTACAGTTACATTAAACTTTTTATTAGATGACACCATTCGTGTCTTTCTTGAATTAATCACGATTTTATCGTGGGTATTTATTTGGCAAAGCGTCGATATCTTCTTTTTCGCTGGGCATGAGCGAAGAATCGATATATATAATTCCGCTCAACTTGCAGTAGCAGAAGTTAAATTTGGGGCCCCTGAACATAACAAGAAATGAGAATCCTAGTCGCTGCCGATGTCCTTGGTGAAGCCAACAATGGCACGACCATGGCGGCTTATAACCTTATCAATTCTCTCAAGGAGCGTGGACATGATGTTCGCGTTCTTTGTCCTGATAAGGATAAAAAATCTTTAGCAGGTTATTATATTCTCCCAAAACATAACTTTGGTATTTTCAATAAATACATCAATAAAAATGGTGTAAGCATTGCTAAAGCTGATTACAAAACTTTTGAAGAGGCTTTAGAGGGAGTTGACGCACTTCACGTCATGCTTCCGTTCTCAGCATCTAATAAATTAGTCGCAATTGCGAATAAAAGAAATATCCCAATCTCTGCCGGATTTCATTGTCAAGCCGAGAATATAACTTCGCATTTCTTTTTGATGTGGTCTAAACTTGCCACTCGTTTTATTTATAAACGCTTTTGGAGAAAATGTTACCATGTCGTAGACTGCATCCATTATCCAACTCAGTTTATTAAAAATGATTTTGAAAAAAGAGTTGGACCCACTAACGGATATGTCATTTCAAATGGAGTAAAAAACTTCAAAAAAACTAATGGAGTAAAACCTGAAGAATTTGAGAATAAATTCGTCATTTTAATGATCGGAAGATATTCTCGTGAAAAAAGGCAAGATCTTTTGCTTAAAGCAATGAAATATTCAAGATTTGCTGATAAAATCCAACTTATCTTCGCTGGAAATGGTCCACTTGAAAAGAAATACAAAAGGATGAGTAAACATTTAGAGAATAAGCCTATTTTTAAGTACTATTCTCAAGATGAATTACACGAGGTAATAAACTACTCTGATCTCTATGTTCACACTGCTTATGCTGAGCTTGAATCAATCTCCGCTTTAGAAGCTATTTCTTGTGGAGTTGTTCCTATTATCAATAAAACTAAACGAAGCGCAGTGAAAACTCATGCGATAGACGATTTGAATCTTTTTAAGAAAAACGATCCTAAAGAACTCGCTAAAAAGATTGACTATTGGTTATCCCATCCTGAAGACCGCAAAGTTCGCTCCAAAGATTATTTAGATTACACCAAACGCTTCGAATTTAATCACTGCATGGACCGCATGGAAAAGATGATTAAAGAAGCGGTGGATGTTCGTAAATACAAGGTTGAACACAATCTTCATCATCGCATCGTCTATTATAAAGATCCTTTGAACGATGATTTCGCTGGTACTTCAATTTCTCAAAAGAAAGTCGACGATAATTTTGTCTATGTTCATGAAAATAAATTTTGGAGAAGTATCGCTACTATTTTCTATTTTGGCATTGCCACTCCAATTCTCTTCTTTTTAGTGAAAATCAAACGTCACGTTCACGTCAAAAATCGCAAAGTGCTAAAGAAGGTTAAAAGGCAAGGTTATTTCCTTTATGGAAATCATACAAATATTTTCGATGCTTTTATCCCACACACCCAAGTGTCACGTTTTAAGAAAACATATATTATCGCTAATCCAGATGCCGTTTCGATTAAAGGGGTAAAAAATCTAGTAATGATGCTTGGAACATTGCCAACTCCTAGCAGTGCTCAATCGGTTAAAAACTTCAATGCTGCGATTGAAAAACGTATCTCTCAAAAACGAGTCATCGTCATCTATCCAGAAGCTCATATATGGCCATTCTTTACCGGCTTACGTGCATTTTCGGATATTTCGTTTCAATATCCTGCTAAATTAAACGCTCCTATAATCGCAATGGTTACCACATATCGTAAACCAAAGATTAAGATCAATAAGAAAAGAAGACCTTATATCGATATTACTCTTTCTGAACCAATCTATCCAAATCCAGAACTATCTCTTCGAGATAATATGAAATATATGCATGATCAAGTTTATAATTTCATGAAGCAAACAATTGAGAATTCATCTTCTCCTGAATACATTAATTACGTCCAAGGAAAAGCGGATTCCACCAAATTTGAAAACTAATCCAAAAATTGTTTAATTTTTAATTCAAACAATTATCATAATTTGCTAATATTTAATAGCGACAAAGAAAAGTCGTAAAAACTCGCAACGGAAGCCTCACAATCTGAGCACAGAAAGTGGGGTGATGTGCTAATGTATAGAAAGATTAAGGAATGCCTTGTCTTGCTTATATTTTGCCTCTTGATATGCCTTCTAATAAAGTTGACATAAAAAAAGAGCCTCTAGCTCGATAATCGTGAAAGTGCTGTGAGGGCTCCGTTGTTACGATTACATTATAGAAATTTGTTGGTAAAAAATCAATACTACGAAAGGAATTAACTTATGGAACTTAAAGGTAGTCGCACTGAAAAGAATCTCCAAGCCGCTTTTGCTGGAGAAAGCCAAGCTAGAAACAAATACACTTATTTCGCTAGCAAAGCTAAAAAAGAAGGTTATGAACAAATCGCTGCTATTTTCTTAGAAACAGCAGAGAACGAAAAAGAACACGCTAAATTATGGTTCAAGTATCTTGAAGGTGGAGATATCAAATCAACCGCCGAGAACCTTAAAGCAGCAGCAGAAGGCGAAAACTTTGAATGGACTGACATGTACAAAGAATTTGCTAAAGTTGCTCGTGAAGAAGGCTTTGATAAAATCGCTTATCAATTCGAAGGAGTTGCTAAGATTGAAAAAGAACATGAAGAACGCTATCTCGAACTTTTAAGCAAAGTTAAAGGTGGAAAAGTATTCATCGCTCCAGATGTTGTTGTTTGGAAATGCCGTAACTGTGGACATATTCATATTGGAAAAGAAGCTCCAGAGATTTGCCCAGTCTGCGCTCATCCAAAAGCATATTTTGAATTAAGAGCCAAAAATTATTAACATAATAGGCGCTTAAAATGTTATTGATTTTTTAAATAGTCTCTAGCATAATTATTAGGCGCCTAACTTGGATCATTGGTCTATCGGCTATGATGCCTCCCTGTCACGGAGGCGAGACGAGTTCGACTCTCGTATGATCCGCCATTATGTGGTCCGGTAGCTCAGCTGGTAGAGCAGCGGACTGAAAATCCGCGTGTCGCCGGATCATCCCCGGCCTGGACCACCATCTTAGTAGAATTCCCTTGATACGAAAGTGTTGAGGGTTTTTCTTTTATTTAAATAAACAAGTTAGACATTGGAGAATGTAAAGAAAGATTTACATATGTTTTTGCATTTTTTTCTTTTCATCTTATTTATAAAGGGATATATTGCTACCCAAGATGTAAATTTTATTTGCCATAAGGAGTAACTATGAACAAAGAAAATATTAAAAGAATAATTAAAGAAAATAACATTTGTTACATTAGGCTTCAATTTACCGATATGCTCGGCGATGTTAAAGCAGTGGAGATTCCAACTTCTAAGATTGATGATGCTTTCGATAATAAGATTATGTTTGATGGCTCTTCAATCGAAGGTTTTGTCCGTATTAAGGAAGCAGATATGTATCTATATCCTGATTTAGAGACTTTCTTAATCTTACCTTTTGAAGAAGGTGTCGCTAGATTCATCTGCGATGTTTATACACCAGATGGTAAGCCATTTATTGGCGATCCTCGCTATGTCTTAAAGAAAACCTTAAAGAAAATGAATGAAATGGGTATTGAAACCCTCAATATCGGTTTTGAACCAGAATTCTATCTTTTTAAACTTAAAGAAGATGGCACGGCAAGTTTAGCGCCAGCGGATAAAGCTTCGTATTTTGATTTATCACCATTTGATGGTGGTGAAGAAATCCGTAAAGAGATTGTTTTGATGCTAGAGAAGATGGGTTTTATTGTTCAAACATCGCATCACGAAGTCGGCCCAGGTCAAAACGAAATAACATTTAAATATTCAGATGTTCTTAATGCCTGCGATAAAGTGCAAACATTCAAACAAGTTGTCAAGGTTATTGCTAGAAAAAGAGGCTATCTAGCCTCATTCATGCCAAAACCATTATTTGGTCAAGCTGGAAATGGCATGCACACAAATTGTTCTTTGTTCAATAAAGGAGAAAATCTCTTCTATGATGAAAAAGATCCGATGAAATTATCTCTACTATGTAGAAAGTGGATTTGTGGTCTTCTTAGACATTGTCGTGAATTAGCTTTATTAACAAACCCAATCACCAATTCTTATAAACGTTTGGTCAGTGGTTACGAAGCACCGATATATGCTTGCTGGAGTGATGCAAACCGCAGTTCTTTAATTCGAATTCCAGCCGCTAGAGGATTATCGACTAGGACCGAAATGCGTAACGTCGATCCTTGCGCAAATCCTTATTTAGCGTTATCCGGCATTTTAGCCTGTGGTCTTGATGGTATTAGGAATACCAAAAATAATGATTTAATCGCTCCAGTCAAAGATAATCTCTTTTCACTCGATGAAGATACAATCCAAGAAATGGGAATCATCCATCTTCCTGAAACACTTCATGAAGCAGTGGGGGAATTTAAAAATAGCAAAATTATTAGAGAAACTCTTGGTGATCACATTTTCTCAAAGTATCTTGAAGCCAAAGAAAAAGAATGGAAAGAGTATCATACTTCAATCAGTGAATATGAACTTAAAAAATATCTTGGGAGATAAGTATGTGTGGAATAGTAGGATGCATTGGTAAAAATCACGGCCGAGAATACATCATTAATGGTTTAAAAACTCTTGACTATCGTGGCTATGATTCAGCAGGTATTGCTTTTTTAAAGCAAGATAGCATTTCAATTTATAAAGATGCCGGTTCAGTGGAACACGTTAATTCTTTGATTCCAATAGGTGAAGATGGTGATGCCATCATCGGTCACACTCGTTGGGCAACACACGGTAAACCAAACAAAAGCAATTCCCATCCCCATATCTCTTTTGATGGTGAATTTGTTTTAGTCCACAACGGCATCGTTGAACGCTTCGCTGAACATAAAGCTTCTTTATTAAAACAAGGTGTCACCTTTAATAGCGATACCGATAGTGAAGTATTCGTCAACATGATCGCTTTATTTTATAAAGAAGAAAAAAATGTCCTAAAAGCAATCAAAAAAGCGATGGAGACAGTCGATGGCTCATATGCGATCGCTTTGATCCATAAAGGTGAAAATCGTTTATATGTTCTTAAGAACGTTTCCCCATTACTAATTGGTATCGGTGAAGACTTTAATCTTGTCGCAAGCGATGCCTCTCCAATGATTGAATATACAAACAAATTCATCGAGCTTGGTGATAAAGAATATGGCTACATTGAAAAATCTAACTACAAAATCTTTAATTTTGATGGTCAGGAAGTATCTAAGAAACTAATTAGTAAAGATATCTCTCTTGTTAGACATGACTTAAATGGTTATCCCCATTATATGCTTAAGGAGATTGAAGAAATCCCCGATGTTATCACTAGACTCGTTAATCACTATTATCTTGATGAGAAATATAACTTTGATGATGAACTAATCAAAAAGATTAAACAATCCGATCACATCATCTTTTTAGGATGTGGAACTTCTTATCACGCGTCGCTGGTGGGTGGACGATATTTCGAAGAAATGCTGGAAATACCAACCGCATCATATATTGCTAGTGAATGGGCCTTTCATCCGATGTTCCCTGGTAAGAAACCATTTATCGTTTTCATCTCTCAATCTGGCGAAACCGCTGATCTTATTCATTGTCTTAACATAGTTAAAAAGTATAATTACGATACTCTTCTAATTACAAATACCAGTGGTTCAACCTTGGAAAGAGGATGCAAATATTCTTTAAACATTCAAGCAGGAGTGGAAGTGTCTGTTGCCTCTACAAAAGCCTATGCTGCCCAAGTAGCGATGCTATTACTCTTAGTCGCTGCTGTTAAAGGTGAAGCCAAGATTGCGGATGAAATATTAAGAGCTCTTCCGATCATTAAATCTATTAAAGATAAACAAAATGATATTAAAAATGTCGCGAATATTATCAAAGATAAACAAAGCATTTTCTATATCGGAAGAGGCTATGACTATTATTTATCATTAGAAGCTTCCTTAAAACTCAAAGAAATAAGTTATATCCATTCTGAAGCTATTGCAGGCGGTGAACTTAAACACGGGCCAATCGCCTTGATTGAAAATGAAACACCAGTCATTGTCTTTTTCACTGATAATGTGACCGCTAATAGTATGAGAGGAAACATCGAAGAAGTTAAATCTCGAGGCGCTAGAGTGTTCGTGATATCCACCAAAGAGCTTTCCAAAGACGGCGATACAATTATCATCGATCAATATCCGAATTATTTATCTAGTATTATTGTTTCTTCGGTTGCTTTCTATTTAGCATATTACACATCTTTATCCAAAGGATACGATGTTGATAAGCCGCGTAACCTTGCGAAAAGCGTTACGGTTGAATAAATTTAAATCCCTCGATATGAAAGTGTTGAGGGTTTTCTTTCAGAAAAATGTTGTAATAACGATTAACGAGTTAGTTATATCTAACTTTTTTCTTTACATTTAAATGTAGAATAATATAATTGTATTGGTTAGTTATGACTAACTATCTAAAGGAGGAATTACTTATGCCAATCGGACTTGCCCCTATCAATGTTGATATGAAAGTGGTGAAGGTGCTCGCGGACGAAAAGACTAAGAAACATCTTGAGAGCCTTGGTATTTTGCCTAATGCCTCCATTAGAGTAATTTCCTCAGTAAACGGCGGTGTCGTCATCGCTGTTAAAGAAGGAAGGCTAGCGTTAGATCGTTCAATCGCTAGCAAAATTCTAGTTGCGTAGAAAGGAAGGAATTTATGCTAAAAAGACTAGATGAATTTTTAGTAGGCGAGACTGGCCTAATTAAGAAAGTTGAAGGTGAAGGTCGCCTTCGTAGAAGACTATTTGATATGGGTGTGACCCCAGGGGCAAAAGTCTATCTACGTAAAAAAGCTCCTTTAGGAGATCCCCTTGAAGTCACGATTAGAGGCTATGAACTAACGCTAAGAAAATCTGAAGCGTGCTTAGTGCTCTTAGAAATGGAGGACGCTAAATGAGACGTTTTGCTTTAGCGGGTAATCCTAACTGTGGTAAGACCACTTTATTTAATAACCTAACAGGTTCTACAGCCCATGTTGGTAACTGGCCCGGAGTCACTGTTGAAAAGAAAGACGGTGTATATAAAAAATTAAATGAGCCAATCGCCATCATTGACTTACCAGGTATTTATTCTCTTTCACCATATACAAGTGAAGAAGTAATTTCTAGAAATTACATCCTAGATGAAAAACCTGACTGCGTCATCAATATCGTCGATGCGACAAACTTAGAAAGAAATCTTTATTTAACAACTCAGTTATTAGAGATTGATGTTCCAGTTGTAGTTGCAATTAACATGATGGACGTCTTAGAAAAAGCGGGGGATAGTTTAGACGAAAATGTCCTTGAAGAAAAACTTGGCGTTCCAGTTGTTAAAATCTCGGCTTTAGAAGAATCAAATCTTAAAGAACTGATGGAAGTTGCTTATAAAGCAAGCCATAAGGAAAGAAAAGGTCAAAGCATTCTTTCAAACAAAGATTTAAATCATCTTATCGGTGATGTCTCAATCGCATTCAAGGGTAAAAAAGTCGATAACCCTCTTTTCCATGCGGTCAAGCTCGTTGAAAACGATGAGATTGAAACTAAGATGCATCCAGATCTTCTTCCAATGGTAGAAGATTTTAAGAAAACATTTAAAGATGAAACTTTTGGAGATGATATCGAAGCGATCATCGCTGACGAAAGATACAATTTCATCTCGAAAAATTTCTCCAAAGCCATCACAAGACACGAAAAAAGCGAAGGTAAGGTTAAAGAAAATAAATCTGACCGCATTGATAAAGTTTTAACTCATAAAGTATTTGGTTTACTTATTTTTGCGGCAATTCTTTTCCTCGTCTTCCATCTAACATTCTCAGAAAATTTATTCTATTTAGGTGGAATTTTTAAGGCCAATGAAGTCGCTCCATGCTTTGAAGGAAGCATTTACGAAGGATTATTCTGGACTGACGGTGGTATTAATTCTCCAGGCGTCATCCTTTTTAACTTCTTTGATATGTCTTTCTCAGGCATCATAGATGCCACAAGTGGGGCAATGAGCGCTGGACTAGGCGAAGGTCACTGGTTGACTGGATTTATTTGCGATGGTGTCCTTTCTGGATTATTCGCAATCCTTGGATTTTTACCGCAAATCCTTGTCCTTTTCCTCTTCTTTTCCATTATGGAAGATACCGGCTACATGGCTCGTGTCGCCTTTATTTTAGACCGTATCTTTAGAAAATTTGGTCTCTCTGGAAGAGCCTTCATCCCAATGATCATGGGCTTTGGTTGTTCCGTTCCAGCGATGATTAACACTCGTACCCTCGCAGATGAAAATGAAAAAATCTCCACAATTCGAGTTATTCCATTTTTCTCTTGTGGGGCAAAATTACCAATCTTAGTTGCTATCGCTGGTGGCGTTTGTGAAGTTTTTGGCTTTACTCACGTCGATTTGATCACTTATTCAATGTACGTTTTAGGTATTATTGTAGCTATTATTGCGGTGCTCATACTTAGAAATACAACTCTTAAAGGTGATGCTGCTCCATTTATTATGGAGTTACCGCAATATCACCTCCCACAATTTAAATCGTTAATGATTCACCTTTGGGATAAAACCAAACACTTCGTTAAGAAAGCTTTCACTATCATTTTAGCTTCAACGATCATCATTTGGTTCTTATCCAATTTCGGTTGGAATTGGCATATGGTGGAAGATATGCAAGACTCAATCCTTGCTTCCATCGGCATGCTTTTGCAACCTTTATTTACTCCTCTTGGCTTTGGCTCACAACTCACCGCAATCGGTTGGGTATTTGCGGTCGCAGCTATCACTGGACTTATCGCTAAAGAAAATGTTATCGCAACATTCATCACCTTGGGTGCTGTTGCGGTCGCTTATCTTAATAGTGGTAATGTCGATCCAGAAATCATCGCTGCTATTGAAGCAGACGAAGAAGGTGTCTCCGCTGTCGTAGAAATGATTCGAGCCACTGGTATAACTTGGCAAGGCTGCATCTCGTTCGTCGCCTTTAATATGCTTACGATTCCATGCTTTGCTGCCTGCGCTACCGCCAAAGGCGAACTTAAGAAAGGAACCTTCAAATACACCTTATTATTCTGGATTATCGCTTCCTTCTTAGGTGCTGGATTCACTTATGCCTTCTTATCATGTTTCTCATTGTCTTCACTTGCCTGGGCACTTCCAGTTACCATTGGTTTAGTGGTGGCTTTAGTGATTACATTTATCTTTATTTTCCGTCTTAAAAAGAAAGAGGAGGCTAGAGTCTAATGTTTTCTAATCCAAATACATTATGGATTGAAATCTTAGTGATCGCTCTTGTAGTGGCGTTCCTCGCTTTCATTATTGCTAGATTCATCTATAAGAAGATTCATCATCTTCCAACTGGCGAGTGTGAATGCTGTCACCCTCATTCAAATAATATAGTGAAAGAATATCACAAAAAATATTCGAAAAAATAAGACAAAATAATACTTAGAAGCGATGCCTTAGGGTGTCGCTTTTAATTTGCTAAAAAATATTTAAATAGAATTAGATGCTTTGCATCTTTTCTTTTTATGAAAATATTTCGCATAAATTCGACTTTTCATCAGTAATAAGTTTATAGGAGGGCACGCTATGTCTAATATATTTAATAAGAAATTCGTAAATGAAATCAAAGATATTTTAAGTATCGCTAAAGAAAGGGTAGTAACCTCAATCAATATCGCAATGGTGTATAGCTATTATGAAATTGGTAGACGCATCGTTATGGAAGAACAGAAAGGGAAGTCACGCGCTGATTATGGAAAAGAGCTATTAGAAATGCTGTCCAAAGAATTAACCAAGGAGTTTGGTAGAGGATATTCGATTTCCAATCTTAAAAATATCCGTCAATTCTACATAGTTTATTCAAAAGATCAAATTGGACAAACAGTGTTTATCCAATCTAAAGACAACATGTCTTTAAGTAAAGAAATTCAAATTGGGCAACCAGTGGTTATCCAATCTAAAGATAAATTATCTTTAACAGAGAAAAACAAAATTCCACAACCACTGGTTACGGAATCTAAAGATATGATATCTTTAACGGATAAAAATCAAATTCCACAAACAGTGTTTACGGAATTCAAAGAAGATGAACATCTAATTAGTGGTGGTTCAATTCGCCAACCAGTGGTTAGCGAATCTAAAGACCAAAGGTCTTTACTAAATAACAATCAAATTCGTCAACCAATGGTTGACCAATCTAAAGACATTATGTCTTTACATCAATATGATATTGAAGGAATTGATAAATATCCTCTTACAAGTGATGGCAAACGTTTCTTCTTAAGTTGGGTGATGTATGTCAAATTAATGAGAATCACCAATCCTGATGAAAGACATTTCTATGAAATTGAATGCTATAACAATAAATGGAGCAAGAGAGAGTTAGAAAGACAATATAACTCTTCTCTTTATGAAAGACTTGTTCTTTCTAGAGATAAAGATAAAGTAAAAGAGTTATCTACTAGAGGGCAGATAATTGAAAAACCTAGAGATCTCATCAAGGAGCCTTGTGTTCTAGAATTCTTAGAACTAAAAGAAGATGAATCTTATTCTGAGAAAGACTTAGAAACAAAGATTATAAATAAGCTTCAGGATTTTGTTCTTGAATTAGGCAAAGGATTCATCTTTGTCAAAAGACAAATGAGAATATCTTTTGATGATCAACACTTCTATCCCGATTTAGTGTTCTATAATCGCTTTCTAAGATGTTTTGTAATCATTGATTTAAAAGTTGGCACGCTTCATCCTCAAGATATCGGTCAGATGGAGATGTATGTTAATTATTTTGACCGCTACGAGAAAAGTGAAGAGGAAAACAAAACCATCGGTATTCTTCTTTGCAAAGACAAGAATGACGCGATGGTTAAGTTAACTCTTCCTGAAGATAACGACCAAATCTATGCGAGTAAATATGAAATGATCCTTCCATCTAAACAAGACTTAATAAGATTAATCAAAGAAAAGTAGTGGTGTTCATAAATAAATCCAAACTCGTGTACAAAAATGCACCTCAGATCTTTAAGCAAATTCAAAAGCATATGTGCAAAAAATGCACACATACCGTATAACTATTATATTTGCTGCTTTAACTTACTAAGTTATTAATCTATAATAAAAGCATACATACAAATTGAAGGTCTAAAACGTTAATGCGCAAAAGGTTTTCTTCCTTCGTAGAAGTTATGTATAGAAAGGAAAAAGAAAATATGAAATTATTTTCAAAAATTGCCACAGCACTCGTTGGTATGGCTATGGCAGTTGGTGTAGGCGTTGCTGTTAACTCTTCAAAAGTTGGCGAAGTTAGAGCTGCCGAAGGTGACACACTTTTAACTTTTAGTAGTGCTTCCGTTGTTGGTGGAACTGCAACTTCTTACACTTCATATAGTGATAGTGATTGGAATTTGAACATTGGCGGCAACAAAGTTTCTGCTGGATGGAATAAAACCGCAGCTAATGCTAAACAAGTTGGTGAGACTTTTGCAATTGATTCCACCAGCGTGACTGCTACAACCTACGGATGGGTCGCATCTACGAAAGCAGCTGTAAATAAAGCCGGAAAGCTTGTGTTTAGTTACACTGGTGGTTCTGGAAATGGTTCCGGAAAGCTCTGGCTTGGCTATTCTTCGGATGGTACAAGTTATTCTAAAGTAACATTAACAGCAGGAACCCAGGGCATGTCTTGTGGTTCAACCGGCACTAATTACACTTTTGAATTCGACACGATTGATTCTGCTTATTATGCAATTATCGTTACAGGTGGCACTTCTGGTAGCGCCTTTAGATTTGATTCAGTTACCGCTACCCTTTACGAAGGTGCTTCTTCAACCGATCCGCTTGAAAGCATTACTGTTTCTGGGTCTATGACCAAAACATCATACTATGTCGGTGAATCATGGAGCAGCGCAGGTTTAACAGCAACTGGTCATTATGAGTCAGGCGCATCGAAGGATGTTACTAGTACAGCAACATGGTCTTTCAATCCTACAAGTCCTGCTTTATCAGTTACTAGCGTTGTTGCAACCGCAACAATAGGCGAAGTTTCCGGTAGCAGTTCTGCTCAAACAGTTACGGTTTCTAGAACAAATCCTATCCAAGTTTTATACACTAAATCATCTGGTGAATCAGTTGATGTTTATGGTTACTATGTTGGTTTCTTAGACGGGACTGGTCCAGTTATCATGGATGGTGAATATGGTATTGTTGCCTATTCAAAATCGCATGACGTTTCCGGATATACAGAAGGCGTTACCATTCTCCACGTCACTGGTTCAATAAGCATTTTTAATGGATTATACGAAATCAATTCCCCATCAATTTCTGTTGCATCTGGAACATATGACGCACCAAGTACTCCAGTTGTTTATGCTGCGGCTGGTGGAGAAACTCAAGAATACGCTTCGCGTTTAACAACTGTTACCGGTACTCCAACAGTTACCAAAGGTAGCTTTGATAGTGATCCTGGTACAGCTGACATCACTATGAGCTTTGATTTAGGTGGTGGCAAATCTGTTCAAGTTTTCTATAAGAAAGCTGCTCAAACAGCAGATTCTGAAGCCTTTACGGCAATCAAAGCCGCGGTTACAGACTCAACCGAAATCACAGTTAAAGGATTTACTGGTTGGTACAATGGATTCCAAGTTCAAATGAATGGATACATTAAACCAGCAGAAGATTATACTGCTGAAGATTTCTCACAAGATTTGCTTGATCAAACTGACACAGTTTGTGAAGACTATGATGATGTAACTAATAATCATGATGCTATCGAAGCCATTTGGTCTAACTTAGCAAGCAATGATAAATATCCATCACTTCCAGCTGCTCAAAAGACAATCTTAGCAGAAGCTGCTAGAGACGAATCTGGAACAGTAGTGGAACAAGCAATGGCTAGATACGATTACTTAACTGGTAAATATAACTTAAGTAACTTCATCAATGGTCGTACTCCAGTCGTCTTTGCGGCTCCATCAACCATTTCTAGCGATAACAATATCAATAGCTCAATGTCAATCGTTGTTGTTGCAGTTATTGCAATTACATCATTGTCCGCTATTGGAGTGTTACTTGTTATTAAACGTCGTAAATCAATCTAATAGTTGATTAAACGGCCCTCTGAAATCTAGAGTGGTCTAGAGTGGGATACTCTAAAAATATCTCAAAATCTATGAAATCTAGGGTGGTATGTCTCAATGGCATATCACCTTT
>CACXKR010000010.1 GCA_902768335.1 uncultured Erysipelotrichaceae bacterium
AACAACTGATTTTTAAATGCAAATTAAATGAAATCAGGGAAACTCAGCTTCCAAATGAGGATGATGACATTTTAGAAACATATCGCGCTAAAAGAGCATCGGTTCTTTATAAAGAAGATGAACGTCAAGAAGTTAGACAATCACACAATAACCCTGATATCATCGCCTTATATAAGAATTTCCTTGGCGAACCAAATGGTGAATTGTCTCATAAATTGCTTCATACTCACTATGATGCAAATCGTGAACAATATCCAAATAAATAATTACATAGCCCCTTATGGGGCTTTTTAAAAAATGGACGATTTATTATATAGTAGATTTTTAGATAAATTTGGCTCAAAACCTGAATATTTTGTTACTTCTTCAGGTCGCTTTGAAGTGATTGGAAATCATACTGATCATAATGGCGGTCTTTGCGTTGCTGCTAGTTGTGATTTAGCGATAAGTGGCTATTTAAGTAAAAACAAAGATGACCAAGTTGAACTTCTTTCAGAAGGATATGAAGACATATCTTTTAAATTAGATGATTTAAGTCTAAAAAAGGCTGAAGTAGGAACCTCTAAAGGCTTAGTTAAAGGCGTCGCTATTTATTTAAAGAAACATGGCTATCAAATTGGTGGTTTTTCACTTGTTTCAAAATCGACAGTTTTTAAAGGGGCTGGAGTATCTTCTTCGGCCGCTTTTGAATCGCTCATTGGAGAAATCTTCAACGCTTTATATAATGATTCGAAAATCGATCCACTCACTTTGGCTAAAGCCGGACAATATTCTGAGAATTATTATTTCGATAAGAAAAGCGGTCTATTAGATCAATGTGCAGTTTGCTTTGGAAATATTTCATATATGGATTTTTCATCTAAAGATGAAATCAAAGTAAAAACAATCGATTTTCCTTTCGATGATATGTCCTTTGTCATCGTTAATAGCGGAGGAAGTCACGCGGATTTAAGTGACCTTTATTCTTCGATTCCTATGGATATGAAAAATGTCGCTAAAAAGCTTGGAAAGCAAACTTTAAGCGAAGTTAGCTTTGATGATGTTTATATGATTAAAGATCAATTAAGCGAATTAGAATTTTCTAGAGCAAAACATTTCTTCTCAGAAAACATTCGCGTTAAAGCTTTAGTGGACGCTTTAAAAAATAAGAATAAAGAAGCATTTCTAAGTGCAATTAAAGAATCATTTATTTCTTCTAGAGATAATCTTAAAAATATGATGGTGGAGGATCACTATGAAGGTTCACCTCTTGAAGCTTGCGATTTAGCTTATAAATTTTTAGGAAACAAAGGGGCTGCGAAGATAAATGGTGGAGGATTTGCTGGCTCAATCATCGTTTGTTTACCAAAATCTGAGAGTGAATCATTCAAACAATTCATGGCTAAAAAATATGGTGAGAATAACGTCGCTAGCGTGAATATAAATCCATATCCACCTCAAGTCAAAAAATTATAGTTTTATTAGAATAATAAATTCGCTATAATATATTTACAAAAGGAGTGAGAAAAATGAATAGTATTCAATTTCTCTTAACCTTATGTAGCGAGACTAGTTCTCGTAGATATAAATAAAGTTGCTATTCATAGCGACTTTTTCTTTTATAAGTGTATAATCATTGTATGCAAAAAGTTGATAGATCGAAATCGAAGTGGTGGGAATTATTCCGCTTTTTAGTGTGTGGTATTGCCGCCGCTTTAAGTGACTATTTGGCTGCACAGCTCATCGTTCTAGCGATGCCTGGAGTTAATTCAATTGTTGTCACCATAGTTTCAACAGCGATTGGTTTTGTAGTTGGCGTTATTGTTAATTATTTAATTTCAACGTACTGGGTGTATCAAAATGTCGATAAAAGTGTTGAGACTAAATCTAAAAGATTTATCATGTGGTTCGTCATCCTTTCTTTCATCGCGATGGCTCTTTCGATTGGCACGATGTTAATTTGCGATGTTATCGTTGTCTACGCAATGCATCTTGATAGTATCGTTAACGCATCAATCGTCTCTCTTATTAAAGAAAACGGAATCAAATTTTTAATAGAGGCTAATTTTTGGACGTATTTTGTAAGTTTCGTTTTAAAAACACTAGTTGGCCTAGTGTGGAATTATTTTACAAGAAAAAAGTTCCTTTATAAGGAACCTAAACAATCTTAACTGTTTTAAAGATAAATTCTTCGATTTCTGGGTATTTCTTGATATCCAGTTTTTCTTTTTTCTTTAAATCTTTGAGAATAGATTTATTCAGTTTTAGATGTTTTCTTGGCCCATGATTAAGGACGTGTCTAGAAACATAGGCGTCATAAAAAAGCGACAACTTACTACGTTTATAAGTTTTTAAAAATCCCTGCAAATATCCGTTATTTTCTGATTTATCGCACAAATATCGAATATATGAAAAAGCCCATAAATGATATGCAAATCTCTCTTTTTTCTCAGTTTGAGTTGAACTAGTTGAGTGGATGCGATAAACGTAGAGCGGATTTTTGATTGTCTTCACTTTTTTAGCGTTCATAAAGATGCTATAGATAGCGACCGTATCCTCAAATATCGCATTAGTGGTGTCAATAATTGGGGCACCTAATAGTAGTTCTCTTTTAAATATTTTTGACCATAAGAATGAACGCATGTAAGTATCTTTTAGTAGTGCCTTGCAGGCTCCAACAGAATCGAATTCTTTATTTTTTACAAAGATATTTTTATGCTTTTTACCATTCTTCTCGGTCCTAAATGAGCAATTAACAACATCGTAACCTTTTTCGATTTCTTCAAACATTACTTTCAAGTAATCTTTTTCATAACAATCGTCGACATCTAAAAAACAAATATATTTAGCTTTCGACTTTTTAACGGCATAATTCCTTGAACCTTGGATTCCTAAGCCATTATGTAGGTCAATAATAAGGTTTGGATGATTCTTTTTATATTCATTAGCTATTTCGACAGTGTGATCTGTGCTTGGATCTATTTCCAAAAATACTTCGTATTCACCTTTGAAAGTTTGACTAAAAACACTATCTAAGCATTCTCTTAGATATTTTTCACCATTTCTTGCAGGAATGATTATTGATATATCCATATTTAATATTTATTCTAACAAAATTCTTCCAAGTCGAATATGGGTGGCACCTTCCTCGATTGCTTCTAGATAATCATCAGACATGCCCATTGAGAGATAAGGAATAGATATGTTGAATCTTTTCTCTAAATCTATTCTTAAATCTGCGAGTTTTTTAAATTGATCTTTAAGTGATAATTCATCGGCATTTTTAACCGCCAT
Source organism: uncultured Erysipelotrichaceae bacterium (assembly GCA_902768335.1). Taxonomy (GTDB): domain Bacteria; phylum Bacillota_I; class Bacilli_A; order RFN20; family CAG-826; genus Fiminaster. Next base: position 3,274 of record CACXKR010000010.1, read on the forward strand.
CATCATTAGACCAACGAGCTTAATATTTTTATATTTAAGGAGTTCAGATATGAATTCTTCTACTTTGTAGAAAGGAACACCATTTTTTGTTTCTTCGAGGTTGATTGAAACTTCGACGAAAGTATTTAATGGAGTCTTACGATTCTTATCGATAATCTTGGCTAAATCTAAAGAATCTAGCGAATGCAGATAATCGATTTTATCGATAACTTTTAAAGCTTTATTTCTTTGCAAGTGACCGATGAAATGCCAAACGATGTCGTATTCTTTTAATGCTTCATATTTTTCTAAAAACGCATCAACTCTATTTTCACCAAAGTTATTTACGCCAGCATTTAGAAAATCTTTCATTTCTTCGCTACTTAAATATTTAGTGGCAGCTACTAGAGTCACGTTTTCTGGTAATGTCTTTAAGAATTCTTTGATATCTTTGCGAACCATAATAGATATTGTAATGTTTCCATTTCATAATTGAAATGATTTATTGTATAATTCACGTATAAAGGAGATTATTTATGTCTATATTGATTGCTTATTTTTCTAAAGATGGCGGTAATAGCGTTGATGGTGTTACCCAAAATCTTGAAAAAGGAAATACGGAAGTTGTCGCCGAAAAAATTGCTCGCTTAACTGGTGGCGAACTTTATCCTCTTATTCCAGTTGAACCTTATTCCAACAATTACTTAGTTACAACTGCACGTGCTAAAAAGGAATTGGAAGAAGGTGCTTTCCCAGAAATTGCTAATCTAAAGAAATCAATCGCTGAATACGATGTTATTTATTTAGGTTTCCCAAACTGGTACAGAAGTTACCCAAGAATAATTGCTACATTCTTAAAATCTTTTGGTTTTAGTGGTAAGACAATCAAACCATTTTGCACCAATGAAGAAGGCGCGTTTGGTATTGGTGAACTCGAATTAAGAGCAACTTTAAAAGATGCAAATGTAAAGGAAGGATTTGCTGTAAAAGGCAGTGAAGTCGATGATTGCGACTTAGCTTTATCAGCGTGGGTGAATAAATAATGAAAAAATTAACTGAACAACTCTATTACGTTGGAGTAAGCGATAGAAATCTAGATTTATTCGAAGGCCAATATGAAGTTCCAAATGGAATGGCCTATAACTCATATATTATTGTCGATGAAAAGATTGCTATCTTTGATAGCGTAGATAAAGTTTGCTTCGATGAATGGATTAAAAACATTAAAGAAGTTTTAAAGGATAAAAAACCTGATTATTTGATTATCCATCATATGGAACCTGATCATTCTGCAAATATCATGAAACTTGTGGAAGTTTATCCTGATATCACCCTTGTATCATCGTTTTTAGCATTTAAGATGCTTGATCAATACTTCCATAAAGAAGTTAAAAACAAAATCGTTGTTAATGAAGGTGATAAGTTATCGCTTGGAAAGCACGAACTAACCTTTATTGCCGCTCCAATGGTTCATTGGCCAGAAGTTATCGTTTCATATGAAAAGGAAACCAAAACATTATTCTCGGCTGATGGCTTTGGAAAATTCGGTGCTTTCGACTATGAAGAAGACTGGGCTTGCGAAGCAAGAAGATATTACTTTGGTATCGTTGGTAAATTTGGTGTTCAAGTCCAAGCATTGCTTAAAAAAGCTGCTACATTAGATATTAAAAGAATCTGTCCTTTACACGGACCAGTTCTTGAAGAAAACCTTTCATATTATTTAGGTTTATATGACACATGGTCAAAGTATGAACCAGAAGCTGAAGGTGTTGCTATTTTCTACACATCTGTATATGGCCACACTAAAGAAGCAGTGGATGAATTAGAAGAAAAACTTAAAAAAGCAGGGGCTAAAAAAGTCGTTAGATTTGACCTTGCTCGCGATAGTGAATCCGAAGCTGTTGAAGATGCATTTAAATATGGAAAGATCGTTTTTGCAACTACAACTTACAGCATGTCAATCTTCCCATTTATGCATAATTTCCTTAATCATTTAATTGAACATAATTATCAAAATAGAGATATTGCTATCATCGAAAATGGTAGTTGGGCACCTAATGTTGAGAAGGTAATAAAAGATATGTTTAAGGATTCAAAAGACATTCGCTTTATTACTCCAACTGTCAAAATCCTCTCTTCAATGAACGAAGAAAATCACAAACAAATCGATGAAGTTGTCGCCGCTCTTTTGGGTAAAGCCGCTCCAAAAAAAGAAGAGAAAAAAGAGAAGTGGGTTTGCAAGATTTGCGGCTATGTTTATGAAGGAAATGAGCTACCAGAAGACTTTAAATGCCCGATTTGCAAGCATCCAGCCAGCGATTTTTCAAAATTAAAATAACCAGTTAATTCCTAAATATCTTTTGAAAGATAAAATAAAATATTCAGGTTTTGCAAGGATTTCGAAACAAGAAAAAATCTTTTTTGAAAAAAGTCGCAAAAATCTATTGAATTTTAATTCGTAAGAATTTAACATTTTTAGTAGGAAAGGAGTTAGTTTAAATGAAAGCATTACACGTTTTTTCAAGAATCTTCCATTATCTTAAGATTTGGGATTTCATTCTTGCATTACTCGCTCTTGCTTATGGCTTCATGTCCGTTGTAAACGGCTTAGTCGTTGCTAATGATCTTGAAAACTTAGATCTCGAAGCTCTTGGCGTTGAAACAATCGAAGAATACTTATTGCCAATTGTCAGACTTGCTGGAACAATCGCTTTAGTTGTACTTGTTTTAGTTGTCCTCGGTATCTTCCACTGGGCTTTAGAACATACGTTCAAACAAGCTTATAAGATCGTTGTCCGCAAACACGAAGCAGAATGCGAAGAATGCTGCTGTGAAAAAGCTCCAGCTTCAAACCTCGATGAACAAGTCGAAGAAGTTATGAAGTGGAAAAACCTTTATGTTGAAGGTATCATTACCGAACGCGAGTTCATTGACAAACGTAATGAAATCCTCCGCATTGCTAAATAAGGTTCAGTTTAACTAACTAAGAAGTCCTTTCTCGCGAGGGGACTTTTTATTATGAAAAAAAGGAACTAGTGTTGATTTTGCTAGTTCCTTTTAATTTTTAATTCTCTTTAATCACTACTTTATTATCGACATAATCGACAAGATATTTATGCTTGGTATCGACTTTGCCTTCGATAATATATTCGGCAATTAAGGTTTCGATTTCATTTGAGATGAATCGTTTAAGCGGTCTTGCTCCAAATTCATATGAGAACGATGAATCCAATATCCATTTCTTGAGTGATTCGCTAAAAGCGAATGAGAAGTAATTCTCTTTAAGGCGTTCATTTAATATATTGAGCAACTTAGTAACAATCTTAAATTGAACTTCTTTTGTTAAAGGCTTAAAGTAGACTACTTCATCAATTCTATTTAAGAATTCTGGTCTAAAGTGTGACTTTAATAATTTTTCAACTTCTTCGCGTTTATTATTTAGTAATAAATCAGAACCTAAATTTGAAGTCATGATGATAATTGTGTTTTTGAAGTCAACAACTCGACCTTGCGAATCAGTTAAACGACCATCATCAAGAATTTGAAGAAGAAGATTGAATACTTCAGGGTGAGCCTTTTCGATTTCATCGAATAGAACGATGGAGTATGGGTTTCTTCTTACTTTTTCGGTTAATTGGCCACCTTCTTCATAACCAACATATCCTGGTGGGGCGCCAATGAGTCTAGAAGTCGAATATTTTTCCATATATTCGGACATATCGATTCTGACCATATGCGATTCGGAATCGAATAATGATTCGGCTAAAGCTCTAGCGACTTCAGTTTTACCAACGCCAGTTGGACCTAAGAATAGGAAGCTTCCGATTGGTTTATTTTGATCTTTAATTCCTGCTCTTTGGCGAATAATGGCGTTTGAAACTAGTTTAATTGCTTCATCTTGACCAATTACTCTTTTCTCAAGAGTTTCTTTAAGATGGAGAACTTTCTCCTTTTCGCCTTCGGCGATTTTGCTTAAAGGAATATTTGTTAATTTGGAAACAATCTTTGCGATATCGTTTTCAGTAACTACTTCGGAAAGGATACGATCAACTGTTGTGTCGCTTTCAAGTTCTTTAAGCTCTTTTTCTAGTTCAGGAATCTTTTTATATTGAAGTTCGCTGGCTTTTTGATAATTAGCTTCTACGAATGCATTAGAGAGTTCGTTACGAAGTTTATCGAGTTGAATTTTGAGTTCTTTTGCACGGTTGATCTTATTTTTCTCAAGTTGCCAACGACTTTCCAAAGAACTTTGTTCTTCCTTAGCTTTCTTTAGGTTATCGTTAACCTTTTCAAGTCTCTTTTTACTTGCTTCATCTTTTTCTTTCTCAAGAGCGACTTTTTCAATTTCTAAAAGTTTAATCTTTCGATTGATTTCATCGAGTTCGGTTGGAGTGGATTCAATTTCCACTCTTATAGAAGCACAAGCTTCATCGATTAAATCGATGGCCTTGTCTGGAAGAAAACGAGAAGTGATGTAACGATTTGACATTGTAACTGCCGCAACAATCGCATTATCGGTGATTTTCACACCATGATGAGATTCAAATTTTTCTTTGAGACCTCTTAAAATGCTTAATGTATCTTCGACTGTTGGTTCATTCACCATTACAGGTTGGAACCTACGCTCGAGCGCGCGGTCCTTTTCTATATATTGTCTATATTCATTCAGTGTGGTGGCACCGATACAATCGATTTCTCCTCTAGCAAGCATCGGCTTAAGCATATTGGAAGCATCGAGTGCGCCATCGCTACGACCAGCTCCAACAATCAAATGGATTTCATCGATGAAAAGAATGATTTTACCTTCAGATTCCTTAATTTTATTAAGGACTGCTTTTAATCTTTCCTCAAATTCGCCTCGATATTTTGCACCTGCAACAAGGGCGCCCATATCGAGTTCATAGATTGTTTTTCCTTTTAAGGAAGTAGGGACGTCGTCTTGAGTTATTCTCTGGGCTAAACCTTCGATAATAGCAGTTTTACCAACGCCCGGTTCACCGATTAAAATGACATTGTTTTTATTCTTACGAGCAAGGATTTCAATAATCTTACGAATTTCATTATCGCGACCAATTACTGGGTCGATTTTTCCATCCTTAGCTTGTTTGGTAATATCTCGACCAAACTTTTCAAGGATGTTTTCGTCGTTTTGATAATCTTGCATACCATCCATATTATTCATAATATTTACCTCCTTTTTGGCACTCTTACTCTTTGAGTGCTAATTATATTATATAACAAAATTGGCACTCGTCAATATAGAGTGCTAAAAATCTTTAATTAATATAAATATTAAATATTTCTTAAGCACATCGCTTTCTTTTTTATAAAAAGCAAGTATAATACTTTTCAATGGATAATTTAGATACCCTTTTTGAGAAAAAACAATTCGATTTGGTAATCAAATTAACTGAGGTTAGTTCTGATCCGAAAGATCGTTTTTTGCGCGTTTCTTCTTTGGTTAGTTTAGCTAAATATGATGAAGCGCTTGATGAAATCGAAAAATACCAAAATATTATCGAAGCAAAATATCCTCTTCAATTAATGAAACTTCACTTTGAATTACTTTTAAGTAAGAAATTGTTTGATGAAGCAAAAATAGCGTTAGATCATTATGAGAATTTGCCTTATATTTCTCAAGAAGCGGAAGAATACATGCGAGACATGAAAGAAAGAATAGTGGAAGAGTCTCATCCAAAGGCGCATAAAACCTATTCTTTTGATGAAATAGATGATGTTTTAGAACACGTCACTAATCAAGGAATCATCTCCCAAGTTATCTTTTCTCTTAAGGATTACAATATAAATAATTATATTGACTCATTAAAGATATTTTTAACTAGGGAAGATGTTCATCCTAATTTTAGGACTTATGGATTAATTCTTTTAGTCGATAATAAATTCGATGAAGAAATAAACTTTTTATCGCTTAATGGAATTGTTAAAGTTAATCCTGCAAAGCTATTCCCACCTTTTATGAGCGCTGATTTTAATGAAGTTTGTCGCTTAATCACATTAAAGGCGGATCAAAATGTCACTTTGACTCAAACCGCCCTTCACTTATTCAATTGTTTTATAATTGATACTTATCCAGTTGATATCTATAAAAATAGCGCCGATTCTTTAGCGAACGCCTTTATCTTTATTGCAAAGTCTTATCTAAATATTGAAGTTTCATCTTTAGATGAAGAAGACAAAAAACTCGCCAACAATATCAAATATATCATTGAATCGACCCCTGATATAAAACTCTAATAGATATTGTCTAAAAGACAGCGAATATTAAAACTTAATATATTTCTTGCGAGGCTTAATGCTTTGCAATATACTTTTACATAGTAAATTTAAGGAGATTCAAATAAATTATGAAAAGAGAAGTAAAAAAACTCGAAAATTCCAAAGTTGAAGTTCTCTGTGATGTTGAACCAGCTCTTTGGAAAGAATATCAAGAAAAAGCTTTTAAGAAATTAGCAGCAAATCTTGAAGTCAAAGGCTTCCGTAAAGGCAAAGTCCCAGAAGCTATGGCGAGAAAAGAAATCAATCAAGGTTCCATATTTAATGAAGCCGTCAATCTTTCTCTTCAACCAGCTTTTGATGAAGTTCTTCGCGAAGAAAAGCTTCAACCATTTGCTCGTCCAAGCGTTGACGTCACTAAGTTAAGTGACAGTGAACTTCAATTGAAGTTCATCATTGTTTTAGCTCCAGAAGTTAAGCTTGGTCAATATAAAGGTTTAGGCGTTAAGAAAGACGCTGTTAAAGTCGAAGAAAAAGAAATCGACGCTGAAGTTAAAAAACTCGTTGAGCAAAACGCTTCACTCGTCGTCAGCGAAAAACCAGCCAAGAAAGGCGATACAGTCGTCTTTGACTTTGTTGGTAGTGTAAACGGCAAAGAATTCGAAGGTGGAAAAGCTGATAACTATTCATTAGAACTCGGTTCAAATAGTTTTGTTCCAGGCTTTGAAGATCAATTAGTTGGCGTTAAGAGCGGTGAAGATCGTGAAGTTAAAGTCACCTTCCCAACTCAATACGTCCCAGATCTCGCTGGTAAAGAAGCGGTCTTTAAATGCAAGATTCACGAAGTGAAAGAAAAAGTTATTCCTGAACTTAACGAAGAATTAATTGCCGAACTTAATATTCCAAATGTTAAAACCGTTGCAGAACTTAGAGAATACGAAAAACAAGCTCTTCTTTCTCAAAAAGAAAATGCTGCTAGTAACGCCGCATTTAATAAAGTAATGGATAAGATTATCGAAGGTTCCAAGATTGAAATTGCCGAAGAAGTCTTAAAAGACGAAGTCGAAGGCATGAAGAAAAATATGGAACAACAAGTTTCACAACGTGGCTTAACCCTCGAACAATATTATTCAATCACTGGTCAAAAGCCCGAAGATGTTGAAAAACAAATGAAGGTTGAAGCCGAAAAGAATCTTAGAGCCATACTTTGTATGGAAGAAATCGCTAAAGCTGAAAAAATCGAAGTTAGCGATGCTGAAGTTGAATTCGAATTCTCCAAAATTGCTGATCAATATAAGATGGAAGTTGAAAAGGTTAAAGAAATCCTTGGTAAAGATTTACCACGTTTCAAAGCCGAACTCCGTCAAAGAAGAATCCAAGATTTTATTGGAAAAGAAAATATTGCTTAATTTAACCTTTGAAAGGAGGAATAATTATGCCTTCTAACAAAAAAGAAAAATTTACCCTTCCTTTACTTGTGACGAAATCATTTTCGGTTTTTCCTAGTAAGAAGGATGTCGCTATTGATGCGGGACGTGATTTTTCCGTTAAAGCAATTAATGCTTCTCGTGATAATAACTCATCGCTAATCCTTGTCGTTTCTCAAAAAGATGCGGCAGTGGATGTTCCGACTCAAAAGGATTTGTATGAAGTCGGCACTTTGTGCCGAATCACATCCTATAGCGATATGAAAACCTATGTTCGCATTCGTATCATGGGTAGCGCAAGAGTGCGCATTAATAACGTTTCTTTCGACGCTGCCGGTTTCTTTGTTGCTGATAGTGAAAAACTTGAAGATGTCATTAGCGATGAAAGAAAAGTTATCTCTTTAACTAAAGCTATTGTCTCTTCACTTCAAAATGTTCCTCAAATCACTTCAATGATTCCAAGAACCGCTTTAGTGGAATTAACCACCAAAGGCGCTGATCCAAGAGAATTACCTGATTTTTTAGGTCCTTACCTTCCTTTAACCGATGAAGGTCGACAAGCTCTTTTAAGTGAAAATATTGTCGATAATCGTCTCGAATTTGTCTTAGCCTCTATAAGAGAAGCGATCGAAGAAGCTAAAATCGACAATGAAATTTCGAAAAATGTTGCTCAATCAACCGAAAAGCAACAAAGAGATTACATTTTAAGAGAAAAACTTCGCGCTATTAAAAAGGAACTCGGTGAAGGCGATGAAAGCGCCGACGATGAAGATTCGATTCGTAAAAGACTCGAAGAAAATCCTTATCCAGAACACGTTAAGGCGAAAGTTAAAAGCGAATTAAAACGTTATTCGATGATGCCTCAAGCATCGCTTGAATCATCTTTAATTATGTCTTATATCCAAACACTTATGGATGTGCCTTGGTATGAAGAAACTAAAGACAATGATGATATCGAAAATGTTAAGAAAATTTTAGATGAAGACCATTATGGTCTTGTCGACGTTAAAAAACGTATCGTTGAATATTTAGCAGTCAAGAAGATGACTGGTAATTTAAAGGCTCCAATCCTTTGTTTCTATGGACCTCCAGGATGTGGAAAAACTTCCTTAGGAAAATCAATTGCTAGAGCGCTTGGAAGAAAATTCTTTAAAGCCTCTTTAGGTGGTATTTCCGATGAAGCTGAAATCCGTGGACATAGACGTACATACGTTGGTTCAATGCCTGGACGTATTATCTCAGGTATGAAACGCGTTGGAGTCATCAATCCTGTTTTCCTTCTCGACGAAGTCGATAAACTTGCTTCAAGCTACAAAGGCGATCCAGCCTCTGCTCTTCTTGAAGTCTTGGACCCAGAACAGAATTTCGCTTTCAATGATAATTATCTTGAAGAACCATATGATTTAAGCAATGTCTTATTCATCTGTACAGCGAACTATTTAGAAAATATTCCTGCTCCTCTTCGCGATAGATTAGAACTCATTGAAGTGAATTCTTACACTGAATACGAGAAAGTCAAAATCGCTAAAGGTTTCTTGTTTAAGAAACAATTAGAAGCTAATGGCTTAAAATCTCGTCAAATTTCAATTAGTGATGAAGCATATCATTATCTAATTCAAAAATACACTCGTGAAGCTGGGGTTCGTGAACTCGAACGTAAAATCGCATCCGTTATGAGAAAAGCGGTGGTTGAACTTCTTTCAAATAAAGAACTCAAAAAAGTTGAAGTCACTCCTGAAGTTATTAATAAATATTTAGGTGCTCCACTTTTTGATAACACCAAGAAAGAAAAGAAACCACAAGTCGGTGTTGTTACTGGCTTAGCTTATACTCAATATGGTGGTGATATCTTACCAATTGAAGTTAATTATTTCCCTGGTAAGGGAAATCTTGTCCTCACTGGTAAACTTGGCGATGTGATGAAAGAATCGGCCACAATTGCTTATGACTACGTTAGAAGCAATGCGAATAGATATAAAATCGATTCGAAACTATTCTCAGATAACGATATTCATATTCATGTTCCTGAAGGTGCTGTTCCAAAAGATGGACCAAGTGCTGGTGTGGCATTAACTACTGCCATTGTTTCATTATTTACAAAAACTCCTGTAAACAATGATGTAGCGATGACTGGCGAAGTTACTTTAAGAGGTAATGCTTTACCAATTGGTGGTTTAAGAGAAAAATCACTCGCTGCACTTCGTTCAGGAATAAAGACGATCATCGTTCCAAGCGAGAACAAAAAGGATGTTGCCGAACTTCCAAAGGAAGTTAAAGATGCAGTTAAAATCATCTATATGAACAATGTTGATGATGCTTTAAAAGTCGCCTTAGTAAAATGATCGATTTCCATAAAATCGCCTTTATAAAAAGTGCGACTTCATATTTAGATAAACCCACGAAGGATCTCCCAGAGGTCCTTTTTGTGGGTAAATCAAATGTCGGAAAGTCATCTTTAATCAACGCTCTAGCAAACAATAAATCATTAGCTTTTACTTCATCAAAGCCAGGATTCACGAAACTTCTAAATTATTTTGAAGTCGATGATTCTTTCTATTTAGTGGACGCTCCAGGCTATGGCTATACCGCCAGTGGATCGCGCCATCTCAATAATTTCGCTAAAATGATGGAAGAATATTTCAAAAATCCGAACTTGAAACTAGTTATTTTTATCGTTGATTCTAGGCACAAATTAGGAGCGAACGATGTCGATTTCTATAATTTTATTATAGATAATAATATTCCTTTCCTCCTTGTCGCTTCAAAAATCGATAAACTTAATCAAAGCGAAAAAGCAGCGATGAAAAAGAATATTGCTAGCATCGTAAAGGAAAATGAATTCATTGCTATTTCCTCGACAAAAAACGTGGGAATAGATTTACTAAAGTCAAAGATAAGTAAGGCAATTAAACAATAATAATTGTCTAATTCACCTACTTTGTTATAATTTAAGTGCCGTTTGAGCAAGAGGATATTTAGTTAAGTTTAGTTTAGAGAGTAGCGCAGCGGTGGAATAGCTACCTAAACCCTAAATGTTGTCGCTTGTTAGGCTGAATAGGAATATTCCGTATATCTGCGATAAAGATAATCGAGAGCTATAACTGTGTTATAGAATTAAGGTGGTACCGCGCTCTTAGCGTCCTTATGTGGGACGTTTTTTATTTATCTAGGAGGAAAATGTATGCTTGAAAAACGCTATGATCCAAAAAAAGTTGAAGAAGGAAAATATGAAAACTGGAAAAAGGAAGGCTATTTCACCGCGGGTGATAAAACTAAACAGCCTTTTTCAATGGTTATTCCTCCACCAAATGTTACTGGTAAATTACATTTAGGTCATGCTTGGAATACGACCATTCAAGATATAACTGCTAGATATAAAAAACTCCAAGGCTACGATGTAATGTGGCTCGCTGGCATGGATCACGCTGGTATAGCTACCCAAGCTAAAGTTGAAGAAAAGCTACGCTCCCAAGGAATATCAAGATATGACCTTGGACGTGAAAAGTTTTTAGAAAAAGCTTGGGAATGGAAAAAAGAATACGCCGACAATATTCATAAACAATGGGCAAAAATGGGCTTAATGCTCGATTATAGCCGTGAAAGATTCACTTTAGATGAATCTCTTAATAAAGCAGTTCTCCACGTTTTTAAAACCCTTTATGACAAAGGTTTAATCTACCGTGGTGAAAGAATCATCAATTTTGATCCTGAATTAAAGACTGCTTTAAGCAATATTGAAGTTGAATATAGTGAAGATAAAGGTAAATTTTATTATTTTAAATATCCAATCGTTGATTCTAAAGATTATTTAGTCGTTGCGACTACAAGACCAGAAACGATGTTTGGTGATGTCGCAGTCTTTGTTAATCCAAAGGATAAACGTTACAAACATTTAATTGGTAAAAAGGTTATTAATCCCGCTAATGAAGAAGCTCTTCCAATCATGGGTGATGAATATGTCGATATTGAATTTGGTACAGGAGCGATGAAATGTACTCCGGCTCACGACCCTAATGACTTCGCTTCAAGCGAAAAATATAATCTTCCTCGTATTATTTGTATGGATTTAAATGCCAAGATGAATGAAAATTGCGGTAGATACAAGGGAATGGACCGCTATGAATGCCGCGATGAACTCGTTAAACAAATCGAAAAAGATGGACGTCTAATTAAGATTGAAGATATCGTCCACACTGTCGGCCATTCTGAAAGAAGCCACACGGTAGTGGAACCAATGCTCATGAAACAATGGTTCGTGAAGATGCGCCCACTTGCTGAACAAGCTTTAAATAAGTCAAGCGTTAACTTTGTTCCAAATAGATTCTCAAACACCTTTAGACAATGGATGGAAAATGTTGATGATTGGTGCATCTCAAGACAACTTTGGTGGGGACACCGTATTCCTGCTTATTATAATAAGCAAACTGGTGATATCATCGTTAGCGAGACTCCGATAAATGATCCAAATTATTATCAAGACGAAGACGTTTTGGATACCTGGTTCTCCAGCGCTCTTTGGCCATTTGCGACCTTAGGTTGGCCAAACACTGAATCAGAAGATTATAAACGTTATTTCCCAAATTCACTTTTAGTGACCGCGTATGACATCATTTTCTTCTGGGTTTCAAGAATGATTTTTGATTCCCTTGAATTTACTGGTGAATCGCCATTTAAAGATTGCTTAATTCATGGTTTAATTCGTGACTCACAAGGTCGTAAAATGTCTAAATCGCTTGGAAACGGTATTGATCCTATCGATGTAATCGATAAATATGGTGTTGATGCTTTAAGATATTTCTTAACAACCGGTTCTGCTCCAGGACAAGATATTCGTTACATCGAAGAAAAAGTTCAAAGCAGTGCGAATTATCTTAATAAAATCTGGAACTCCGCTAGATATGTTTTAGAAAGCCTAGGAGGAGATTTTAAACCAGTTGCCTTTAAGTTTGATGAACTTCATGAAGTTGAAAAGGATATTTTAGTCAAACTAAATAAAACAATTAAATCCGTCACATCATTTATGGATAAGTATGAATATTCGATGGCGTCATCATATTTATACAATTTCGTTTATGATGATTTCTGTTCATCATATTTAGAGATGTCTAAAGTTTCTTTACAAAAAGGTGATGATGAATATAAAAAGGTTGTTAAATCAGTTCTAGTTTATATTCTTAAGAATATAATCATTATGATTTATCCTTTCGCTCCATTTATTGGTGAAGAACTTTATTTAGCTCTTCCTGAGCATAAGAAATCAATCATGATCGAAGAATATGTTAAACCTTTAGATATTCCTGAAAATGATATCGAACAAGTCGAAAATCTCTATAAGATGATTCAAGATATTCGTAACTACAAAGTGAGCAACAAACTCGCTCCAAATTACAAACTTCGCTTCATTGTTGAGGGTGAGAGTATCTTTAAAGGTTTCGAAGAATATTTGGCAAGATTTAGCTTTGCTAAAGAAATTATTCTCACTTCTAAATCAACTTCGAAAGGAATGAGATTTGCCTATAAGAAGATGAATCTTTATATCGAAGATGAAATTTCCAAAGAAGAATTAGAGGCTAAAAGAGCAAAAGACATCGCTTTCTTAAAAGCTGAAATTGCGCGTAGTGAAGGCATGCTAAATAATCCGAATTTCGTCTCTAAAGCACCTAAAGAGAAGGTTGAACTTGAAAATAATAAGCTTGCTGAATTTAAAAAGAAACTTGCCGAGCTAAATTAGTGTAAAAATTCTTTAGTGAATTAAGATGGCTACGCCATCTTTTTTCTTTAAACAAAAATTTTTCGCAAATTTTCATAAAAACCTCAGTAATAAGTTTAGTGAAAGGAGATAAAAAGCTATGGTCAAAGTTTTTGCAGCCGTCTTAGTTACAGCGGTCATTATGATTGTTATCTTCCAATTCATTGACCCGAACACGACTAGCCCAATTGTTGCGAACAACGCTTCGACATTAGTTTCAGCGAGTGGAAATTCCATTAGCGTGTCAATTTCTGGAGAGGTGACTCGCTCTGGGACTTACATTTTAGAACCTAATACAACATTAGGAGATTTAATCTCTTTAGCTAGTGGCGTTACGACAAACGCTGATGAGGCTGCGTATGACACAACTTATTTATTAGAAGATTCGATGAGCTTCTATATCGCTCCAAAATACAACAATTCTGATGTTTGTAGCATGGATCCGATTACTAAAGTCAATATAAACGGCGATGACGAAGAAACTCTTCAAACCATCTCTGGTATTGGCTCAACCGTCGCTAAAGCGATTGTTAGCTACCGCACTTCGAAAAATAAGTTTGGTCGAATCGAAGATGTTAAGAATGTCAACGGAATAGGCAACGCTACATTCGAAAAGATAAAGAATTATATTCGCTTGAGATGAGTCTATTATGTACAACGATATCACTCGTACTCGGATTATATTTCTCTAGAAATAATCTTGCTTTAAGCATCATTATTAGTCTTGTTTATATTGTATTTATATTCGTAAGATTTTCTAAGAAACGCGCGATAGTATTTCTAACAGTCTTTATCGGCGGCGCCTTCATTGGAAACTTAAATATCAAATACGATAATCAAGACAATATTTATCAAGGAATGGTGGTGGAAGTTAAAGAAAATTACTTCATCTTCCAAAGCCACTTTGAAAAATATTACGTTTACGACGAGAACTCGGATAAGGAAATCGGTGATTTTCTCACCATAAAAAGCAAACCTAGCGAATTCAAAACGACCACCTACGAATCCCAGTTTAATTTCGCGAATTATCTAAAAGATAAAGGTGTCACAAGAAGCCTAGAAATAAAGGATTATCAAACTGATTTTACTAATCCGATTAGACTTCATAGTCGCAAAAAGATTTTCCTAGCTAAATTTAATGAGAATTCTAAAGGACTTATAGATGCCTTATTGTTTAATGAAAAAGATTACTCAAATCCTGCTATAGCAACTTTTGCTGAACTCAATCTAATTTATCTAATATCGATCAGTGGGATTTATCTACATTCATTGTTCAAAGGGACAACTTATGTCTTTGGCCTCTTCTCATCTAAAAAAGTTGCAGAACTCGTCCCGATCTTACTATTTTCTCCGATAGCTTTATTTTCTTTCCCGAGAATCTCGATTCTAAGGGTGTTCTTACTAACTTCGCTCCGATATATAAATGAACATTTCTTAAAAAAGAGATTCTCGTACTTAACTTTGTTAAGTGGCCTCTCCCTGTTCTTTCTCATCATCGACTACCACCTGGTATATCAAGAAGCATTTTATATAGGATTTTTATTATCCCTACTAGGAGTGTTTTATCGAACCGGAATCAATTACTTCCCATCCAGGAAAAGAAAATATTACTTGTCCATTTTCGCTTATTTGTTTCTTCTCCCCATCATGTCTGCAAATAAGAACCTATTTCATTTATTTTCATTTCCGTTACAGTTGATGCTTATTCCTTTTATTACGGCATATATAATTCTCATCCTTCCATCAATTGTTAGATTACCTCTTACGAACCTTATAAATTCCTACTCGAACTTCCTAGTAGGGATATCAAAATCTCTATTAAAACTTGATATCTCTTTACCTATAAAGGTAAATGAGTGGTTCTTTCTCGTTTACTACGCTTCTTTTATTTTGGCTCTCTATCTCTTAGAATCTCAAAGGATCAGACATTTAAGAAACGTAGTGATCGCCTTGGTCAGCTTCATATGTATATCCATCTTACCAATCAGACTCCCAAATAATTCAGTTCATTTCATCAATGTTGGCCAAGGCGATTCCATCCTTCTTTGTAATCGGAACAAATATGTCCTAATTGATACTGGCGGAAACACCAAATTCGATATGGCAGAAGAAACTCTAATTCCTTACTTTAGAAAAATAGGAGTTTCTCACATCGATTTATTAGTGACAAGTCACGATGATTTCGACCATGCTGGAGCAGCTAGTTCTCTCATAGAGAATTTTAAAGTTAAAAGCTACCTAAAAGAACGAAGTGATTTTCCTATTAAAGTAGGAGATATAAAACTCGAAAATATCAATTATTACGATGGTGATGAAAACGATTCTAGTCTCGTCTTCTTAGTTGATTTCATGAAGAAAAAGTGGCTTTTTACAGGCGACGCTTCAATTGAAAGTGAAAAGTACATTCTTAACAGTGGAATCAATGTTGATTGTGACATTTTAAAAGTAGGGCATCATGGCTCAAAAACTTCTTCTTGTGAAGAATTTATAAAAGCTACTTCGCCTAGCGAAGCTGTCATCTCTTGTGGCGCAAAAAACAAATATGGTCACCCAAATAAAGAAGTTATTGAAACATTAACAAAATACAATGTTAAAATCCGTCGCACAGATTTAGAGGGAACAATTTCTTATGTGTCGATGTTTGCATAATAGTGTATAATTCAAAATAATGAATTACATTCTTTATGGCGAACAATATCCGATGATTAAAAAACGTCTCGGAAAAATCCTAAAAGAAAGATTAGGAGAGGTCGATGATTTTAATGTCGTTAAATTTGAATTTTCGAATGATATCGTCGACGAAATATGCGATGAAGCTAGCATGCTTCCGTTAGGATATGACTCTAAAGCTGTAGTTATTGATAAAGCATCATTTTTGGAGCCCAAAAGCAATAAAGAAACAGTTGAAAAAATACTTTCAGTTTTAGAAAATAGTTCCGATTCCATCAATATTATTTTTATTTTACGAAACGAAAATATCGATCATAAAAACCCAATTGTAGACTATATAAAAAATAATGGCGAAATCCTCGAATTCTTAAATCTAAAAAAAGAAGAATGGCCAATCTATATTCGTAAATATTTTAAAGAAAGAAATGTCGCTATTGATGAAAACGCCGTTCAAGAACTCGCTTTAAGAGTGGATGGTGATTTATCTAGATTTGTAAATGAAGCCGAGAAACTATGCTTATATAAGGATCATCTTAGCATTGCGGATATAACTTTAATGGTTGCTAAGCCACTTGAAGATGATGCTTTCCAAATTACAAACGCGCTCTTTAAGGGTGACAATGCAAATGCATTAGCGATATTCCGCGATATTTGTTTACAGGGCTCAAATTCTACGGATGGATTGATTCCAATGCTTGGATCGCAATTTAGATTCATTAGCGAAGTCTTGTTTTTATCAAGTAAAGGCTTAGACGAAAAAGAAATCGCATCTGAACTAAAAGCAAACGAATGGAGAGTTAAGATCTCGCTAAGAAATAGTAGACGTTTGTCTAGAAGACAAATCGCTCATGCTTTAGACGATTTATATTACCTTGATTATCAAATTAAAAGCGGCCAGATTGACCGCTTCTATGGACTTGAATTATTTCTAATTAATTTTCCAAATTAGATTATTTAGCAAGAGAATTGACTAACTTTGTAAGAGAAGATTTTTTACGTGCAGCTGTATTGCGGGTATAAACACCAGCAGTGACGCTCTTATCGATTAATTTAAGAGCAAGTTGTAATTCTTTCTTTGCAGCTTCAACGTCTTTCTTTTCGCAAGCAACGCGAACCTTCTTGGATTGAGTAGAAATTCTGCTTCTATAAGCAACATTGCGTTGACGAGCTTTTTCGTTAGTTCCAATTCTTTTAATTTGTGATTTGATTTGCGCCATTTTAAATACCTCTTAAAAATGTTCGTTCATAAGTTTAGCAAACTTAATGATTATAAACAATTGTTATTTAGATTTTTTGACTCCTTTGAGATTTAAAACCGCCTCAGTAAACTCATTTACTGATGTTAGTTTCGCGTATAATTCTTCTGGAATTTTGATTCCAAAGGATTCATCGATTGAATTAATGAGTTCGATGTATGACATTGAATCTCCACCTAAGTCATTGATCCAGTGGTCATCATCTCCAATCTTAACGATTGGAAGATATAAAGTTTTTGCAAAGAGATTACGAATTTTCTTAACGACTGGTTCGACATCTTCTTTTTTATAACCATCGAAGTTCTTGATTTCTTTCTTTTCATCAAAGGAAACGAAAGCACCTTTTTTGATTTTTAGTAGTTCACGAACTTGGAAGCGTTTGACTTTCATTGAAGCAGTTAGAGGAAGTTTTTCTTTCGAAATGAAGAAGTCTTGCACTCTCTTTTCATTAGAAAGCGAGGCATTGATTTCATCAATTTTGGCCTTCATTGCTTTTAGCTTCTCTTCATCGACATCGTTTGCAATTTCAAATATTGCGGTGATGGATTCGTGAGTTGACTTACCTTTTTTCACACCGACAACGCAAACATTTGTGACACCTTGAACTTCTTTGAAGTAGTCTTCGATTTCATCTGGATAGATATTCTCGCCATTTTCGTTGATGATGATGTCTTTGATACGACCTTTTATATAATAAAATCCAGTTTCATCGCATTCAGCGATATCGCCTGTAGGCATAAATCCATCGATGAGTTCTGGGGTTTGTTCAACTCCATTGATAATCTCAATTTTGTGGGTGATATCTGATTTGATCATAAGTTCACCAACATTTGGATGGAGTTTGGTGGTGTTTCTTAATTTGAATTCGACACCATGGAGTGGTTTACCAATTGAACCTTTAAGTCTATATTCAACTTTAGGTGAAAGCTCAACGCTGACAACACCGGCTTCGGTCATTCCATATCCATTATATAATGGATAACCAACGCCATTGATAATGTTCATTGTTTCAGCAGAAATATATCCGCCACCAGAAATGCAATAGCGAACTTTTTTGCCAAGGAGTTGTCCTTGAACAATGCCTAATGCGATTGCGCTAGCGCCTTGTCCAGCTTGAACGTTATCAATTTTGTGAGTGTTATATGCGATCATCTTAGATAAGATGTCAGCCTTCTTTGGTCCTTCTAAGTCGGCTTTACGCACAACTGATTGGGCGAGTGAATCCCAGAATAGTGGAACACTATAAACATGGGTGACTCCACATCTTTGACATGTTGAAGTGACTTCGCTTGGTGAAAGATCTTTGACAAAAACAATGTTTTTACCGTAGAAAGTATACCAAAGGAAGACGGCTACGAAACCGAAGATGTGGTGGAACGGAATAATGGCAACTATGTTTAGTTCACCAGGATACATGATGTCATTAGTTGTATTTGGCATATCTAAGCTTGCAGCGATTTGGTGACAGAGATTTGCGCCATCAAATACCATTAGTTTGACATTGCCAGTTGTTCCGCTGGAGCAGAAGATGACTTGATTAGCCCAAGTAACTGGAAATTTAAAGTTAACTTTAAGCTCATCTAGTCTGCCGACGTTAACTGTTGGAATATCGTAGGAAAAGATTTCCCCAGTGACAATTCCTTTAGCGCCCGATTCTCTCAAGAGAGTTTCGGTATTTTCTTTTGGAAGTTTTGCATCAATTAAAAATGGAACAAATCCATTCATAAGGATGCCCCAGAATAGACGCGGCCAATCTGGACAGTTTTTGAGTTTCAAACCAACGACAGAATTCTTTGGAAGTTCGTGAAACTTTTGAGAAAGCTTAGAGGCTGTTTCGAAACATAATGAACGATAATTCTTATATTTATAAGAAACAACTTTTCCTTTTTCGTTAATATAGGTGATAGCTGTTTCTTTTTTGTGCAGTGTTGTAGCGGCTAGAAATATTTCTTGAAGCGTCTTTGAAGTATTTAGCAAAGCAGATGCTGATTCAAAGAACTTCTTAACTTGTTTGTTATCAATTGCCATATTTTATCTCCCCGATTTTCATATAATAGCAAATTCTCTCATGATTGAAAATCATTAAATCTAACTTTATAATTACGGATATGAAGTCCAAAAGCGATTATCGAATTATATACATGGGCACTCCAGAGATGAGTGCTAGAATACTTGAAAATCTTATTCAAGATGGTTTTAATATTGTCGCTCTCATAGCTCAAGAAGATAAAGCTCAAGGGCGCAAAGCTATCCTTCAAAAAGTACCTACTAAATTAGTAGCGGAAAAATATAATATTCCTGTTTATCAACCACACCGAATTCGTAAGGATTATGAATTTGTTAAAGAACTTAAACCTGATTTAATTTTGACTATGGCCTATGGCCAAATTATTCCTCAAGGACTTCTCGATATTCCTTCATTAGGTTGTCTTAATATCCATGGTTCGATCTTACCGAAATATCGTGGAGCCGCTCCAATACAAAGAGCAATTATCGAAGGTGAGAAGAAGACTGGCGTTACATTAATGGAAATGATTGACAAGATGGATGCCGGTAAGATGTTCGCTTTTGAAGAGTGTGAGATATCTCCTGATGATAACTATTCTTCCTTGTGTAACAAGATCGTTGAATGTGGGAATAGAGTTATTAAAAACAATTTAATGTCATATCTTGAAGGCAATCTAAAAGGCATTGAGCAAGATGAAAATAAAGTCACTTTTGCGGATAAAATTAAGCCAGAAGATGAAAAATTAGATTTATCTAAACCCACAAATCTATTCTTAAATTGGGTTCGTGGATTAAGCGAAGAACCTGGTGGATATATCTATTTAAACAATCTCAAATTCAAAATTTATAAAGCTCATAAAATATCTGAGAATAGGAATTCCGAAGTCGGTACAATAACAATCTCTAAGCGAGTAATTCTTCAATTAAGCGATGGAGAAATAGAACTCGACGAAGTTCAACTCGAGGGTAAAAAGAAGATGGACGCTAAGAGTTTCGCAAATGGCTCCAGGCATCTAAGCGGAGCAATCGCAAAATAGGTTTTATAAAAAGGACTATATATAGTAGCCCTTTTTTGTTACAATTATCGCATGGAAAAAGTTTTGTCTTTATCGGTCCATCAACTTGTTGATTTTTTACTTAGAACTGGTGATATCGATAATCGAGTATACAACAAAACGACGATGAGCGAAGGAACCAAGATTCATTCTTTTCATCAGTCGAGGCAAAACGCAAATTACTATCCTGAATTCTTTTTAAAAGACACATTCAAAGTCAAAGACTTTACTTTCAATATTGAAGGACGCGCTGATGGAGTTATTATCGACGGTGATAAAGTTACGATCGATGAAATAAAATCAACCATCTCTCCTTTGGAGGAATATTTTGAATCACAAAAAGAATGGCATCTAGGTCAAGCAAAATGCTACGCCTTAATGTATGCGAGACTTTATCATCTCGATGAAGTAGGGGTCCAGTTAACCTATATTCACCAAATCGAAAATACGAAGATGATAAAGAACTTCTCTTTTAAAAGAGACGAACTACAAAAATTTGTTGATAATCTTTTAAGCGAATATTTAGATTTTTATCAATTTATTTTTGATAGAACCCAAGAGAGAAATAAAACTGCTTCCAAATTAGAATTTCCGTTTCCGAAATTTAGGGCAGGGCAGAAAGAATTAGCTAAATATGCCTATGGCATCGCTACAAACGGTGGTCTCCTTTTCGCTGAAGCTCCGACTGGGATTGGTAAAACGATGTCGACTTTATATCCTTTCGCCAAATCTTTTTCGAGTGAAACCAATGATAAAATCTTTTATTTAACTGCCAAGAACTCTGGAAGAGTTGCTGCATATAAAGCCGCTATGCTTCTTCTTGAAAAAGGCCTCAAAGCATCGGTTATTACAATTACTGCAAAAGATAAAATTTGTCTTTGTCCTGGTAAAGGCTGTAACCCAGATGAGTGCCCATTCGCTAAAGACTATTACACTCATATTCGAGAAGCGGTAACGAAAGCAATTAAAGAGAACTTACTTTTTTCACCTGAAACAATACTTGATATTGCAAAGCAATACACAATCTGTCCGTTCGAGTTTCAATTAGATTTGTCTCTTTATAGCGACATCATAATTTGTGATTACAATTATCTATTTGATCCAATGGTGTATCTTAGGAGATTTTTCGACGAAGATGCTTCGAAGATGATTGTTTTAGTTGATGAATCACACAATTTGGTGGACCGCGCTAGAGAAATGTATTCAGCATCTTTTAACTCTTTCTTATTTAAGAAAGCAAAGAAAGCTGTCCATAATTTGGAACATCGAAAGATTAAAAATGCTATTAAACGAATTTCGAAAATATTTAATAAATATAAGATTCTTGAACCTGGCGATTATATTATCGACCATCTTGAGGAAGAAGATTTAAGAGGCATAAATGCCTATCTACTTGCTTCAAGCGATGTTAATAAGCATCACCATAGCGAAATAAATGAAGACTTCACCGAATTTTTCTTTGAATTAAATAAATTTGCAAAACTTTACGATGTCTTTGACTCCTCATTTACTCTATACGTCACAAAAACGCCGTCAGGAGAGACGAAAATTACTCTCTATTGCTTAGACCCACGAGGCCAAATAAAGATGGCTTTAAATAAGGTGAAAGCTAAGATTATTTTTTCAGCTACTTTATCGCCAGCTGAATATTATGTCGATTTATTAGGTGGGACTAAAAGCGATCCATTGCTAAAATTAGCCTCACCATTTCCAAAGGAAAATCTTAATTTAATGGTCGCTCCAACTGTTTCAATTCGTTATAAGAATAGAAGCAAAACACTTGAAGAAGTATCTCAGTATATCAAAGCAATGGTGGAAGCCCGTTTAGGCAATTATTTTGTCTATGTTCCAAGTTATGAATATTTAGAGCAACTTGCCCCTTATCTTAAAGATATGGATGCGAATTTAATCATTCAGGAACGCGATATGAGTGAAATTGATAAGATGCAGTTCTTATCTTGCTTTGTCGATAAACCTAAGAACACGACCGTAGGATTAGCTGTTGTTGGTGGCGCCTTTGGCGAAGGTATCGATTTGGTCAGCGATCGCCTCATCGGAGTTGCCGTTATTGGAGTTGGCCTTCCTCAAATTTGTTTTGAAAGAGATTTGATTCGCTCATATTTTGAAAAAACTTCTGGAAATGGCTATTCTTATGCTTATATAAATCCAGGCATTAACAAAGTTATGCAGGCGGTTGGAAGAGTTATTAGAAGTGAATCTGATCGCGGGGTAGCTCTATTAATTGATGATCGCTATTTAACAAAGACTTATATTGACCTCTTCAGAAACGAGTGGCCTCAATACAAAGTCGTTACTTCCTTAAAGGATGTAAAAGAAGAAGTTGCCAACTTCTGGAATAGAAAATAGAATATTTGTTATGAATTTTGATAAAAATCATATTCGTAATTTCTCAATTATTGCTCATATAGACCATGGCAAGTCCACTTTGGCGGACCGTATTTTAGAATTGACTGAAACCATTTCTAAAAGAGAAATGAAGGAGCAATTCCTCGATTCGATGGACCTTGAACGAGAAAGAGGAATCACCATCAAACTAAACGCGGTAACGATTAAATATCATTCTTTGAATGGTGAAGATTATTTATTCAATTTAATCGACACTCCGGGGCACGTCGACTTCACCTACGAAGTATCACGCTCACTTGCGGCTTGCGAAGGTTGTTTGTTAGTAGTGGATGCAACTCAAGGCGTTGAAGCTCAAACTCTCGCCAATGTCTATTTAGCGGTGGATAACAATCTAGAAATTGTTCCAGTAATCAATAAAATTGATTTACCAAGCGCCAGTCCAGATCTTGTTAAAAAAGAAATTGAAGATCGAATTGGCATTCCAAGCGACAATGCTTGCCTTGTATCCGCTAAGACTGGAGAAGGAATCCAAAATGTTCTAGAAGCAGTGGTTAAATATATCCCAGCGCCCAAAGGCGAAGACGATAAACCTCTTCAAGCTTTAATTTTTGATTCATATTACGATTCTTACCGTGGAGTTGTTGTTTTGATTTGTATCAAAAATGGTAAGGTTAAAGTTGGCGACACCATTAGACTGATGGCCGCTAACAAAGAATACCTTGTCACCGAAGTAGGTATTAGAACTCCAAAGGAGTTAAAGAAAAACGAATTATGCGCTGGTGAAGTCGGATATCTTGCTGCTCAAATCAAAGATATTAAAGACGTTATTCCTGGTGAAACTATTACTTTAAGTAATAATCCATGTAAAGAAGCACTTCCTGGTTATCGTAAGATGAACCCGATGGTTTATTGCGGACTTTATCCAGTCGACTCTAAAAAATTCAGTGATTTAAAAGAAGCTTTAGAGAAGCTATCTCTAAACGATTCTTCCTTAGTCTTTGAAGCCGAGACCAGCCAAGCCTTAGGCTTCGGTTTTAGATGCGGTTTCCTTGGCTTACTACATATGGATGTGGTTCAGGAAAGGCTAGAAAGAGAATACAATCTCGATTTGATATTAACCGCTCCAAGCGTCATCTACCATATCATCCTTTTTAAAGGTGATATGATTGAACTCGATAACCCTTCAAAACTTCCTGATTTAACGACTATAAAAGAAATCGAAGAGCCTTACGTCAAAGCTAGAATCATGACTCCAAAGGAGTATGTTGGTCCAGTTATGGAACTTTGTCAGAAACGTCGAGGCATCTATATCGATTTAGAATACTTTGATGACACTAGAATGGTAATAACTTATGAACTTCCATTAGCTGAAATTGTTTACAATTTCTTTGATAAACTTAAAAGCTTCACTAAAGGTTACGCAAGCTTCGATTATGAATACAGTGGCTATCACGCTGGAAACTTAGCGAAGATGGATATTCTCCTTAATGGAGAAGTCATTGATGCTCTTTCAACAATTGTCCATCGATCAACCGCTTACGAAAGAGGAAGTGTGGTCGTTAGAAAATTAAAAGAGATTATTCCGCGTCAACAATTCGAAGTTCCAGTACAGGCTGCCATTAATGGCAAAGTCATTGCTAGAGCCGATATTAAAGCGGTTAGAAAAGATGTCTTAGCCAAATGTTATGGTGGTGACATATCTAGAAAACGTAAATTGCTTGAAAAGCAAAAAGAAGGAAAGAAGCGCATGAAAGCGATTGGTTCTGTTGAAGTTCCACAAGAAGCATTCATGAGTGTTCTCTCAATTGACGATGATAATTAATCAGTTGAAACTTAGTTAAAATTTAGTAGTTTTATATTGATATATACTTTGTGACATGCTATTCTACTAGTGAGGATTTAGTATTATGGCAGACAACACACTTGCAATTAGATTCAGTGAAGAGAATTATTCAACTCGTGCTGAAGTAGCCGAAGCGTTAGGCACAAATTTAATAGAACCAATTTGGGTTACGATTTTATCGTACCGTAAACAATATCGTAAACAATTGAACCTTTTTGATATTACTAAGGTTCCTTTTACGATTGCCTACATGCCCAAAATTATTGAAAAAATTGAAACTCTCGAAGAGAGCATTTCTCAATACATTGTAAGTTTTGGTGGTTTACAACCTGGTTCAGTTTCGCAATACACAGTATTTCGAGATGTTGTTATTCATGAATTAAAAATGATTGCGAAAATCAATAAGATCAATGTTAACGATGTCGCTTTAAACAATGTTTATGAATATAAAAACACCGAATCGTTATATGAACCACTCCATAGATATTTCGCAGCCTTAACTCACCTTGATAAAAATCCTAAAGAGAAATTTGATTTAAATACCATTAAAACTTATTATTCGATCATTTCAGGAAGCGATTTAGACGAATCTTTCTTTAGAAAAGATGAAATTAATACGGCTGGTCAAAGGTTACTTGTTGACCGCGAATACGCTGGTGCACCTACTCAAGAAATTCCATGGTTAATGGATAACTTAATTAACTATGTTAATAATAGCAAAGATTCCTTTGTAACAAAGGTAGCGGTTACTTCTTATATGATCGCCTACATCAAACCATTTGAGAAATATAATGCTGAGATGAGTGCGATTTTAACAAAGTTAATCGTTTCGCTTAGTGATGTTGAATCTGCCGCTGCTTATATTCCTTTAGAAGCTATTGCTTTAGATGAAAAAGGTTTGTTAGCTAGCGTTTCAAGAGAAATTCAACGTTCAAGAGATTTAACATATGAACTCTTAAGAGTTATCGACTTATTCTCATCTTCCTTAGATATGGTGATGGATAAGATTGCGCAAGTTACGATGACCGCTGTTAAAAATTCTTACACCTTTGGTGAATCTAAAGAAGATTTTGAAAAAGAGTTTGGAGTTTCTCCAAGTGAACAAATCATTGAAACAAAGAAGGAAGTTATTGAACAACCAAAGGTTGAACAGCCAAGACCACGTGAGCATAAGCCAATTCAAGTTATCGAAAGAGAACCTGTTGAAGAAGGCCCATCTGATAAACAATTAAAACGCATGGCCGAAAACCTTCTTGAAGAAGACCCTCTTCTAAAGAAGAAACAAGCTCATTTCTATGTTAGACATTGCACCAAAGGCAAATATTATACGATCCAGCAATTTAAGAAATGTGAAGGAACAGTCTACGAGACCGCTCGTACATCTATGGATGATTTGGCGCGCCTTGGCTACTATAAGCGTGAACAAGTGAAAAACAAGTTTGTTTACACTCCAATTGACAAAGAGTAAAATAGGGAGCGAGAAAAATTATGTTTAGAACTTTAGCAGCATCAGATCTATTACCATTATGGATTATCCTAGGACTCCTAGGTTTCTTTGGATTACTAATCTTAGTAATCATCTTTGTAAAAAGGCATGTCGCTTCCTTACAGATTAAAAAGGATGAAATCACCGAAGAAGAAGCTGTTCGTCAAGAACTTGACCGCATTTTAGTTCCTATCGAAGATGAAGAAATTCAAAAAGCGATGGAAGAAGAAGCTAAAAAGAATGGCCAAGCTTAAACCTGAATCCTTATACATACACATTCCGTTTTGTGCTCACATATGTAAATATTGTGATTTCACAAAACTTTTTTATAATGAGCGCTTTGTTAAGCCATATCTAAATGAGCTATTTAAAGAACTTGATTCATATAAGATTAACAAAGTTAAAACAATATATATCGGTGGAGGAACTCCGACATCTTTAAGCGATGAGGATTTTGAAAAACTGCTTCAGAAAGTAAAACCATATTTGTGTGATGGTGGTGAATTCAGCGTTGAAGCAAATGTTGAAAATCTTAGCAAAGCTAAATTAGATATTATGAGCCGCTATGGAGTTACGAGATTATCCATCGGTGTTGAATCAACCCAAAATAGACGTCTAAAAGAAATAGGCCGAAGTCACACCTATGAGGATGCTGTTAAGGTGGTTAATGAGGCTAAAAAGCATGGTTTTGATTCAATTAATGTTGATTTAATCTATGGATTTAATGGCCAAAGTATCAAAGATTTAGAAAATGATTTAAATAATGTCCTAGCTTTAGATGTTGATCATATTTCAATTTATTCATTGATCGTTTCTCCTGGGACTGTGTTTCATAACATGAAATATAAAGAACAAGACGAGGAAGAATCTGCGAAATATTATGAATATATTGTTAAGATTTTAAGAGAACATGGTTATGAAAGATATGAAGTTTCAAATTTTGCTAGAAACAAAAAATATGCAAAGCATAATCTTACCTATTGGCACGACAATGAATATTACGGAATAGGTTTAGGAGCTTCAGGATATATTAATGGAGTTCGCTACGAGAACACTAAAAGTTTAGATAAATATTTAAGTGGCGATTATATCGCTAATAAGGAAATCGTTACCAAAGAAAAAGATTTTGAATATTTTTTACTCACAAATTTAAGACTAGAATCCGGTTTCTTAAGAAAAGATTTTAAAAAACGCTTTGGTATAGATTTTACTCAGAAATATGGGAATAGATTAGATAAGTTTGTCGATACTGGCGACCTGAGAATAGATGAGAATAGGGTTAAATTAACTGATCAAGGTATGCTTATCATGGACTATATTTTGCTCAACATTATCTAAAAGTACTGCATTTTTGAAAAATTAACCACTTTGTGGTTTTTTATTTTTTTAAAAAATTTAGCACTTGAGACTTGACAGTGCCAAAATGATTCTTATAATTATGATTAGCACTCCAAAAGTGTGAGTGCCAAAAAAGGAGAAAATTATGAACCGTCGAGATCGCATCTTAAAGTTGATCGTTGAACACTTCATCAAAACTGCTCAGCCAGTTGGAAGCCAAACTTTGATTAATGAGTATGGTTTGAATTATTCAAGTGCAACTATTAGAGCGGAAATGAATGCTCTTGAAGGTGATGGTCTTCTTGAAAAGACGCATACCTCGAGCGGACGCGTTCCTTCTAGCAAAGGTTATAGATATTATATCGATAACTTGCGTGAACGCAGCGTCTCTGAAGAATTCAAATATCAAATGCAGACGATTCTCGACCAAAAGACACAATCGATTGAAAGCGTGATAAAAGAGTCTTGTGAGATTTTATCTCAAATGACTTCGCTAGCCTCGATTGTTCTTGGTCCAAACGCCAAGCAAGAGAAACTCGCTTCGGTTCAAATTATTCCTCTTTCAAGTTCCAGCGCAACCTGCGTCTTCGTTACTGATCAAGGTTATGTTGAAAATAAGACGTTCGCCTTAAATGAAGAAATTCAATTAGGAGATATCGAGAAATGCGTCAAGCTTCTAAATGAAAGACTAAAAGGAACAGCGATTTCCGAATTGGTCCCAAAGATGGAAGCCATCAAGCCTCTTCTCAATGACTTCGTGATTGATCAAGATGTCATTTACCAAGCGATGTTAGAAGCTTTTGTTGGCTTTGCCAAAGATAGGCTTAACACCTATGGAGCGGACAACTTATTCGATCAACCTGAGTTCGCTAACGATGCTAGCAAGATTCGTCGACTCCTCGAGTTATTCGAATCACCAGAAGTATTTAGAGAAGTCGAAGATGAAGCCCAAGGCGACATCTCGATTCATATCGCAGGAGAAAACGATGACGATGTATCGATCGTCTCCGCTAAAGTTAAGATTCCTGGAAAACAAGAAGGTTCGATTGCGATCGTCGGTCCTAAACGAATGGACTACGACCAAGTCGTCTCCTCAATGGAATACTTAATCGATGAACTTGAAAAGAGATTCGCTGAAAGAAAGGAGCCAACAAGTGTCACAAAAGAAAAACGAAAATGATAAGATAGCAAAGCTAAACGCTGATCTAGAACATTGGAAGAATGAGTACTATCGAGCTTATGCCGATATGCAAAATCTTCGCAAACAAGTTGAAAAAGAACATCGCGAGGCCATCAGATATCGTGCTGTTGGCTTCATCGAAAACTTACTTCCAATCCTCGATGGATTCCACATGGCCTTACAGGCGGAAGTAAAAAGTGAGGAAATGAAAAACTTCCTCATCGGCTTCGAGTTTATCTACCGCAATCTCCTGAGCGTCCTCGAAAATGAAGGCGTCAGTGAAATCTCTCCAAAAGTCGGTGATGAATTTGATCCCTCAACTATGCAGGCGTTAGAAACCATCTATGATGAAAATGCTAAACCTAACAAAATTCTCAAAGTGAATGCGAAAGGTTATAAACTTCATGAAAGATTGATACGCCCAAGCATCGTGGTCGTCTCCACGAATAAAAAAGACGAACCAAAGAAAGAAGAAAATAATAGTCCAGAAATGGACGCCTAATAAAGGAGGAAAAATTTATGGCAAAAGAAATTATTCTCGGTATCGACTTAGGTACCACAAACTCAGTTGTAAGTTACTTACAAGCAGATGGCACCGTCAAGGTTATTCCAAACCCTGAAGGTACAATGACAACCCCGTCAGTCGTCGCTTTCAAAGCCTCTGGCGAAGAAATTGTCGGTAACGCTGCTAAACGTCAAGCTGTTACCAATCCAGATACAGTTTCATCCATTAAACGTAAAATGGGTAGCGCCGAAAAGGTTCATATTAACGCCACCAAAAAAGATTACACTCCACAAGAGATCTCAGCGAAAATTCTCGCTTATATGAAAAAGTATGCTGAAGAAAATCTTGGACAAAAAGTCCAAAAGGCAGTTATTACTGTCCCAGCTTACTTCAACGATGCACAAAGACAAGCAACTAAAGACGCTGGTCAAATCGCTGGTCTTGATGTAGTTCGTATCATCAACGAACCAACAGCCGCTGCGCTCGCTTATGGTCTAGACAAAGGAAAATCCGAAAAGATTCTTGTTTACGATCTAGGTGGTGGTACATTCGATGTTTCCATCCTCGATATCGGCGATGGTACCTTCGAAGTTATTTCGACCGCTGGTGATAACCAACTCGGTGGTGATGACTGGGATAAAGTCGTCGCTGATTGGATCAAAGCCCAAATCAAGATTGAATACGGCTTAGATATCAATGATAAGATGGCTCAACAACGTTTCTTAGACGCTGCTGAAAAGGCGAAGATTGAACTTTCAAGTTCACTTCAAACAACCATCTCGCTTCCATTCATCGCAATGGGTGCTAATGGACCAGTCAACTTTGAAACAACTCTCTCCAGAGCTAAATTCCAAGATATGACCAAGCATTTACTTGCTCGTACTGAAGAACCAGTTAGAAGAGCTTTAGCAGATGCTAAATTAAGTCCAAATGAATTAAACCAAGTCCTTCTTATCGGTGGTTCAATTCGTATGCCAGCCGTTCAAGAACTTGTTAAGAAATTAACTGGAAAGACACCAAACTTATCAGTTAACCCAGATGAAGCTGTCTCCATCGGTGCAGCGATCCAAGGTGGTGTTGTCTCTGGTGAAATTAAAGATGTCGTCTTATTAGACGTCACTCCATTAACCTTAGGTATTGAAACCTTAGGTGGAGTGCTCACACCTCTCATCACTAGAAATACAACTATTCCAACCACCAAGTCACAAATCTTCTCAACCGCCCAAGATAATCAACCAGCCGTTGATATCATGGTTTATCAAGGTGAAAGACCAATGGCGCACGATAACAAACTCTTAGGACACTTCCAATTAACTGGTATTAAACCAGCTCGTAGAGGTGAACCAAGAATCGAAGTTACCTTCTCAATCGATGTTAACGGTATCGTTAAAGTATCCGCTAAAGACTTAGATACTCAAAAGGAACAAGAGATCACAATTACTGGTTCTAATGGTTTATCTAAAGAAGATATTGACCGAATGGTCAAAGAAGCGGAAGAAAACGCTGAAGCCGATAACAAACGTAAAGAAGAAGTCGAAATCAAAAACAAAGCTGAACAATACATCAATAGCATTGATCAAGCTCTTCAAGAAAAAGGCGATTCTATCGATGCAGCTCAAAAAGAACAAACTCAAAAACTTCGCGACGAACTTAAGACTGCTTTAGATAATAATGATATCGAAACACTTAAGACTCGCTTAGGCGAACTCGAAAAAGCTGCTGAAATGATGGCTCAAACCCAAACTGGTAAAGGTGCACAAGCTGGTTCAACTAGCGACGTTCACCAAGAAGGTCATGAAACAGCTGACGACGTTGTCGATGCTGATTCAACAATGAAAAATTAATTGTTAATTAACTCTTTAGCGATGGGGCTAATGCCCCTTCGCTTTAGTGCTTAGAAAGGAGTAACTATGGCTAAAAGAGATTTCTATGAAGTTCTAGGAATATCTAAAAGTGCAACTAAAGATGAGATTAAATCCGCTTATCGTAAATTAGCGAAGAAATATCATCCAGACTTAAATAAAGAACCTGGCGCTGAAGAAAAATTCAAAGAAGTTCAAGAAGCTTATGACATCTTATACGATGACAAGAAGCGTGAAATGTACGACCAATTTGGTATGGCTGCTTTCGAACAAGGCGTATCTACAGGCGGAGCCGGTAATCCTTTCTCTGGTGCTGGCTTTGCAGGACAAGGCTTTGGCGATGTCGATTTAGGCGATATATTCTCATCCTTCTTTGGAGGAGGCAGAAGAAGTCAAAGAAGCTATGGTCCTCAAAGAGGAGATGACACTCTTCAAAGAATCCGCGTTCCATTTATGGACGCTATCTTAGGTAAAAAAGTTCTCGTTCCAGTTTCATATGATGAAAAATGTTCAAAATGTGATGGAACTGGTGCTAAAGATTCTTCAAGTATTAAAACCTGTACTCGCTGTGGCGGTAAAGGTTACATTAAGACTCAACAAAGAACAATCTTTGGGGTCATGGAACAACAAAGCGTCTGTCCAGACTGCGGTGGTTCAGGCAAAGTCATCACTGACAAATGTCCAGACTGCGGTGGTCGTGGCTACAAGCATATTAAACGTGATATCGAGGTCAATATTCCTGCTGGCATCAACGCTGGTCAACAGATTCGCATTCGCGAAAAAGGTGAAGCTGGCCGTAATGGTGGACCAAATGGAGACCTTTATTTAGAAATCGTTATCACTCCACATGAATTCTTTAGACGTGATGGAAACGATATCCATATTGATGTTCCAATAAGCTTCGTTGATGCTATCTTGGGTAAGAAAGTCGACATCCCAACCGTCTATGGTGAAGCGGAAGTCGAAATCCCGGCGGGTGTTCAACCAAATCAGATCCTTCGTCTAAAAGGACGTGGTATCAAAGATATGCGTAAAGGCACTCCAGGCGATCAATATATTCACGTGATCGTTAAGACTCCAACCAAGATTTCTAGGGAGCAAAAGAAACTTCTTGAAGAATATCAATCTAAGGAAGACAAAAAGGACTCATTCTTTGAGAAATTCAAAAAGTCATTTAAACGTTAAACAAAGTTTAGGCCACTGAAAAGTGGTCTTTTCTTTTCTTTAGTTAACAATTTGATAAAATATCAAGTGGAGAAGATTTATGAACAAATATATGCATATGGCGATCCTCGAAGCTAGAAAAGGCATTCGTAAGGGTCATGGCGGTCCATTCGGCGCCGTAATTGTAAAAGATGGAGAAGTTATTGGTAAAGGCCACAACGAAGTCGTAAAAAATAACGATCCAACTTGCCATGGAGAAATGATGGCGATTCATAAAGCTTGTAAAAAGCTTGGAACATTCGATTTAAGTGGATGCGAATTATATACCACAGGTGAACCTTGCCCAATGTGCATGTCGGCTATTCTCTGGGCCAATATCGATAAAGTGTATTACGGATGTAATATTCTTGATACCGAAGACATCGGCTTCAGAGATAAAAAATTCTACGATATGCAGCAACCAGGCGTACGCGAAAAACTTGTTATTGAGTTAGACCGCAAGGCTTGCCTTAAACTATACGCAGAATATAAAAATATCGCTGATAAGACTGCTTATTAATAAAAAAAGAGAGAGGACAGAGTAAAACTGTCCTTTTGTTTTATCTTTAATGTGTTATACTTTGAAAAGTATTTATGGCGAAATGTAAATATTGTGGATCAGAAATATCAAGATTAGACAAAGAGAATTGCCCATTTTGTGGTGGTCGTAAACCTCTTGAAGGTGAAGATATGACCACGCAAGATATGACCAAGGCTCTTGAATCGCTAAACGGCATTGAACTACCTAAGCCAAAATCAAAAATTATCGCTGCTATTCTCGCCTTTGTTTTCGGCATTTTTGGAGCGCATAATTACTACCTTGGCAAATACAAAATTGGCTTGATTACCTTTGGTATATCTGCTATTACCATCGTGGGAATAGGTTCAATTCTATTCTTTGCGGTACTTCATAATGTCTTTGGTTATTTGATCCCGTTTTTTGTAATGGAAGCTTTGATGATAGGGGTCGCTTTATCCTTTCTTCTTAGACACGATATTCAAGACTCAAGAGGAGAATTTTTAAAATAATGCAACGCTACTTTGGACGTATTTTTAAAAACATGATCGTACTTGATGAGGATGATAAGTATCATCTCCTCAAGGTCATGCGTGCTAGAAAAGGTGAGCAAATCGAAGTTGTTGCCGATGAAAAGGTTTATTTATCAGAAATAGTTTCAACTAAACCTCTTGAAATCATCGCGAAAAAGACACTTAAAGATAACAGTGAACTTCCTAACTATATCATCCTTTTAGCTGCGCTTTTAAAAGGTGATAAGATGGATCTTGTTTTACAAAAGGCAACCGAGCTCGGTGTTAGTGAGGTCGTTTTGCTCACTACAGACCGTACCATCGTCAAGATTAAAGATCACCAAAATGATCTTAAGCTGGGTCGCTATCAAAAGATTCTTAAAGAAGCTGCTCAACAATCTAAAAGAAATAGAATTCCTTACATTAAAAACATCATCAGTTTTGACCGTATCGATGAAATCGATGCTGATTTAAAATTTATTGCTTACGAAGAAAATAAAGGCGACGTTTCAGCTTTCAATAAAAAGTTAAAAAATGTGAAACCAGGTAAGAGAATCGCAATTATTATTGGACCAGAAGGTGGCTTCACTGAAGGCGAAGTTATTTATGCAAAGCATCATGGCTTCTCACCGGTTGGTTTAGGTAATCGCATTTTAAGGGCTGAAACAGCCTCAATTTACGCTCTTAGCGTTATCGCTAATCATCTAGAGGACAAGAATGCTTAAATTCATTTCTCTTGGCTGTAAAGTTAACTCCTACGAAACTAATGCTTTGAAGGAGTTATTTTTAAATAATGGTTTTTCTAACGACGATGAAATAGTGGTGATCAATACTTGTTCAGTCACCGCTATAGCGGATCAAAAATCACGTCAAATTATTCGCCGTGAAAGAAGGAAGAACCCAAAAGCAATTTTATGTGTGATGGGTTGCTATAGCCAAAAGAACGCTGATTATGTCGTTAATGAATGTCATGCCGATATTGTAGTCGGAACCTCTAACCGCCCTAAATTAGTGGAATTAGTTAAAAAGTTTATCAAAGATAAAAAACCGATAATCGCCGTTGAAAATGAAACTCGTAAATTTGAATATGAGTCATTTAATAGCATTGCTATCCCTAATACGACAAGAGCGTATATAAAAGTGGAAGATGGCTGCAATAATTTTTGCTCTTATTGCACGATTCCTTATACACGAGGAGTCGCAAGAAGTAGAGACAAAGAAGAAATAGTTTCCGAAATTAAAGAACTCATCAAACACGGTTTCCTCGAATTTGTCATCACCGGAATCCATACCGCTCATTATGGTTTAGATAATAAAGGTGTCTCATTTTCTTCTTTAATAGAAGAATTATTAGATATTGATGGTCTATATCGCTTACGAATAAGCTCGATAGAAGAAAGCGAAATTGATGATAAATTCATTGAACTTTTAAAAGACAAAGATAATATCGCTAATCACTTGCACATGCCACTTCAAAGTGGATCGCCTTCTGTTTTAAAAAGAATGAGAAGAAAATATAATGTTGATGACTTTATTAACAAAGTTAATCGTATTAGAGAAGTTCGTCCTGATATTGCGATTACGACTGATGTAATAGTGGGTTTCCCTGGTGAAAGTGAAGAAGAATTTTTAGAGACAGTTGAATTTATAAAGAAAGTTAATTTTGCGGAGCTTCATGTTTTTCCATTTTCTGCTCGAGAAGGAACTCCAGCTTATTCGATGAGTGATCAAATTGCTCCTGAAATTAAATCTAAACGAGTTCAAATTCTTTTAGAATTAAGTGAAAAGCTAAAAGAGAATTATCGTAAACAATTCATTGGTAAAGAGCTTGAAGTTATCATTGAAGAAAAAGATAAAGAGACCGGACTAATGATGGGTCATTCTTCGAATTATTTGTTGCTTAAAGATAATCTTCCAGAATCATCTATTGGTAAAATTGTTAAAATAAAAGTTCGATAAAATCTAAACTTTTGATATAAATATTAAACATTGTTTTAAATTTGTTTGATTAGGTCTATTGTTCATATATAATATATGCAGTCCAAAGGAGGCTTATAAAGATGGCAGTTCCATTTAGAAGAACATCCAAAACCGCAAAAAGAATGAGAAGAACTCATTTCAAATTATCGGTTTCTGGATTAGTTAAATGCCCAAATTGTGGGGCAACAATTAAATCACACAACGTCTGTCCAAAATGTGGTTACTATGGCGGCAAAGATGTCGTTACTAAAGCCAAACAAGAAAAGGCAGTCGATGTAAAGCCAGTTAAAAAAGCTCCGGCCAAGAAGGCTGCAGCTAAGAAAGAAGAAAAAGCGAAGGCTGAATAATTGTGATACAATAATTCTACGAGGTAAACAAAATGGAAATTAACAGAATGATTGATCATACGCTTCTTAAACAAGATGCTTCTATCGAAGCAATTAAGAAATTATGTGAGGAGGCGAAACAATACAAATTCGCGTCAGTGTGCGTTAACCCAGGATTCGTTCCACTCGCTGCTAAATTGTTAAAAGGCACCGAAGTTAAAGTTTGCACAGTTGTCGGTTTCCCATTAGGTGCAACCCTTCCAGAAAGCAAAGCTTATGAAGCTAAACTCGCTATCGAGAATGGTGCAACCGAAGTAGATATGGTCTTAAATGATTCGATGGCAAAGGAACATGATTATGACTACATTGCCAAAGAAGTCGCTTTAGTTAAGAAAGCTTGTGGTAAGGTTTTACTCAAGGTAATTCTT
>CACXKR010000011.1 GCA_902768335.1 uncultured Erysipelotrichaceae bacterium
TTGCTGCGAATTATCATATTTTTCAAAAATTCCTTCTGTTTGGAATCTTTTCAACGTGAAGATTATTTTTTTCTTGACTGATTAATAGTTAATCTCCTTTCAAGATGATTTTTGGTAAAACAAAAACAATTCTTATGAATTAAAGGTTAATTGCTCTACCAACTATCATTAAGTTAATGATACAAAGAAGAAGAAGAAGAAGAAGCAAGCACTTAGGGTGGTAGAGTGCTATGTTTTTATGTAATAAAAAGGAGAGCCGAAACTCTCCTAGTTATTGATTAAATCTGTTTTAATATAAACATATCGAATCTTGGCAATACAAGGGATCGATTAACGCAGATAAGATAGGCAATTTTTTCATAAAATTATCCAGAAATACCAAAATAAACTTTAATTGAATGATTTAATTTTTGTGGGCGAAGATATACTGTAGCAAGATTTGTTTCTTCATCATAATTTGTCATAAAAAAAGTAAACGACCAAAAACCGTCGCCAATCAATGATGGAACAACGTAATTTAATGTTCTCGAATCAAAACTATTTATTTCTTCTTGAGTTAAATCGTGCCCTTGATGAAAAGTTAAAACTGTTTTCGCTATTATTTCTTTATCAAAATAATATCCTTCAGGATCATCTGATTTCATTAAATAGGGGTGTTGTTCAAAAGTAATTGAAACATTATTTTCATCTATTCCGGTAGAACTCGACTTTGAACGATTCGGCGAAGAATTGTAGCAACCGCATGACAAAAAAACCAACGAAAACAATAATAAGTTTTTTAATTTCATACAATTATTATCTAACGAAAATACATTTCCTAAAAGATGCTTATTACTAAAAAGGCCGAAACTCTCCT
Source organism: uncultured Erysipelotrichaceae bacterium (assembly GCA_902768335.1). Lineage (GTDB taxonomy): Bacteria > Bacillota_I > Bacilli_A > RFN20 > CAG-826 > Fiminaster. The sequence goes on from CACXKR010000011.1 coordinate 857, forward strand.
AAACTATTTAAATTGGTCTAAATCGTTCTTGTTTAAATATGTTTCATTAGACGACATCTTCAATATCCGCTTCAACAATGTTGTATGCTAAAAACTCAGGAATCGAATGAGACAATACATCGTTCAAAGTCATTTGTTTATATTCTAATAATCTATAAATGCTTTCAGGGACTAAGATTTTATCCAGTTTTTGTCTTCGAATCATATCGTATTCGAGAAATAATGGCATGTGAATCTTTTTGCAAGAATAATCTAGTAAAGCAATCAAATAAAAAGAATGAGGGTATTTTTTTTCATCAAATAATCGCTTGATTTCGCCGTTATTCGCGTATTTTTTTATAAACCCAATAGGTTTAATCTTTTTAAATTCTTGATCGGCATTGCTCTTAAATAAATCGAAGTCCTTATCAAAATCGATTGATGATAAATTTTCATAAGTTAGACGACTAAACAAATCATCCATTGTTATGTTCAATGTTTTGGAAATTTTATTTAACAATAATGATGAACAATTGCTCGGATTAGTTTTTTCGTTAGCGAGATCTGATAATGTCGCATGTGAAATATTACTCAATTTCTCGAGTTTATATAAAGACATATTGTGTTCTTTTAATATTGCTTTTAACATATAGGTCGCTCTACCGACGTATTTATGATACAAAAGAAACGCCTATTAAGCAACGAGGAAAATAAAAAGGAGAGCCAAAACTCTCCTAGTTATTGATTTAAATTTGCTTATTTAACAAATTCGACCATGACTTTTTGAGCGTTGTCGCCAAGTCTAACGCCGGCTTTGATAGCGCGGGTATAGCCACCATTACGGGATGCGTAACGGGAGGCGAGTTCACCAAACACTTTAGTGAGTGCTTCATCGCTTCTTAAGACGGCTGCAGCTTGTCTACGAGCGTGCAAATCGCCACGTTTACCTAAAGTAACCAAGTGATCGGCTAAAGATTTGAGCTCTTTAACCATACCAGAAGTTACGGTAACTCTCTCATATTTCACTAAATCGGTGACGAGAGTGCGAAGTTTGTTTTCATGTTTTGATTTGGTATAAGCGGCTTTGAATCTAACGCCAGCTTTACCATGAACATTTTTACGTCCTTGTGCTGCCATAATTATTCTCCTGGTGTATATTCACGGAATGATAAACCGTTCTCAGCAAGTTTTTCCTTAACTTCTTTAAGGGATTTCTTACCTAAGTTACGGACTTTCATCATTTCTTCTTCGGTTTTTTGAGTTAATTCTGCAACGGTAGAAATCGCAGCTCTCTTTAAGCAGTTATAGCTACGGACAGAGAGATCGAGTTCTTCGATTGGCATAACTTCAAATTTGTTTTCTTCGACTTCAACTTCTTCTTTAATCATGTTGAGTTCACTGACGGTCTTTTCAAGATCGACGAATGGAGTCAAGTTGATGATTAACATTTGAGCCGCTAAAGCGACAGCAGTTTGTGGAAGAATTGAACCATTGGTATAAACTTCAAGGGTCAATTTGTCGAAGTGGGAATCGTGACCAACACGGGTTGGTTCAACGGTGTAAGATGATCTAGTAACTGGGGAATAGTTAGAATCGGTGACGATATAACCAAGGTTAGCGACACTGATTTTACCTTTAGCTTCCTTATTACCATCGGCAGTGACATAGCCACGACCTCTTCTAGCATAGATGGTCATCTTTAAGCTTCCGTCTTTGGTGACGTGAGCAATTTCTAAGTCTGGATTAACGACGCTGACGAAGGCTGGAAGTTCAATATCTGAAGCTTTTACAACCTTTTCGCCTTTGACGTTAACGACTAATTTCTTATCCTCGGTGGATTCATCATCGATTTTAAGGACTAAATCCTTGAGGTTAAGGATAATGGCGGTAACATCTTCTTCGACGCCTGGAAGGGCACTGAATTCGTGTTGTGCGCCTTCGATTTCAACTCCACAGACGCTAGCGCCTGGTAAAGATGATAGAAGGACACGGCGTAAAGAGTTACCAATTGTAGTGCCATAGCCTCTTTCGAGAGGTTCAATTACGAATTTACCATAATTTTCGGACTCATCGATTTGGGCAACTTTGAAACTTGTTTGTTCAAATGGTTTTGCTAAATTTGCCATTGATGTTTCCTCCTTTTAACCACGTGGTCTCTTTGGTGGACGGCAGCCGTTATGTGGAATTGGAGTCGAATCAGTAATTGATGTGACTGTTAATCCAGCTTGTGCGAGTGCACGGATGGCGCCTTCACGACCTGGACCTGGACCTTTGACATCGACATCGACGCTTCTAAGTCCTTGGTCAAAAGCGACTTTTGCAGCAGCTTCGCCTGCGAGTTGAGCAGCGAATGGGGTACTCTTCTTGGCTCCTTTGAAGCCTAAGGCACCAGCGCTACTCCAGCTGATGACGTTACCTTGTTCATCGGAAATGGTAACGATGGTGTTATTGAAGGTGCTGTGAACGTGTGCAACACCTTTGGTAATCGATCGTTTGATTTTTTTCTTACGAGCAGTTGTTTTTGTTGCCATGCTTTTAAGCTCCTTTCATTAACCTTGTGATGCGACTTTCTTGTTCGCAATTGTTTTACGTTTACCTTTACGGGTACGGGCGTTAGTTCTAGTTCTTTGACCACGGACTGGTAAACCTTTGCGGTGTCTCATTCCACGGTAGCAACCGATTTCGCCTAAACGTTTGATGTTGAGAGCGACTTCTCTACGAAGATCACCTTCAACGTGATACTTAGCAATTTCGTTACGAATTGCGCCTAATTGTTCCTCGGTGAGGTCTTTGACGCGAATATCTTCGTTAACTTTTGCTGCTTGACAGATTTTGTGAGCGGTTGAATGTCCAATACCATAAATATAGGTGATTGAGACAACTACGCGCTTATCATTTGGGATATCTACCCCGACAATACGTGCCATAGAATTTGTTTCCTCCTATGATTAACCTTGGCGTTGTTTGTGCTTTGGGTTTTCACAAATAACCATGACTTTGCCATGGCGTTTGATAACCCTGCACTTGTCGCACATAGGTTTGACTGAAGGTCTTACTTTCATTTGTTTTTCCTCCTGTAGCCCTATGCTACTAATTTTTGTATCGATATGTGATACGCCCACGTGTTAAATCATACGGTGACATTTCGACGGTAACTCTATCGCCTGGTAAGATGCGGATGTAATGCATGCGGATTTTACCAGAAACGTGGGCTAGAATTACGATGCCATTTTCGAGTTTGACTCTAAACATTGTGTTAGGAAGAGTCTCGATGACTGTCGCTTCCACCTCGATGACGCCATCTTTTGCCATATTAATTTTCCTCCTTAGCTTGAGTTAGGATTTCATATCCATCCTTAGTAACTACGATGGAATTTTCATAATGACAAGATAATTTGCCATCTCTTGTTTTTGCTGTCCAATTATCTTTCATAATTCGGATAGCGAAGTGCCCTTCAGCGACCATGGGTTCAATCGCTAAAGTCATGCCTTCTTTTAGAATTGGGCCACTTCCCTTAGAGCCATAATTTGGAATGTATGGGTCTTCGTGAAGATGGGATCCGACTCCATGACCGGTATATTCTCTAATAATAGAGTAACCATTACTTTCAACATAGGCTTGTATCGCGTGTGATACATCACCTAAGTGAACACCTGGACGAACGAGCTTACAACCTTCAAAGAAACTTTGTTTAGTTACTTCGATTAGTCGTAAGGCACTTTCTCTACAGATGCCAACAGGATAGGTCCTGCAAGCATCTCCGATATAACCATCTAAAGTCGCTCCGACATCGACAGAGACAATGTCTCCATCTCTTAAGATACGTTTTTTAGATGGAATACCATGAACGATCTCTTCATTAACTGAAACGCAGACCGCTCCTGGAAAACCGGAATAATTAAGGAAGGTTGGATAAGCTTTATTTGCACGAATAACTTTTTCGGCAATATCGGCGACATCTTGAGTGGACATTCCAGGTTTGATGTTTCCTTCAAGAGCGAGGAATACTTTCCCCACTACTTCGCCAGCTTTTTTCATTAACTCGATTTCTCGAGGTGATTTAATAATTATCATTATTTACCTTCCAATAATTCTAATAATTGAGGAGTGAGCTCTTCACGTGACTTGCCAGAGAAAGTTTTTAATAATCCTTTCTTAGCATAGAAGTCTAATAATGGTTTAGTTTGCTTGGTGTAAGCTTCTAAACGAATATTGAGAGCTTCCTCATTATCGTCTGGGCGTTGAACTAGTTCACCACCACAGATATCGCAAACGCCATCGACTTTAGGTTTAACATTTACGATGTGATATGGGGCGCCGCATTTTTTACAGACGCGACGTCCACATATTCTACTAACTAACTCCTCTTTTGGAGTGTCGATATTAATCACATAGTTGACTTCGCGGCCAATTTCTTTAGTTAAGACTTCAAGAGCCTCAGCTTGAGGAATTGTTCGTGGAAAGCCATCTAAGAGATATCCATTTGCGCAATCGTCTTTAGAAAGTCTTTCTTTGACTAAGCCGATCGTAACATCATCTGGAACTAAGTGACCATCATTGATGTATGAGGCCGCAAGTTTACCAAGAGGAGTGCCTTCTTTAATTGCTTCGCGGAACATATCGCCTGTTGAAATATGAGGAATATTAAATTTCGCGATGAGAATTTTAGCTTGGGTACCTTTGCCAGCACCTGGAGGACCCATCAAGATGATGTTAAGCATAATGAATTATTCCCTTCCGGCTGTAGCTTGGACTTCGTCGAAACTCTTTCCAGCTAATAAGCCATCGATTTGCGATGATATTTCAAGAGAAACACCGACCGCGATGATAAGACCAGTTCCGCCGATAGCGAGGGAACTGTTATTTCCAAAGATGCCTGAGAGAGTTAAGACGACTGGAAGGGCAGCGATAAACGCAAGCGCAATCGCACCGATACAGGTAACTCTATTGACGACCTTCTTAACATATCTTTCGGTTTCATTTCCTGGACGAATACCTGGAATATAGGAACCGTTTTTACGGAAGTTAGTCGCAAGGTTCTCTGGATCAATTTGAATGGAGGCATAGAAGAAGGCGAATAAGATGATGAGGACAACATAGATGATTAATCCCCAAGGGAACTTAAAGCCATTTCCCATGTCGACCATCTCTGAATAAGAGAAGATCTTTAACCATTCAGGAGCATCAGTTGTAATAAACGATGCGATGATGGATGGTGCCATCAAGATTGAAGAAGCGAAGATGACAGGAATAACTCCAGCTGAGTTGACCTTGATTGGAAGGAAGCTCGCTTTGGCCATAGAAGCGGTTTGACCACCACTTTTGCCAGAGTGCTGAACTGGAATTTTTCTCTTCGCAAGTTCGATGAAGACAACGAAGGCTAGGATAAGGATGAACGCTAGGATATAAAGGGCAAATTGAACTGAACCTTTGATAAGTTCGCTCGATTCCTTATAGTTAGTGCCGATCCACATATTCGCTGCGGAACCAATTTGAATTGGAAGCGATCTTACGATACCAGCGAAGATGACGACTGAAATACCGTTTCCTAAACCTTTCTCTGTAATTTGGTCACCGAGCCACATGACGGTCATCGCACCAGCGAGGAGGATGACGATAATGTAGGCATAGGACCAGAAATTGAGTTCCATGTTAACAGTGATGTATTCACTATTTTCCATGGTTCTTATGATGCCATAAGCTTGTACAGCGCCAAGCATAAGGGTGAGATAACGTGTTGCCATCTCAATTTTCTTCCTACCGTATTGACCTTGTTTAGATAATTCGGTCAAGGCTGGAAGAACATCCTTTTGTAATAATTGAATGATGATTTGAGCTGTAATATATGGGGAGACACCTAGGGCAAAGATTGAGAAGTTCTGCAACGCTCCACCACCTAGGAGGTCCATGAGTGAAACCGCATTCGCGCTCTTCATAGCATCGGCCAAATCACCACTAACGGTAACACCTGGCACCGTAATCGCCGCACCAATTCTGATAACAAACAAAATCGCGATCGTAAAGAAGATACGATTAACAATTTCTTTGTTTTTAAAGATTGAGGCGATTTTCTTCATGCTTAGATTACCTCGGCTTTGCCACCTAATTTTTCAATAGCAGCAATAGCGGACTTCGAGAACTTGCTAGCTTGAACTGTAAGTTTGACTTTGAGTTCGCCATTACCAAGGATTTTCACTCCATCATATTCTTTCTTCACTAAACCGGCTTCGATTAAGAGGGCTGGTGTAACCACTGTGCCTTCTTTAAAACCATTTAATGAGGAAATATTAACAATAGCATATTCTTTATGGCCGTTATTTGTAAAACCAAATTTTGGTAAACGACGATAAAGTGGGGTTTGTCCACCTTCGAATCCAGGAGCTTTCAAACCACCAGAACGTGATTTTTGACCTTTGTTACCGGTGCCGGCGTTCTTACCGTTACCTGAACCTAAGCCTCTACCTTTACGGTATGCTTTGGTCTTCGCACCTTTAACGTTTTCTAAATTATGTAATTCCATAGTCTAGATCCTCCTTATTCGGCTTTAGCACGAAGTGCTTGCACTTGTTTATAGGATTTGAGGTTTGATAAACCATTATGAGCGGCACGGATGATGTTGATAGGAGCACGGCTACCATAGACTTTGGAGGTGACGTTACGGACACCTGCGAGCTCAAGGATAGCACGGACTGGACCACCAGCGATGATTCCGGTACCTTCAGGAGCTGGTTTTAAGAAGACACTACAAGCACCGAATTTACCGATGACTTCATGGGAGAGGGTATCACCCTTAACGACATGAATTTCGTAAGTGTTTCTCTTAGCAGCTTCAAGGGCTTTCTTAATTGCATCTGGGACTTCGGCAGCTTTACCAGTACCAAAGCCATATTTGCCCTTCTTATTACCAATGACCACCAAAGCGGAGAAACGCATTCTACGACCACCTTTAACGGTTTTAGCGATACGATTGATTTCGACGACGACTTCTTCGTATTCTTTTGGTTCTTCGCTTCTTGGACGTCTTTGTGGACGATCACCACGTTTTCCATGTGGGCGATCACCATGTGGACGGTTAGCTCTTGGTTGTTCATTAGGAGCAACTTCAGGAGCTTTTTCGACTTTTGCTTCAGCAGTTGCTGGAGCTTCAACTTTCTTTTCTTCTTCCATTGTTTTTCTCCTTAGAACTTGAGTCCGCCTTCTCTAGCAGCGTCCGCTAAAGCAGCGACGCGACCATGATAGAGATAACCACCTCTATCGAAGACGACTTTTGAAATTTTCTTTGCTTTAGCAACTTCGGCAATCTTAGCACCGACAACTTTGGCGCCTTCGACATTACCACCATTGCTAAGTTTTAATTGGACGCTAGAGGCGCTAGCTAATGTAACACCTTTAACATCATCGATGATTTGAGCCTCAATATGTTTATTGGAGCGGAATACCACGAGTCTTGGGCAAGAAGAGGTACCACTGATTTTGGCTCTAACACGAGCGTGTTTACGAACACGGACTGCATTTTTAGATTCTTTTTTCATTTAGGAAACCTCCATCTTATTTACCGCCAGAGGCAGCACGTTTACCTTCCTTACGGATAATGTGTTCACCTTTGTACATGACACCTTTTCCGTTATATGGTTCTGGTTCGCGTGTACCACGAATTAAGGCTGCAGTTTGACCAACTGCTTGTTTATCAAGTCCTTCGACCACTACTTCAGTAGCGGATGGACAAGAGATTTTGACTGTGCGTCCTGGTTTGATGACAATTTCGTGAGAATAGCCAACGTTCATGACGATGTTTTCTCCTCTCATTTGGCATCTATAACCAATACCGACAATCACAAGTTCCTTTTTGAAACCTGTGGTGACACCTGTAACGGCGTCTTGAAGGTTAGCGCGAGTTGTACCATGAAGTTGTTTAGTGTGTTTTTCTTCATTGGTACGGGTGCATTTAACGCTGGTACCTTCAACACTAACTTTGATCACTTCTGGAATTTTGACTTCAAGGGTGCCTTTTGGACCTTTGACAGTAGCGACTCCATTAGCGACTTCGAGTGTAACTCCAGCTGGGAGCGTAATTTCTTTTAAACCTATTCTTGACATAATAATTACCAAACGTAGGCTAAAACTTCACCACCGACACCAAGTGTACGAGCGGTTTTGTCGCTTACGACTCCTTTGCTAGTAGAGATAATTGCGATTCCTAAGCCATTTAAGACGCGTGGGAGCTTGTTTGCACCAGCGTTAACGCGTAAGCCTGGTTTAGAAATCTTCTTAAGGCCAGAGATAACTCTTTGACCATTTGCACCATATTTGAGAGTGATAGTTAATTGTTTCTTAACATCACCTTCAACTTTGAAATCGGAAATGAATCCTTCTTCAAGAAGAATTTTAGCGATTTCAACTTTCATTTTGCTAGATGGCATGCTGACGGAGGCATAACGTAACGCGTTTGCATTACGAATACGAGTGAGCATATCTGCAATTGGATCTGTCATCATATCGATATTTCCTCCTTCTTACCAACTTGATTTCTTCATGCCTGGGATTTCGCCTTTATAAGCGAGTTCACGTAAACAGACACGGCATAATTTGAATTTTGAATAGACTGAGTGAGGACGTCCGCAACGTTCACAACGAGTATATTCACGAGTTTTGAATTTTTGAGGTCTTGCACATTTGACCTTCATACTGGTTTTTGCCATTATTTTCGTCCTCCTTATCTATGGAATGGCATGCCTAGAGCTTCTAATAAGCTATATGCTTCGTCATCGCTTTCCGCAGTGGTAACGATAACGATATCCATGCCTCTAATTTTGCTGACTTTATCGTAGTCAATTTCTGGGAAGATAAGTTGTTCCTTGACGCCTAAGGTATAGTTGCCATGACCATCGAAGGAGTTCTTGCTTACTCCACGGAAGTCTCTAACGCGTGGAAGTGCGATGGAGACGAGTCTATCGAAGAATTCATACATTCTGACATCACGTAATGTGACTTTGACACCAATGACTTGGCCTTCACGAAGTTTGAATGTCGCGATAGATTTTTTAGCTTTGGTGGTTACTGGATGTTGACCAGTAATAAGTCCGATCTCATTAACGACTTCGTCGATTGCTTTGTTGTTAGTGAGAGCTTCTCCGACACCGACGTTAATAACGATTTTTTCAAGCTTTGGTGCTTGCATAACTGATTTGTAGTTATATTTAGCAATTAAAGCTTTCTTAATTTCGTTATTGTATTTTTCAAGTAAACGAGTTGTGGTTGTTCTTTTTGGAGCACCTTTAGATGCTTTCTTAGCTGGAGCAGCTTTTGGAGCTTCTTTAACTTCAGCTTTTGGAGCAGCCTTCTTTACTTCTTCGGTTTTAGGAGCGGATTTAGTAGCAGTCTTGGTAGCAGTTGTTTTCTTGACTGCTGCAGACTTTGCTGCAGGTTTCTTGGTTTCTGCCATGACTTTTCCTCCTAGTTAAGTTTGCTACCGCTGGCTTTGGTGACACGGACTTTTTTGCCCTTTTCAACTGCGTAGCCTACGCGGGTAGCTTTTTTAGTTTTTGGATCAACGATTGCAACGTTACTTGCATCGATTGGAACATACATTTCAACAACTGATCCTTCTGGAGATTGTTGAGATGGTTTTTTATGTCTTTTGTGAACGTTAACGCCTTCGACAACGACTTTGTTCTTCTTTGGATAGACCGCTTGGACTATACCAGTTTTGCCTTTGTCTTTTCCAGCGATGACGACGACTTTATCACCTTTAATGATTTTCATCTTAACATCCTCCTTATAAGACTTCGGTCGCAAGGGAGACGATCTTCATATAACCTTCACCCTTATCACGAAGTTCTCTGGCCACTGGACCAAAGACACGTGTTCCGATTGGAGCGCCTTCATTGTCTATTAAGACAACAGCGTTATCATCGAAAGCGATTTGACTACCGTCTGGACGATTGATCGCGTGTTTGGTGCGAACGATGATGCCTTTGACGATATCAGATTTTTTAACACGGCCATTTGGAATGGCTTCTTTAACTGCACAGGTGACGATATCACCGATGCTACAAGATTTTCTAGTAGATCCACCTTTAAGACGGAAGACACGAACTGAACGTGCGCCCGAGTTATCAGCGACGACTAAGTTTGTTTCTGTTTGAATCATAACTTAACCTCCTACTTTTCTTCTGCTTTTTTAGCTGGTGCCTTTTTGGCAGGAGCTTTTTTAGCAGCAGGTTTTTCTTCGGTTGATTCTTTCTTAGTGGAAGCTTTCTTGGCTGGAGCTTTTTTAGCAGCAGGTTTTTCTTCCGCTTTGACTTCTTCAACCTTTACTTCTTCAACTTTGACTTCTTCAACTTTTGCTTCCGCTTTAACTTCTTCGAGTTTTTCTTCAGCGATTAATTCAACTTCGGCAACCTTGATTGGTTCCACTGCTTTCTTATCGACTGAGACTAAGCGGAATCTCTTTAAGGCAGAGAGTGGACGGCAGCCCATGATGGTAACTGTATCGCCAACCTTGGCCTCATTTTTCTCATCGTGTGCGTAATATTTATTAGAATATTTAACACGTTTGAGATATTTCGGGTGTTTCTTATGAGTTTCGACTTCGACGACAATGGTCTTGTCCATCTTATTTGAAACGACGACACCTTGAAGTGATGTTCTTCTATTTCTTTCCATGGTCTAATCCTCCTTATTTAACACCGAGTTCTCTTTCGCGTTGCACGAGTTTCGCGCGAGCGATATCTTTACGAACTCTTCTAACTTCTTCACCGTGTTCGAGTTGTCCAACTGCTTTCTTACGACGGAGATTGAACAATTCTTCTTTGAGTAAGTAAACTTTTTCATTAAGTTCTTCGTTACTCATTTCACGAAATTCATTTACTTTCATTTACTTACCCTCCTTAGCGATGACGCGGCATTTGTTTGGAAGTTTGTAAGCGGCGAGACGAAGGGCTTCACGAGCGACTTCTTCTGGGACACCACCCATTTCAAACATGACGCGATTTTTCTTAACAACTGCGACCCAGTTTTCTGGATTACCTTTACCAGAACCCATACGGACTTCAGCTGGTTTTTTAGTTTTGGCGAGGTGTGGGAATATACGAATATAAACCTTACCTTCCTTTTTGGTGTAACGGCTGAGAACGATACGAGCAGCTTCGATTTGACGATCTGTGATCCATGCGCCGGTTACAGCTTGAAGACCAAATTCACCGAAGGAAACTTTGTTTCCGCCTTTGGATAAGCCTTCGTATTTAATGCCGTGAGGACGACGATATTTAACACGTTTTGGTTGTAACATTATCTTTCTCCTCCTTTGGCTTCTTCTTTTTCTTCTTTCTTGTCGCCTAAGCAAATCCAGACCTTAACACCTAAACGGCCATAAGGAGTGACAGCTTCTGCGATAGCGAAATCGATATTGGTGCGAAGAGTGGTTAGAGGGATGATACCTTCTTTATAACCTTCGCTTCTAGCGATATCCGCTCCGCCTAAACGACCAGAGATGAGTGTTCTACATCCTTTAGCACCTGCTTTACGAACGCGTTGAATAGCTTTCTTTTGAGCAGTACGGAAGGACGCACGATTTTCAAGCTCAGTAGCGATCCATTGTGCAACGAGTTGAGCATCTAAGTCAGGTTGTTTGACTTCGACGACATCAATTTTGACATTGGATGGTTTGAGCATTTTGCTAACTTCTTTCTTAATGCGATTGATGTTAGCACCTTCTTGTCCGATGACGACACCTGGACGAGCGACGAATAACATAATTGTTACATCGTGTCCTTTATCGCCTTTACGTCTCTCAATTTCAACATGAGAGAGAAGAGCATCTTTTAATTCTTTGGTGAGATATTTACGGACTTTAATATCTTCGTGAAGGAATTTAGCGTATTCGTTATCAGATGCGAACCAGCGAGAATGCCAATCGCGATTGATACCAACACGCATGCCTACAGGACTAACTTTTTGACCCATGAGTATTTCCTCCTATCTTTGTTTGACCACCACAGTGATGTGGCTGGTTCTTTTGACTAAGCCTGATGCAGATCCTTTTGCTCTTGGAAGGTATCTTTTCATTCTTAATCCATCATTAGCGTATATTTCGGCGACGTAGAGTCTTTCTTCGTCCATACCGAAGTTATTGATGGCGTTGCTAGCAGCTGATTTAACAACTTTAGCGACGATTGGTGAGGCGGCTTTATTGACATTGGCGAGAATGCCTAATGCTTCGTTAACACCTAAACCTCTAATTAAATCAATAACGAGGCGCGCTTTACGTGGAGTGACGCGGACGTCATACGCGGTAGCGCGAGCGGAGGTCACTACTGGTTTAGCAGGAGCTTCTTTAGCCTTCTTAGCGGCTTTCTTAGCTTCTTTAGTAGGTTTTTCTTCAACTTTAGCTACTTCTTCTTTCACTTCAGCTTCTTTGACTTCTTCAACCTTTTTGGTTGGAGCTTTCTTTGCTGGAGCTTTCTTAGCAGCTGGTTTCTTTGTTTCTGCCATAACCTACCTCCTATTTAGCGGCTGCTGCAGCCTTATCTTCTGCATTGTTACCATGATGTCCTTTGAAGGTTCTTGTTGGGGCGAATTCGCCTAATTTATGACCAACCATATCTTCAGTGACATAGACGGTGATGTGTTCGCGGCCGTTATAGACAGCGAATGTGTGTTCAACAAATGATGGGAAAATTGTAGAACGACGTGACCAAGTCTTAATGACTTCTTTTTTGTTAGCGGCATTTAAAGCATCCACTTTTTTCAAAAGATATGCATCACAGAATGGTCCTTTTTTAATTGATCTTGCCATTTTCAATTTCTCCTTTCATTATTTGCCGTTTCTTCTACGGATGATTAAGGCTGTAGAAGCTTTTTTGTTGCGTCTTGTCTTGACGCCAAGAGCACGCTTGCCCCATGGGGTACGTGGTGCATCACGTCCGACTGGTGATTTACCTTCACCACCACCGTGTGGGTGATCGTTCGGGTTCATAACAGATCCACGGACGGTTGGGCGAGTGCCTAACCAACGGGTCTTACCAGCTTTACCCTTGTTAACAAGGGCGTAATCTTCATTACCGACCACGCCGATTGTAGCGCGGCAGGTACCTAAGACTTTTCTAACTTCTCCAGATGCAAGGCGGAGAATGACGTATTTGCCTTCGGAACCAAGGATTTGAGCACTTGTTCCAGCGGCACGACACATTTGGCCACCTTTCTTTGGAGCTAACTCTACGTTATGGACGAATGTACCTTCAGGTATATTGCTTAATGGTAGAGCGTTTCCGACTTTAATATCGACATTTTCACCGGAGACAACTTTATCTCCGACCTTCAAGCCTTGTGGGGCGAGAATGTATCTCTTTTCACCATCGCTATAGACGATGAGAAGAATGTTTGCATTACGGTTTGGATCATATTCAACCGCTTTGACGACACCGACGATTCCGTCTTTGTTTCTCTTGAAATCAACGATACGATATCTGCGTTTATGACCACCACCGATGTGACGAGTTGTGATAACACCTTGGTTATTACGACCGCCAGTTTTGCTAAGTTTAATTGTTAAACTTTTTTCAGGAGTTGATTTGGTGATTTCTTCATATGTCAGATTCGTCATGTTTCTGCGAGATGCAGATGTCGGTCTGAATGTTCTAATTGACATTTTTTACCTCCTATATTGTGTAAACCCTATTTCAGGTTACTCTTTGAATAAGTCGAGTGCTTCGCCTTCAGCGATAGTGACTACGGCTTTCTTGAAACCGGAGATTGAGCCTTTGTAGCGGCCGCCTCTTGTGGTTTCTTTGCTAGGAACGTTTACGATATTGACGCCAAGGACTTTGACTCCGAAGACTGCTTCGAAGGCTTTCTTGACTTCAGCGCGGTTAGCTTTTGGGCTAACTTTGACTGTCACCTTATTTTGTTCCTGCATGAGAGACATAGTTTTTTCAGTGATTACTGGTTCAAGAATGACTTCGTAATCATGAATTGTAGCTTTGCTAACTTTCTTTGCTGCTTTAGCCATCTTACTTTGCCTCCTCTAATGAATTTTCAACAACCTTTAAGGTTGCCTTGTCCATCACAACTTTATCGAAGTACATCAAGTCATAAACGGAAACGTTATCGACTGGTGTAACACATGCGGTTGCGATGTTGGATGCGCTATAGACGAGATTGTCATTTTCTTCAGATAAGACGATGAGAACCTTGCCTTCCGCTTTGAGATCCTTGAGCATCTTGACGACATTTTTGGTTTTCTTTTCAGCAAACTTGAATTCGTCAACGACGATGAGATCTTTAACCTTTGAGGAATATGCACATCTTAAGGCAAGATTGTGTTCCTTACGGTTTTGTTTGATTTTGTGGTTTTGGACACCTGTTGGGCCGAAGACTGTTCCACCACCAACCCAGATTGGGGAGCGGCTTGAACCTGCTCTAGCACGACCTGTGCCTTTTTGTCTCCATGGTTTCTTACCACCACCGCTGACTTCATCTCTTTTCTTGGTCTTAGCGGTATCTTGTCTCATGTTTGCTTGATAGACCACAACGGCATCATGCATGACTTGGACATTTTCCTTTTGACCGAAGACATAAGAAGAGACTTCGACAGTTGAGACTTTTGCGCCTGCTTGAGAATAGACGTCTAATGTAATTTTCTTGGCCATAACTATTCTCCTTTCACTTCTTCAGCTGGAGCTTCGGCTGGTTTAGCTTCTTCAATCTTTGGTTCTTCAACCTTGGCTTCTTCGGCTTTCTTAGCTTCTGCTTCTGCTTTAGCAGCTTCTTCAGCGGCTTTCTTTGCTGCTTCTTCAGCAGCTTTAGCGGCGGCTTCTGCCGCAGCCTTTTCCTCAGCAATTCTTCTTTCTTCTGCTAAGCGAGCTTCTTCAGCAGCCTTGGCAGCAGCTTCGTAATCGACGAGAGATTGGACTTTTTCAGGTTTTCCTAATTGAGTCTTGATGGCGGATCTCACTAACACGAGTGAGCGTTTTGCGCCTGGGACTGAGCCTCTAACTAAGATGTAATTCTTTTCCGCATTTGCTTCGACCAATAATTGGTTGAGAATTGTGGCGGATAAGTTGCCGTGATGACCAGACATCTTCTTGCCTGGGATAACACGTGCGTTATTACGTCCGTTATTAGCAAAGGAACCTTGTCCTCTATGGTAACCAGAACCGTGTCCTTTTGGACCGATTGTGTGTCCCCAACGTTTGATAACACCGGCATAACCGCGACCTTTAGAGGTACCGATTACGTCGACGACATCTCCTGCTTTGAAGATGTCTGCAGTGATTTTGTCACCAACTTTGTAGTTAGCGAGTTCGTCACCTTTGATTTCTCCAAGAACCTTCATTACTGGAACACCAGCTTTTGCAAAGTGTCCTTTTTCTGCTTTGTTAGCTTTGGATTCTTTCTTTTCTTCGAATCCGACTTGGAGAGCGACATAGCCGTCTTTTTCAAGAGTCTTAACTTGAGTGACGACATTTGGTAAGACTTCGATGACGGTAACAGCATACATAGTGCCATCTTGAGCGAAGACTTCAGTCATGCCCATTTTACGACCAATGATTTGTTTCATTTTGTCTTACCTCCTTATAACTTGATGTCGATATCTACTCCGGATGGTAAGTCAAGCTTTCTAAGAGCATCGACTGTTTCCTTTTGTGGATTGGTGATATCGATCAATCTTTTGTGTGTTCTGATTTCGAACTGTTCACGAGCATCTTTGTACTTATGCACAGCGCGCAAGATTGTGTAAACTTGCTTTTCGGTTGGTAGAGGAATAGGGCCCACAACACCAGCCCCAGTCTTCTTCGCCGCAAAGATGATCTTCTCAACCGCTAGATCAAGAATTTTGTGATCATAGGCTTGCAAACGAACCCGAATGGTTTTTAATTTTGCCATGAATTGTCCTCCTTAATATTTTCAGGCTTTTACCGATTTGCTCTTTTACGAATTCCCTGACACCCTATCATGACAACGCCTGTTGGTGTATCAGCAACCTCGCATGTCAACGCAAACGATAACGTGTAATAATATACGCCTATATAATATATGACGCAAGAAAAACTTTAAAAATATATAATAAAAAGCAAGAAAAAAGGACCGAAATTTGGTCCAATTTTCGTTAATTTTTTTTCGATTTTTTTGATTTTCGAGCGTACTTTTGAGCCTCGTTTTCGAGCTCTAAAATTCGCTGATTTAAAACCTCTTGAATCTTGACGACATTTTCCTTATTTTTCATCTCTTCGCTAGTCAAGATTTTATCAGGATAAATTGTTTCACCAATCATTACATGATTGCGCCTAAAGAATTTATATGGATTAGACATCCAATAAATATAGATTGGAGAATTTGTTATCATTGCAAAATAAGCCGCCCCATTATGGATGTTTCCAACACCATCTTTTGTGATGTGTCCTTCAGGATAAATGCCAACTACTCCATTTGCTCTAAGTGTATTAATTATTTGCATGAAACATTTTGGATCGCTTGCAGAGGCAATTCGACGATACTCAATGCATAATAAATGCTTAAAAAGCCATGAATTGGATACATAAAGCTCTTGGGCAATAACGATATGAACACGTCTTGTAAAATAATGCATATCCAAGATTGGTGGATCAAGGAATGAATAATGTTTAGAAACAATCATACCGCGATCTTTAATCTTGCGGTCTTTTCTAGAAGCGTTTCCAATATAATGGAATTTAGTTGGGAAAATAAAGAAGTTCGGAATCAAGAGTGTTAGCTTTGCTAAATCTAAGAACCACGCTCTAAAATTAATCTTGTTATAAGTCTTCATCTTGCGGTAAAGATACATTTGAGTTTTGAGCTCCTCGACTTTCTTACGGAGCATCTCGCAAAGTTCTCTAACTTTATCCATCGAAGGATTTTCTTCTTTACAATAATCACGAAGATAAATCTTCGAACCAGTTATTACTCTCGTTCTTTTAATTGAGTTATAATGCGCATCAATATAACAAGGAACAATAGGCGCGCCTGTACGCAGCGCTAAATAAACAACCGCAGGTCTAAAGGTGTCGATTTTGCCATTTCTAACAAGGTGTCCTTCTGGAAAGATAGAAATCACTTTACCTTTTTGAAGGGATTTTTCAGCTTCGGCCATGAAAGAAAGATCACTTCTTTCACGATGAACAACGATGTCGTCCATTAGTTTAGACATGAGCCCGGGAATTTTATGCGCATATAAGGCTTCGGAGACTAATGTTCTTATTTTTCTAAACGGAAAAGTGAAAGTAATAACGAAATAATCAAGAATTGACGTGTGATTAGCAATTACAATAGCAGGTCCTTTAAGTGGGCGAGTCTTATTCTTCTTAGAAGCGTGATAAAAACGTAGTCTAAAATAAATCATGAAAGGGATATAACCCGTGACTTTAAAGAAAATTCTTGCCAATTTCTTAATTAGTCTCATTTTCCTTCGTCCTTCTTAAATAATCTTCATATGAATATTTACAGCCACAATATTGCTGGTCGTATAAATCATATTTAGCGCGAATTTGCTTGCCAATAATTTCGCCATTTTTCTTTTTAAAATCGGCATATAAGAATTTTGTATGCTTATATTTCAATTGAAGTTTTTCACCGATTTCATTAATTTTTGCAGCGTTTTTGTAACGAGAAATAGACATGACTGTTGCAAAATAATCGTAGCCATTTTCATCAGCATACTTAAACGCTTCATCCATTCTTTTTTCATAGCAGATAAAGCAACGTGTTTGACCTTCTGGCATATTTTTATAAGGTTCCAGATCTTTGGTATAGGTTTCGTTATCGTAATTACATTCAATTAATCTGATGTCATAATCATGATCGCGTTTATAGAACTTTAAAAGTTTCTTTAGTTCTCCTAGACGATGCTCGTATTCATCTTTTGGGTAAATATTGGAATTGTTATACATGATTGTCACATCAAAATATTCATATAAAAAAGTTAAAGGATAACAAGCGCAAGGGCCACAGCAAACATGCAAAAGGAGTTTGGGTTTTTGCGGCAAATCCTTTATTTCATCGATGATTTGCATAGATTTTTCAAAATAGTAATTCTTGTTAACCATGGATAAACATTGAATCTCCGAATGAGAAAAAGCGGTATTTTTCATCGACGGCGTGCTTATAAACTTCTAAAGTAAATTCGCGACCCATAAAAGCAGAAACCAACATGATTAAAGTCGATTTAGGAAGATGAAAATTGGTGATTAATGCGTCAATCGCTAAGAACTTGTAACCAGGCTTAATAAATATAGCTGTTTCTTCTTTTGCTTCGGTAAATCTACCATATTTTTGCATAATTGCTTCCAGAGTTCTTGTAGCAGTTGTTCCGACCGCAATGATGCGTCGATGTTCAGCCTTTGCCTTATTCAATTTCTCCGCTACCTCTTTCGACATTTCAAAGTACTCAGAATGCATCACATGATCTTCGACTCGCTCTTCTTTAACTGGCTTAAAAGTTCCTAAGCCTATATGCAAAGTGATATCTAGTATTTCAATACCCTTTTCTTTGATTTTTTCTAGCAATTCCTCAGTAAAGTGAAAGCCAGCAGTTGGTGCCGCTGCGCTTCCTAAAACCTTAGCATAAACAGTCTGGTAGCGCGAATTGTCTTCACATTGTTTTTTAATATAAGGGGGAAGTGGCATATTTCCGATTTCATTCAAAATTTCTAGGAAAATACCATCATAGATGAATTCCATAATGCGGATTCCTTCATCTTTAACTTCTAGACATTTTGCTTTTAATATTCCGTTTTTAAAAGTGATTATAGAACCAACCTTTATTGGTCTAGCATTGCCCGCTAAACATTCCCAAATATCGCCTTTAATTTGGCGCAAAAGTAAAATTTCTACATGAGCATGTGTGTCTTCTTTTTCACCGAATATTCTTGCTGGCAACACTTTCGTGTTATTTCTCACTAATACATCACCTGGTTTAAGATAATCAAGGATGTCATGAAAAATCTTATCTTCATAAGTCTTTTTATTCTTATCAATCACCAAAAGACGTGACTCGTCTCTTTTTGAGGCTGGGCTCTGGGCGATAAGTTCCATCGGAAGATCAAAATCGAAAAGTGAAATATCCATTAGAAACCTCGCTTATCTCCATATTTTTTTATCATTTCATCTTTGAAATCACCAAATCTATCTTCTTTAATAGCTTTTCGAGCTTCCTCCATAAGATGAATTAAAAATCTAACATTATGGATTGAAAGTAATCTTTTTCCAAAAGCTTCATCGGCGACATAAAGATGTCTTAAATATGCTTTTGTGTAGTTTTTGCAGGTATAACAATCACATTCGTCATCTAAAGGAGTGAAATCTTCTTTATATTGAGCCCCTCTAATATTGACTCTTCCTTTGGAAGTCATTAAGGCGCCATGACGAGCGATTCTAGTTGGAAGAACGCAGTCGAACATATCGACTCCTTTAGCGATACCTTCAAGTAGATAATCGATTGAACCAACGCCCATTAAATAACGAGGCTTGTCGCTTGGCAAATATTTAACCGAATAATCGACCATTTTTGAAAACACTTCTTTTGGTTCGCCAATTGAAGTTCCACCAATTGAATAACCAGGAAAATCCATCTTAGCCAATTCTTCAGCGCAATGTTTTCTTAATTCTGGAAATTCACCGCCTTGAACAATACCAAATAAAGCTTGGTCTTTTCTCTTGTGAGCATCTAGACCACGTTTTGCCCATCTTAGCGTTCTTTCGACAGATTTTTTAGCGTATTTTTCATCAGCTGGATATGGGATACATTCGTCAAAAGACATAATGATATCTGCTCCGAGTTTTTCTTCTATTCCAATGACTGATTCAGGAGTAAAAAATAACTTATCACCATTAAGGTGAGACTTAAATTCGACACCTTCTTCAGTAATCTTTCGATTGTCTTGAAGTGAGAATACTTGGAAACCTCCAGAATCGGTGAGAATAGGACCATCATAATTCATAAACTTATGAAGTCCTCCTGCCTTAGCAACAATATCTTCTCCGGGTCTTAAATGAAGGTGGTAAGTATTCGAAAGAATAACTCCAGATCCCATTGCTTTAAGTTCTTCGGGCGATAATGTTTTAACGGTTGCTAAAGTACCAACTGGCATGAACATAGGAACTTCAACATCTCCATGTGGAGTATGAAGTATTCCATATCTAGCACCGGTTTGTTTATCGATGTGTTTAATTTCTAAATAAAAGTCTTTCATTGTTGAATAATTCTACTATGCTTAGCATCTTTTCACTATTAGCACCTAATGCTACGAGTCCCCGACACAATAGCGTTAAAAGTTATTGAACGGACAACTTGATTTCTCATTCTGAGATTATCGCTTTAGCGATTAAATCTGCTACGGATAAAACAGTAGCGTTTTTAACGTGTTTTTCAACTGTATCAGTTGTAATAAATTCTTTAATTCTGGGATCTAATTTATCTTTTGATAAAATTGCATGTGTGACAGCTACATAAACTTCTTTTGCACCCTTTTTAAACAAGGCATCAGTAGCGTTATTTATCGTACCGCCAGTATCGATTATATCGTCGATGATTACACAGGTTTTCCCTTTTGCATCACCAACAACATTTGTGACCTCAGATTGATTTGGGGCAGGTCTTCTTTTATCGATAACGGCAAGAGAAGCATTATTAAAAATTGAGGAGACGTCACGGCCTCTATTTGCAGAGCCATGATCCGGAGAAACCACCACCACGTCTTCGTGTTTAATTCCTAATTGCGCAAATCTTTTTACTAGATATTCACCGAATATTTCTGATGTCTCTAAATTAATAACGGGAATAGAGAAAAAACCCTGTATTTGTTGAGTGTGCAAATCAACCGAAATTAATTGATTGATTCCACAACTTTGTAAGAGATTTGCGACGATTTTAGCAGTGATTGGTTCACCTTTTTGAGCGACTCTATCTTGTCTAGAATAGCCGTAATAAGGAGTGATTAAATTAATCTCTTTTGCTCCAGCATTTTTTAAGGAATCAACAAAAATAAAAATTTCAAATAAAGAGTCACTAGAAGGGGCGATTGTGGATTGAACAACATAACAGGTTTTCCCTTTTACATTGCTCAAGCATCTCGCCATAATTTCACCATCAGCAAAACGAACAACCTCACATTCGCCCATCGGAATGTTTGACTTAGTTGAAATCTTTTTTGCAAGTTCTTTACTTGTGGTTAATGAAAATATTAGTGCGTCTTTCATTTGTTTTTGTATTCGTTATATTTTTTCGAGGAACCTTTGACCATATCAGCCGGATATTTCTTTTCGTTAGAATCCATCTTCTCGTTAATGATTTCATCGATATCTAAATGGTAACGATCAGCCATAAGCATTGCGTACATAAAAACATCTGCTAGTTCTTCTTTGACTTTGTCAATTGACTTCTCTTGCTTTCCATATTGAAAAACTTCAAGTAGTTCACCAGCTTCGATGACAAGTGATTTAGCGAGATTTTCTCCAGTATGAAATTGTGACCAATCTCTATCGTCACGGAATTTCATTAAGCGGTTGTAGGTTTCTTGTTTCATTATTTCTTGGCTTTGCCTTGATTTGCAACAGCTTCCATTTCAGCCTTTAAAGCAGCTTCGTCCATTAAATAATAATGTTTGACAGCTTTCATATTGTCATCAAATTCATAGACTAGTGGAACACCAGTAGGAATATTGACGCCAACGATTTCTTCATCGGCCATATTATCAAAATATTTAACTAAAGCACGGAGGGAGTTACCGTGAGCAACAATTAAGCAACGTTTGCCTTTTTCCATTTCTGGTTTGATGACTTCTTCAAAATATGGAACAGCACGTGCGACGGTCATTTCAAGTGATTCGTGAAGTGGAAGATCTTTTCTTGGAACATCTCTAAATTGAGCCTGATTTGCAGGGTTTCTTGGATCTTCTTCGGTTAATGCTGGAGGTGGGCAATCATAGCTTCTTCTCCAGATTTTTACTTGCTCTTCACCATATTTTTCAGCGGTTTCAGCTTTGTTTAAACCTTGAAGAGCACCATAATGACGTTCATTAAGTCTCCAGGATTTATAAACTGGGAGCCATTCACGATCAAGTTCAAACAACACATTATTCATCGTGTGAATTGCTCTTTTAAGCAAAGAGGTGAAAACGATATCGAAATCGTAACCTTCTTCTTTTAAGGTCTTACCTGCTCTATGAGCTTCGGAAACACCTTTTTCAGATAATTCAACATCGGTCCAACCAGTGAATAAATTTAATTTATTCCATTCTGATTCACCGTGTCTAATTAAAACTAATTTGTGCATATTTTTCTCCTTTATTAGTCTGCTAATGAGCCCATTGGGTCCCATGGTTTTAATTCAATTGGATCAGCATTATATGCTGCGAGTTCTTCTTTGGTGAGATATTTCTTATCCACAACTGCTTGATATGTAAATTGATCAAACCAAGTGTCGGACATCATGAAATAACCTTCGCGTCCTCTATCGTTACCCCATGAGTTTTCAATTTTCCATTTGGTTGGAACACCTTTTTCATTGAATGCAACGCCTGTGATACACATAGCATGATTCATTGCAGATGAACGGAAATCTAAAGATTCGCCTTTTTCCATTTTGATGTCTAAATCTAGTAAAGATTTAAAATCGAATTCTTTATCATTCCAAACACCTCTCATTCTATCTCCATAGGATGAAACATCGCTACCAAACCAAACAATTTTGCCATCTTTAAGTTGGGCGACAATGATTTCTTTAAGTCTTTCCATAGGAAGATTGAGGTGTTTAACAATTTTTCCACCGGCAACATTACCAAGGTATTTGACTGTATATGATTTATAAAATGGTTTTGATTTTGTTGGTGCGTTGATGCAACTTACAAAATCATCAAGTCTATTTCCAACATATTTATCGAAGAATGATTTTGGAGTAAATCCTCTTTCAATATGGAAGCCGCCTTTATCATCAGTATATTTAAGATCGAATGTTTTTGGTGGAATGCCATAACAAGAAACTAAAGCACGATAAAATCTCTTCATATAGCTTTCTTTGAGTTCTTCAACCGCTTTCATTCCCTTGCTTGCTTTGACAACACGAGATTCGCTAGCGAATCTTCTTATTTCGGCGTTAAGCAAAGAATTTAGAATTCTTGTGTTATTAGAAGTATAGGTTTCCACAAATGCGTTCTTTGGGCAAATGCCGTATTTCTTAACAACGTTAACAAGCATATCCCATTGACCACCGTCACCAATTCCGTTTTGGACTAAAAATTGAACGGTACGATCGTCGTAGTCAGAATCGATTGTTTCAATCAATGCTTCAAGCGTGTAATTTAATTTTTCTAATTTGTCATAAAAAGCAATGTAGCTTTGTGATAATTTGAATGAACCAACGCCAATCTTCTTGCCGATGAGTTCTCTAATACCATTACATGCCGCGAAAATCCAGCATCTACCAGAAGCTTTTTGGTTATTGACGGACATAGTCTTGATATTAATATCAAAATTGAAGTCCATTTGAGAGACGCCATCTTTACTTGCTGCCGCAACAGCAATGTCTTGGTTAGATAAAGCGTGTCTAGCGATTTTACACGCTTTATCTTGCTCATATTCTTGGAGCAATTCATCCAAATGCTCTTTTTTAATTTCCTTCATAGTAATCTCCTTTAGCATTAGGTATTTTAATATAAAATAAATTATTTTCCACCAAAACGATTAAATTTATTTATAATATAAGTATGAACTATGAAAAATATGCAATAGCAGATATACATCTTCACTTAGACGGTTCACTTTCTGCTCGAGCCGTAATTGATGTTGCTAAAAAAGAAAATATCAAACTTCCAACTTACGATGAGAAAGAACTTATGGACTATTTGCAAGCTCCTGAAAATTGTCCATCGCTTAATGAACTATTGAAACGTTTTGATTTACCAAATCTTGTTTTGCAAAGTAAATACGGTTTGAAATATTGTGCATTAGATTTGTTGAAGCGTATTTCTGATGACGGCGTAAAATATGCCGAAATTAGAATGGCACCTCAACTCTCAACATCAAAAGGATTAACTCAAGAAGATGTTGTTTTATCGATAATTGAAGCTTTAAAAGAAGCCGAAAAATTATATGGAATTAAATCTAACTTAATCGTCTGTATGATGCGTGGTAAAGATAACTTCGAGAAAAACAAAGAAACTATCGAGCTGGCTAAAAAATATAAAGATAATAAAGTTGTTGCAGTTGATATCGCCGGTGCAGAAGCAATATTCCCTAACGATATGTTCATTATGGAATTTGCCCTCGTTAAAAAATATGGTTTAAACCTAACAATACATGCTGGTGAAGCAAGCGGTGCAGATTCAGTCGCATCAGCCCTTTCTTATGGAGCAGATCGAATCGGTCATGGCATCCATGCAATCTTTGATAAAAATGTCTGCAAAACGTTAAAGAAAACAGGGATTTGCTTAGAAATTTGCCCTAAATCAAATTTGGATACAAAAGCTATAAAATCGTATGATGAACTACCGATTAACCAGTTTTTAAAAATGGGAATTAAGGTCTCCATTAACTCTGATGATATGACAGTTTGCAATACTTCAGTTAAAAAAGAATATGAGACACTTTCTAAACTTGGATTTAGTGAAAAAAATCTGCAGGAGTTTGCTCTTAATACAATTGAGGCAAGTTTTGCAGATCAAGAAACTAAAGAATATTTAAAGAAGTTTATTTTATAAACTCGCGAATATATTTTAAAGTAAGTTCTGGTTCTTCAGCGTATCCCACATGATGTGATTTTTCTAATATGATGGATTTCGCATTAGGGATTTCTTTCGACAATAACTCATTGATAGCAACCGTTGATTCATCTAATCGTCCCGAAATAACTAGCGTTTTAACGTCGATTTTTTTAAGATTAGGAATCGTATTCCAATCTTTTAAGGTTCCAGTACCAAATAGCTCAGATTTGCCCCACATTTTTTCGTAAATCTCTTTATTTGTGCGTTTAAATCTCTTGCGTTTAAAAACATATTTTTTATCTTTCTTTCTCGAAACGTGTTCTCGATAAAATCTTCTTAAGCCTTTCTTCAATGCTTTTTTGTCACATTCTTCGCCATTATAGTCTTGTAGAATTGCTGCTTTTTCATCCTCTGGATAGAATTCAATCATCTTAAAATGTTCATCATTCCAAATCTTTGTCGATGGTAACGTTGAAAATAAAATCAATTTATTGAGGCCACTATGTTCACGAGTAGTAACCCACTCCAACGCAAGCATGCCACCCCAGGAATGTCCTAAAATATTGAACTTTTTGAGTTTGAAGTATTTGATTAGGTTTTCAAGTTCGTCTAAATAAGTCTCAAAAACCCAAAGATGTTCATTACCTTTCGGAACTTTAGAATATCCGCAGCCAAGTTGATCATAGAAGATTAATGGAATACCTTTATCTGCTAATTCTTCTAAAGGTTCATAACGTTCTACACATCCCCCAGGACCACCATGAAGAATGATTAAAGGGATGCCTCTAGAAAGATCACCAAATGTATAACAATATGTATAGAAACCTTTAAACGGAATATGATAGACCTTCTTGTTCATAGCTAAAATTATAAACAAAAAGAGTCTCGAAATCGAGACTCTTCATTGTTATTCGCTTTTATTATTTGCGGAATTTGAAGGCGCCTAAGCCAGCGTATTTAGCTTTGCTACCAAGTTCTTCTTCGATACGGAGAAGTTGATTGTATTTATTAATTCTTTCACCACGGCATGGAGCACCAGTCTTAATTTGGCCAGTTGCTAAGCCAACGCAGAGGTCAGCAATGAAGGTATCTTCTGTTTCACCAGAACGGTGAGAGGTAACAGCGGTATAACCTGCATCGTGAGCCATCTTAATAGCGGCTTTTGTTTCTTTAACAGAACCGATTTGGTTAAGTTTGATGAGGATGGAGTTTGCAGCACCGACCTTAATACCATTGGCAAGTCTTTCAACATTTGTAACGAATAAGTCGTCACCAACGAGTTGGACTTTGCCACCAATCTTAGCGGTAAGTTTCTTCCAACCTTCCCAGTCTTCTTCATCAAGGATATCTTCATAGGAGATGATTGGGAATTCTTCAAGAAGTTTGGCCCAGTGTTCGATGAGTTCATCGCTGGTCATATGTTTCTTTTGTTTTGGTAGATAATAGTAACCAACACCTTTTTCAGTGTCCTTCCATTCGGAAGCAGCAGCGTCCATAGCTAACATAAAGTCTTTGCCTGGAACATAGCCTGCATCTTTAATAGCTTTAACGATTTCTGATAAAACTTCTTCGTCGGAAGCAAGGTTTGGAGCGAAGCCACCTTCGTCACCAACTGAGACTGCTAAGCCTTTGGCTTTTAAGTTCTTTGCTAAGACGTGATAGACTTCAGAACACCAGCGGAGACATTCTCTAAAGTTTGGAGCGCCAACTGGCATAATCATGAACTCTTGAGAGTCGACAGTGTTGCTAGCGTGGCAACCACCATTGAGGATGTTCATCATTGGAACTGGTAAGCAAACATCTTTGCCGTTAGCAAGATATTTATAAAGTGGTTCACCTTTAATTTGAGCAGCCAATTTATTTACTGCTAATGAAACTGCAAGAATTGCGTTGGCGCCTAATTTGGTTTTACCTTTAGTACCATCAATTGCGAGCATCTTTTCATCGATTGCATCAGGATTAGAAGCATCTAAACCTTTTAATTCTTTAGCGAGAATTTCGTTTACATTAGCAACTGCTTTTAATGTACCTTTACCAAGGTAACGAGATTTGTCGCCATCACGAAGCTCGAGAGCTTCGTAGATACCGGTAGAAGCGCCACTTGGGACTTCTGCACGAGCCATCATGCCGTTTTCTAAAACGACATCGACTTCAACGGTAGGATTTCCACGGGAGTCAAGAATTTCACGACCGTGAATGGATTTAATTTTTGTTGACATATATTTTTCCTTCTTTGCGAATAAGATAATAAATTATCTATACTCTAAAAGTCAAGACTGGGGAAAATAAAAACGCTTACCTAACTAAGATAAGCGTCATTTTTTCTAAAAGAACAAATGAATTGAATTAAGGAAGAATCGCTGATGATCGGCGTCATTAGCGAATTTCAAAAAGTTAACGCCATCAGGATATTCCACAGTGAATGTTTCGGCATCAGGATGAGGGCTTTTATCAAGTGTTGAAAAGTTATACTCGATACCATTGATTATGATTTTTGAATCTGAATCTTTACTTACTCCACCATTATAAACTTTATAATAACCGCTAGCCTCGATGACGGCTTTCTTAAGAACTTGAGATAGGTTAAATTGAATCGAACCAGAATTTGCTCCGGAACCAATGCTTAAATGCAAGTGTTCTTTTTCAGAACTTCCATCATCGGTTGAAATCTGACAATTAACCGCATTTATTGAAGAAACAATATTTGTTTTCGCCTGACTATTAATCGAATTCATCAGGATATCTCTATTAGATTTTTCGGATTCTAAATCGCTAATGTGAATTCCGAAATCACTGAACGGTAAGGCGCTACCTGCTGTATAAATCTTATATTCTCCAGCTGGTAGAGAACTTGTACTTGTTAGAGTTTGAGAAGTAGATGAAGTCTCACCTGTAGTAGTTAATGTTGGGCTTGAAGAACTATCGGATGTAATTAAACTGCTTTTCTTCTTACCACCGCCTTTTGAGCCTGAATTACAGCCACATAAAAGAAGGGTGACACTAAGAATTGTTAATAATGCATTTTTTCGATTCATAACATCAAAAACCTATTATTTATTATAATATATAAGGACAAATATGAGAGGATTACTATTACTTGCTGACGGATTTGAAGACACCGAAGCTCTAACAACTAGAGATGTTTTAATTCGTGCAGGAATTGAAATTACTACCGCTTCAATAACAGATCGACTTGAAGTTGAATCCAGTTTTGGAGTTCATGTTTTAGCGGACGCTCTTTTAAAACTAATTTTCGATACGACTCCTTATGATTTTCTTGTGCTTCCAGGCGGAGGTAGAGGAACAAGGAATTTAGCAGAATCTAATCTCGTTGCATTTTATATCGATAGATTTGTTAAAGCTAATAAGCTAGTTTGTGCAATCTGTGCAGCACCTTCTATCCTTGGAAAACTAGGATATTTAAAAAATGAAAAATATACATGTTTTGCTGGATGTAATGAGGGTTTTGCTGGTGATTTTACTGGAAACGAAGTTGAAGTTTCAGGCAATTTTATTACTGCCAGAAGCATGAAATATTCAATACCTTTTGCTCTTACAATTATTGAACGATTGCTTGAAAAAGAAGCAGCTCAAAAAGTCGATATTGGTTTAATGGGCAAAACACCTAAATAATGGATAAGATTGTTGAACTACAAAAACTAATAGATAACGCTAATCATATCGTTGTCATTACAGGTGCCGGCATATCAACTGCTTCTGGTATCCCGGATATTAGATCCGCTAACGGAGCAGCGAATAATAAAGAGTTGATTAAAAAATATAAATATGGTTATGAAACAATTGTTTCGCATACCTTTTTTATGAATCGAACAGAAGAATTTTATGCTTATTACAAAGAGCAGATGATTTTTAAGGATGCCAAACCTAATATCGCACATAAATATTTAGCCAAGCTAGAGCAGAGAAAAGACGTTATAATCATCACTCAGAACATTGATGGATTACACACTGTCGCAGGTTCAAAAAATGTCATTGAGTTCCATGGTTCTACTCAAAGAAATACTTGCTTAGATTGTGGAGAAAAATACACATTAGATTATGTTTTGTCTCAAGACGGTGTTCCCCATTGTAAAAAATGCGGAGGAATTATTAAACCTGATGTCGTCTTATTTGAAGAAGGAATAGATTATGAAGCAATTCACGAATCGGTAAGAGCAACTGAAAGAGCTGATTTATTAATTGTCATCGGTTCCTCATTAGTGGTTTATCCTGCAGCAGGAATCCCCAATTATTTCCATGGAGACAATACTGTAATCATTAACCGCGATCCAACGCCTCTTGATGGCTACGCAAAAATAGTCATTCATGATGATATAAAAGAAATTTTTAGTAAACTTATTTAGAAATAGTATCTATTACGTATTTTGCATAGCAACCCGCAACATTGATGCCGGTTGTTTTTTCTATTCCTTCAAAGAAAGCATTGGAATTAACTTCTGATAAGATTGGTTCATTATTTGGTCCGATTAATAAATCCACTCCGCAATAATCCATATCCAAAATTTTGCTCGCTTTGATTGCGACATCCAAGTATGACTTCGGAAGTTCTACTTTTGATGCGTGACCACCCGTAGCAAGATTTGATAAATAAGAATGTTTATTTTCTCTTTTCATATAAGCAATCGGTTTATGCCCGATCACAATAACGCGATAATCAACACCTTTTGAGGTGGAAATAAATTGTTGAAAAATATGCGGAATATGAATGAGTTTATCTTCAATTTGTCTAAGTTCTGCGGCGTTTTCTACAAAATAGACCTGTCTTCCAAGTGACCCATAATTCTCTTTTACAATGAGTGGAAAACCTAATACTTTCTCAACATCATTTAAATAATCTCTATTCCCATCATCGTGATAACAAAGAGTTGAGGAAATAGTTGTCGGCATTTTAATCCCTTGATCTGATAAGCTGATGTGAGTAAGCATCTTATCGTCGCAACGGACAATTGAAGAAACCTTGTTAAAGAGACGGTAACCGCTTCTTTCTAACAAATCGGCGATATATCTGTCTTTGTCTAAATACATTACAAAGTCATAATGACCTAAATTTGCTTTTATATTGCCTCTATCGATATAAGAATGCAGTTCATTATTCTTTTTAACTTCAATTTCAACGCCTAGTTTTAAAAATTCTTCGCTTAGACGAGAAACTTGATGTTTGATTCCATCTGCAATGGCGTAACCGTTAGTTATTATCAGTCCTTTTAGCATGTCTTTTCTTTTCAATGAAATAATCAGCGATATTTTTAGCAGCGCCAATTAAAAATTCAATTCCTAAATATATCAAGTGAAGCACGATGCCATCCGACATATGAATACAAAGCAAAATACCAATCCCAATATCGCCAAGTGAGACAGCAATTTCAATGAATTCAAATTTATTATGCTTAATATTTGGCGCGACAACAATGATTTCGGTTGTGCCTCGACAAATATCGATAGCGCCCCAAACCATACAGACAATATCTGGGTCAAAAACATTTGTTGACAAGATAATTGTTCCAAAAACGATACCGACCAAACCAATAATTAGATATGATTGCCTATCTCTATGAATTAAATAAATTAAAAGATGAGGAACACTACTTAATAAAATTAAAGTTCCAAGAAAGTACACATTTCCACCATTTTCAGGTTTAGCGAAAATGAAAGCTACCGTTCCAATTGTTAGATAAAAAACAATCGAGAAAACATAAATTATTTGGGTTATTCTTTTGGACACCGTTTCGTTCATCATTTAATTATTATATAGAATCAGATACAAAATTTAAATTTTGAATTGTTAAATTTATTTATTGTTTTTATAATAATTTCACATCGAATTTTATGTGGCAGAAAATTAAATTAATTTTAAAAAGTGTAAGGCAATATAAAAAATACGCAATTATAACGCCTATTTTTATGCTTTTCGAAGCTCTTATTGAATGCGTTATGCCATTTCTTATGTCGGCTTTAATCGACACTGTTGATTATGGTATTTCTACCACCTATAAAGGTCTTCCAAAAGAAAGAACTATCAATACTTTAAGCGATATCTTTAGATCCACTCCATACATTAACGAAACTTTAGGCCTTACCATGGACGTAACTGTTTTTGGTCTAATGATTACGTTAATTGTTTTAGCGGGTCTATCTTTAACATGCGGTATTCTTGGAGGAAGAACTGCCGCTAAAGCTTCCGTAGGAATGGCTACAAATTTAAGAAGTGATTTATATAAGAAAATTCAATCCTTCTCATTTGCAAATATTGATAAATTCTCTAGTGCATCCTTAGTAACAAGAATGACTACTGATGTTTCAAATGTACAAATGGCATTCCAAATGTTAATTCGAATCGTTATTCGTGCTCCACTCATGATGATATTCTCTGCCGTTATGGCATTTATTGCTGGAGGAATTATGGCAACCATCTTTGTGGTGCTAGTCCCAATTATCGCGTTTGGTTTATTCCTCATCATCCGCAAAGCAATGAAGATTTTCTTAAGAGTCTTTAAACGTTACGACAAACTCAATGAATCTGTCGAAGAAAACGTTTCCGGAATTCGCGTTGTTAAATCGTACGTTCGTGAAGATTACGAAAAACAAAAATTCAATACTGCTTCAGATAATATGACTGGTGACTTTGTCACAGCTGAAAAAATTGTCGCTCTCAATAGCCCGTTATTAAACACCACTATTCATGTTTCAAATATTGTTGTTATCGGTTTAGGCTCATATATCATTTATCAATCGACAATCGATTCGAATTACTGGGCAAAATTAACCGTTGGACAAATGTCATCACTAATCACATACGGTATTCAAATTTTAATGTCCGTCATGATGATTTCAATGATCATGGTCATGCTTGTCATGTCTTTAGAAGCAATTAGACGTATAGCGGAAGTTCTACAAGAAGAGCCCACTATTAAGGATCCAAAGAATCCTATCTATGAAGTTAAAAATGGAGATATTGAATTTAAAAATGTTTCCTTTAAATATAAAGAAACTGCTGAAAGATGCGCCTTATCCAATATTAATCTTAAGATTAAATCTGGACAATTTGTTGGTATTTTAGGTTCGACTGGTTCAGGCAAGACTAGCTTAGTTAACTTGATTAGCCGTCTTTATGATGTCAGCGAAGGTTCAATACTAGTCGGCGATGAAGATGTTCGAAATTATGATCTTAAAGTTTTAAGAGATAATGTCGCGGTTGTTTTACAAAAGAACGTTTTATTCTCTGGCACAATTGAATCTAATCTTCGTTGGGGAAATATAGATGCCACAGAAGAAGAAATGAAACGCGCTTGTGAAATTTGTCAAGCGATGGAAATAGTTGAAGCTAAGCCAGAAGGATTTAAATCCGTGGTCGAACAAGGTGGCGCGAATTTCTCTGGTGGACAAAAGCAAAGACTTTGTATTGCTCGAGCAATATTAAAGAAACCAAAGATTATGATTCTTGATGACTCAACTTCAGCGGTTGATACTAAGACAGATAAATTGATTAGAAGAGGTCTTAAGAACGATCTTCCAGAAATGACCAAGATCGTCATCGCACAACGTATATCTTCGATTGAAGATGCAGACTTAATCGTTGTTTTAGACGATGGAAAGATCGATGCGATTGGAACACATGATGAACTTCTTAAATCATGTGAAATTTATAAAGAAGTTTATACTTCTCAAAATCGAATTGGAGGTAATAAATAATGCCACCGATGAGAATGAAAGAAAGAGCGAGAGCCAAAAAAGGTACGGTCAAGCGATTGCTTAAGACTCTTTTTAAGCTTTATCCGATTCGTTTATCGTTTGCTATTTTCTGCATCGTTTTCAACGTCTTCGCAAACTTATCTTCATCGATATTCGCTAACTTTGTGACTGTTTGTATCAAAACTGCTATTTCTCCAGAAATGCCAGGCGTAGGTCCATCTAATCCATTTATTGGAACATACCAAATCAAAGCAATGGGTATTTCTCTAAATACAAATGTTACTTACCTATTGCTAACAATGGGAATCATTTATGCCTTTGGCATCTTTGCTGCTTGGTGGTGGAACCGCACGATGGCGATTGTCACTCAACAATATATGAATAGATTCCGTAAGGAAATGTTTAATCACCTTCAAGATTTACCAATTAAATATTTTGACACTCATAAGTATGGTGAGGTCATGTCACTATTTACAAACGACATCGATACAATTCGTCAATTCATTTCACAAGCTCTTCCAACAATGTTGCAAGCGGGTTTGGCGGTCATCTTCTGTTTTACCGCAATGCTCATGAATTCAGTCTGGTTAACACTAGTTACAATCGTGTTTGCCGCTGCTATGTTCTACGTTATTAAAGTTATTGGTGGACGCGCTGGTAAATACTTTATTAAGCAACAAAAACAAGTCGCTGTCGTAGAAGGAAACATTCAAGAATCCATAAATGGATTAAAGGTTATTAAAGTCTTCACTCACGAAGAAGAATCCACCAAACAATTTGATGAAATCAATGATCAATTAAAAGATTATTCCACCACCGCGAATATACACGGTAATATCACTGGCCCAATTAACATGAATATTGGTAACTTCATGTATGTATTAACTGCCGTTGTTGCCTTCTTAATGTTAGTTGTACCAGGTTTCTATAACTTGTCTTTATTAGAAGGATTATCACCAATTTCAATATCGACATTCTGGGGAATTGTTATTTCTTTCTTAATGATGACAAGAATGTTTGCAAATAACGTCAATAACTTCTCACAACAAATCACCTTTATCGTCATGGGCATGGCGGGTGCTTCTCGCTGCTTCGATTTAATTGATGAAAAACCTGAAAAAGACGAAGGCTATGTCACTTTAGTACATATCAAAAAAGATAAAGATGGTAACTTAATCGAAACTGACGAAAGAACTAGAGACTTCGCTTGGAAGCATCCTCATAAGGATGGCACGACAACATATACCGAACTTAAAGGAGATATCTTGTTAGACCATGTTGATTTCTCCTATGGTGGATCAAAACTTGTTTTACAAGATGTTTCTATTTACGCTCATCCGGGTCAAAAGATTGCTCTTGTTGGTGCAACTGGTGCAGGAAAAACAACTATCACAAACTTAATCAATAGATTTTATCCAATTAACGATGGAAAAGTTCGCTATGATGGAATCAATATTAACAAGATTCGAAAAGAGGATTTAAGACGTTCTTTAGGCATTGTTTTGCAAGATGTTAATTTATTCACTGGTACTGTCATGGATAATATTCGTTATGGTCGATTAGATGCGACAGATGAAGAATGTATCGAAGCCGCGAAGATTGCTAATGCGCATGACTTCATCACACGTTTACCTGAAGGCTATCAAACTATGCTTTCAGGTGATGGAGCGAACTTGTCTCAAGGACAAAGACAGCTTCTTTCAATTGCTCGTGCTGCTGTTGCGGACGCGCCAGTAATGATTCTTGATGAGGCTACATCTTCAATCGATACCAGAACCGAAAGACTTGTTCAAAAAGGTATGGATCAATTAATGGCAGGACGTACGGTCTTTGTCATTGCTCATAGATTATCTACGATTCAAAACGCCGAAGCTATTATGGTCCTAGACCATGGAAAGATTATTGAACGTGGAAATCATAATGATTTAATCGCTAAAAAAGGTTATTACTATCAACTTTATACAGGAGCATTCGAATTAGAATAAATTATGAAAAGGTTAGGTTTTGCGTTGATTTTGGTGACTTTATTGGTTGCGGGCTGTAATACTCAAGGCGGCTCAAAAAATAAGAAACCAAAAAGTTCATCTGATTTAATAACATCGATTAGTTTGACTTCGGGCACTAGTTCAAATTCGACCGGTGGATCAACATCTTCAACGAATGTAGAACCTCCGATTAGCGTCAATTCTATTGAAGTTAGTGGATATAAAGAAGTATTTAGCGTTGGTGATTCATTTGAATTTGGCGGAACCGTTCATGCTAGATTTAGCGACAATTCAATTAAAGATGTCACCAGTGAATCTCAATTCATTGGTTTTGATTCATCAACTGCTATTGAATCGCAAAGAATTACGGTTAAATATACCGCAAGTGACGGGAGTTCGGCTTCAACAACCTATTCAATCTCAATTATGAACAATATAGATGATTTAGGTAAAAAAACAATTGCCCAAATTAAAGCATATATGAGTGCCAATCCTGTACCTATTGAACCTGGATATAAATACGGAATTGATTATTCTAAAAAAGTTAATTTTGATGCCCTAGCGTTAGAATCGATTAACTTGATTAAAACCAAAGCCTCATTTGGGTTAAATGCGTTTTCCGCAAAAATAATCTTTGGCGACGAAACTGGCTATATCGCTGTGACTGGCAAAAGCACAGAGGGCGGTTTGGTTGACGGAGTTAAAAGCCATGTTGGAAAAGCCGATTCTAAATATCATATAGTAGGTTACTTATCGACTTATTTAGGCCATCCAGAAATTGTTGTCGACGAAGTCGAAACAAATGCGAACGGGAAAAATGGTTGGGATACAACCTTAAGCGTTACTTGTGATCCATTCACCATTTCAAGCGACACGATTAGTATCGAACAGTTCTATGATATTGCTAAAGATAATAACTATAATTGTGCCGGCCATGGTTATGGTGAAATATATACATTTAACAATGCAACTTGCTATTTCTCTGATGCTGGCGATGATATCTATTATTTGACAGACGGAGAACGCCTCCTAAAAATTATTGGTCACAATCGTGGAGATTTATCCGCGGGCAAGGTTTATAACGTAGTCGGTCTCTTATCGATGCTAAATTATTCTGGGGCTATTTATTTACAGGCTTTCAAAGAAGTTACATCTGCTACCCCAGTAGAAATTAATCTTTCGAGTGCAATTGAAGAACCAATTGACACATTAAGAACTGTCAAAGCTTCACAAGATGACACCGAAACACGTTATCCAACATATACGATGTTTTGGTCTCATTTATATAAAACGTCAGGTTATTTAACTACCTGCACCGAAAATGGAAAATATTACATTGGTATTCGCGATACTTATTATTCTGGAAGCATTATAAATGGAAAAGTTGCAGCTCAAACAACTTACAAGATGGCTTTAATTGATAATGAAAACTTCTGGAATGTAGATCGGGATGATTTGGAACGTTATAACCCTTACTATGATTACATTGACCAAAACGAATCAGTTGAAGTTTACTACATTCCTCAACAGTTAGACTATTCAAGCAAACAAACATGTTGGAAAATATTCTTACTCCCAACAACGCTTCCAATGATCTATTAAAAAAAGACCTTATGAACTAGTCAATGAAAAGTAGACAGTTCAAAAAGAGACTCAATACCCCATGTCAGTCTTATACTGATGTGGGGTTTTGTATTTGAGACAATACATA
>CACXKR010000012.1 GCA_902768335.1 uncultured Erysipelotrichaceae bacterium
TAACAGGCTGATCTGATCCAAGAGTTCACATCGACGATCAGGTTTGGCACCTCGATGTCGGCTCATCACATCCTGGAGGGGAAGTACCTTCCAAGGGTTGGGCTGTTCGCCCATTAAAGTGGTACGCGAGCTGGGTTCAAAACGTCGTGAGACAGTTTGGTCCCTATCTGTCGTGGGCGCAGGAAGTTTGAGTGGATCTGTCCTTAGTACGAGAGGACCGGGATGGACATAGCAATGGTCTATCGGTTGTCACGCCAGTGGCATGGCCGAGTAGCTACCTATGGAATGGATAAACGCTGAAAGCATCTAAGCGTGAAGCCAGCCACAAGATTAGACTTCTCATTCGCAAGAAGTAAGACCCCCGCAATGTTAGCGGGTTGATAGGTCAGAGATGTAAGTGCAGCGATGCATTCAGTCGACTGATACTAATAGGTCGAGGACTTAATTTCATAATTTAAGATATTTATCGAAAATGTAAAATAATAGGGTAACGTAAATAACTTGAGAACATGTATAATATATAATATCTAGTTTTCAGAGAATAACTCTGAAGAAAAAGTCTGGTGGTGATGGCGCGGTGGACACACCTGTTCCCATCCCGAACACAGAAGTTAAGCACCGTAGTGGCGAAGGTATCTGATTTATCAGGGAGAATAGCGAGCTGCCGGGCTTTTTCTTTTTATAGACATATTTTATATGTATAATTAATTTATGAAACAAATTAAAATTATCTTTATTAGATCAAAAATCTCTTCAGATCCTCGTCAACTTGAGGAACAAAAACAGCAATATTTATCTGAAATCAAAAAAGAATTCACACTTAGTGAGGATGGCGAAGTGTTTTTCTTTATTGAATCTGGAGGCACCGAAGAACAATTTAAAGAATTATATTCTTCTTATAAACCTCCATATAATTTAATCGCGACAAATGCGAATAATTCGCTTCCTGCTTCACTAGAAATCGCCTCATTTTTAAAAAATAAAATTTTAGAATATAATCTTTATCACGCTTCAAAAGAAGACATTTTAAATGTCTTAAAGCATAATAGAGCGGTTAATAAGGGAGAAAATTTAACTTTAAATAAACCTTTAAAATTGCTCGAAAGTAAAAGATATGGTGTTGTTGGAAAGCCATCCAATTGGCTCATTTCTAGCGATGTTAATTATATTGATGCGAAAGCTAAATTCGGCGTCACACTTATCGACATTGCTTTCGATGAATTTAAAAATGAAATAGATCACGCAAAAGATATTATTGATCCAATAACTTTTAAATCTAAATTAAACAAAACGATTGATCAAAAAACTTTAGAAGGCGCTTTAAAAATTTATAGCGCACTATATTCTCTTATCAAAAAACACGATTTAGATGGTTTAACAGTTAGATGTTTTGATCTTCTAGGGATTTATCATAATACTTCTTGTTTAGCGTTAGCGATTTTAAATAGCCAAGGTTATATCGCTACCTGTGAAGGTGATGTTCCAGCGATGTTAAGTATGGCAATCATTAAAGAAAGATTCCATGTTTCTAGTTTTCAAGTTAATCCATCCTACATTAACGAAAAAGAAAAATACGGTTATTTCGCTCACTGCACAATTCCTTTAGATATGTGCATCGATTATGATTTTGATACTCACTTCGAATCAGGTTTTGGAATTGGAATCGCTGGCAAGATTAATTTAGCGAAAGTAACCATTTTTAAAGTGGGCTCTTCACTTGATAAATATGAAGTTTTTAAAGGACAAATTATCGAGAATCCAAGATTTAAAAATCTTTGCAGAACTCAGTTAAAAATTAAATTTAGCGAGGATATTTCCTCATTATTAGATCTTCCTTGTGGCAATCATTTAATCATTTTTAAAGGTGATCACGAGGATGAAATTAAATCGCTATTAAGCGAATAGAAAACCTATTATTTTGCAATTAACCTATTTGTGTGTTATATTCTTTGCAAGATAATTTATTATCTTTAAACTAATATGGCTGTAACTAAAAAAACTACCCACGGTAGGATAAACATTA
This sequence comes from uncultured Erysipelotrichaceae bacterium, assembly GCA_902768335.1. Lineage (GTDB taxonomy): Bacteria > Bacillota_I > Bacilli_A > RFN20 > CAG-826 > Fiminaster. The sequence continues at coordinate 2,024 of CACXKR010000012.1, forward strand.
CTTCAAAAGCGATTGCCACTGTCGTTGCAAACGCTGCTTTAGAATGCTATGGAGTCGTCGGATTAGCATCTAAAGGAAACATTGCAAGTAAGATTCAAGCTATCTTATCTAAAGACGAATATTTAAAAGGTGTCATTGTCGCTCAAGAAAGAACATCGGTCACCATCTCTTTATATTTAGTCATCGCTAAAGGAGTCAAAGTTACTGAAGTCTTAAGCGAAGTTCAAAAGAAAGTAAATTATGTTGTTTCAAAAACATTTGATTTAAAAATTAAAAAAGTTAACGTTTATGCTGTTAGCTTAAGAAAGATTGATTAATATGCGTTCAATAGATGGACTAACACTTAGGCAGATGTTAGTGTCTGCCGCTAACAATTTATATAATCACTATCCTGAGATAGATGCTTTAAACGTATTTCCGGTGCCTGATGGCGATACGGGAATGAACATGAATCTCACCCTTGCTAGTGGTTCAAAAGAGATCGCTAACAAGAATGATGATGATGTCTTTTTAATTGCATCTAGTTTCTCTAAAGGTTTACTTATGGGCGCTAGAGGAAACTCTGGTGTTATCACTTCGCAAATCTTTAGAGGTTTCGCTGATTCTTTAAAAGGTAAAAATGGTATTACCACCAAAGATTTAGCTGAAGCTTTTGCAAATGGCTCAGCCATTGCTTATAAAGCCGTTATGAAACCAGTTGAAGGTACAATTCTCACCGTCATTAGAGAATCTTCAACCGCTTTAGTAAGCTATGTTGATAAACACGATGTTTCTATAGAAAAAGCGATGGAATATCTATTAAAAGAAGCACATGCTTCTCTAGATAGAACTCCTGAACTACTACCAGTTTTAAAAGAAGTTGGAGTCGTCGACTCTGGCGGTGCAGGTTTATGCACGATTCTTTCTGGTATGAACGAAGCCTTGAATGGCCGCTTTATTGAAAAGAACGCTGTCGAAGTTCAAGGTAACGAAACCGATAAAACTAATCTCGCCAACTTCAAAGAAGATGATGAATTTGGTTATTGCACTGAATTTATTATGCGTTTAGGACCAGATTCAGTTAAGAAAGTTTTCAATGAAAATAGATTTAAAAACTGGTTACTTGCTCAAGGTAATTCTTTAGTGGTTGTTAGAGATGATGATATCGTTAAAGTTCACGTTCATACTTTAACTCCAGGTCACGTTTTAACTTACGCTCAAAATTATGGCGAATTCATTAAACTAAAAATTGAAAACATGACTGAGCAACACACTCATTTAACAACTAAACCTGAAGAACCTCGTAAAGAAGTTAAAACTGTTAGCCAACATGTTCCAACCAAAGACTACGGTATGGTCGCTATTTCGGCTGGTAAAGGTATCGATGAATTATTCGTCGACATTGGCGTTGACAAAATTGTCAGTGGTGGTCAAACTATGAATCCATCCATCGAAGATATCGTTAACGCCGTTAGAGAAACCGAAGCCAAATCTGTCTTTGTTTTTCCGAATAATTCGAATATTATCATGGCTGCTTTACAAGCTAGTGATGTTTTAGCAGACGAAGTAAAAGTCCATGTTATTGCCACTAAAACAATACCTCAAGGGATTGTAGCGGCTTCAAGCTTCTCTCCAGATTTATCTGATAAAGAGAACGTTAAAAACATGAAAGACGCGATTAAGCATGTTAAATCTGGTTCTGTTACCTATGCGATTAAAGACACTGTTATCGATGGCGTAGCAGTTACCAAAGATTATTTTATGGGTATTACCGATAAAAAGATTATCGCCTGCGAAAAGAAACCATTAAATGCTTTATATAAACTTCTTAATTCAATGGTCAATTCTGATTCTTATTTAATCACCATTCTTCTTGGTGAAGATGTTAAGGACGAAGAAATTAAAACTATCTCCACTAGATTAACTAAGAAATATCCAGATGCTGAACTCGACATTCGTCGTGGTGATCAACCTGTATATTCTTATCTTGTTGGTATTGAATAAACATTAAGGCCTTTGGCCTTTTTCTTTTATGAAATTTTCTAAATCTCCTCGTATTAATCAAGCCTTATACAATATGGGTCTTTATTCTTATAAGGACATCATTTTGCATTTGCCTCGTAAATACGAAGATCTTCATCCAACCCACGAGAATACTTTAGCGGATAAAGAAAGAGTTGTTTTCGTCGGTAATATTGTTGGGACACCTTTAACTCGTCGATTTTCAAAGATTGCTGTTACTAAATTTAGTTTTGTGACATTAAAGAAAAATGTTTTTTATGTTGAAGCTTGGAACCGTCCATATTTAAGCAAGACGCTTGAAGGTGGAGATTTATTTACTTTAGTCGGAAATTATGACGCTAAGAAAAACAAAATCAATTTAGTCAATATCACTAAAGGAGTGGTAAATGGCGATAATTACATTAAACCAATTTATTCACTTCCACGTGATATCGATAATTACGAATTTATTAGACTAGTAAGAAAGAGTTTTAATGAGATTGATGAAAAAGATATTTATGACGAAGTTCCTGCTTATTTTATGAGCAAGTATCGTCTTGCAAAGAGAATTGATGCTTTGCGTCTCGCTCATTTCCCAAAAGATTTTAAAGATATTTATAAAGGTTTACGTGTTCTAAAGTACGAAGAATGTTTGCTCTTTTCTTTAAAAACGCAGATGATTCGCAATATCAATAAAGAGTTAATTCATCACGAAAGAATTCAAATCGAAGAATCGAAGATTAAGCATTTTATTGAGGAATTACCGTATAAATTAACTAATTCGCAACTAGATGCTGTAAAAGAAATACTAACTGATTTAAATAAACCTAATCTAATGTATCGTCTCCTTCAAGGCGATGTTGGTACAGGAAAAACATTGGTCGCTATTATCGCTTTATATGCTAATTATCTTAGAGGTGAACAAGGCGCTTTCATGGCCCCAACAGATGCTCTAGCAAGGCAGCATTATAAGACTTTTGCAAAGATTTTAGCTCCTTACGGAATTAGAGTTGCTTTGTTATTAGGATCAACTTCTTTAAAGGATAGGTCACAAATTCGTAAAGGTTTAATGAATAATGAAATTAATGTTGTAGTGGGCACTCACGCTTTGTTTTCAAAAGACATTTCATATGCTTCGCTTGGCTTAGCGATTATTGACGAACAACATAAATTCGGCGTCAACCAAAGAATGCTATTAACATCTAAAGGTGAAAATGCCGATTTACTTTTAATGAGCGCAACGCCTATTCCACGTACTTTAGCTTTAACTTTATATGGAGATTTAGATGTTTCAACATTGACTGATTTTCCATTTAAAGAAAGAAAAATAACGACAAAAATTGTAAAAGATGACGATAAAAAGATCTTTTCAGAAATCGAAAAATCTATCTCAAATAATAAAAGAGTTTTTATCGTTGCTCCTTTAATAATTGAGAACAATGAAAAGCAGATATCAGTCGAAAAATTATTCGCTAAATATTTGCTTAGGTTTCCAGGAAAAGTCTCACTTTTGCACGGAAAATTAGATCAAGATGATAAAAATTTTGCTTTACAAGATTTCATTAGTGGTGATTCGCCAATCTTAATTTCCACCAGTGTGATTGAAGTTGGAATCGATGTTCCAAATGCAGATTTAATGATTATTTATGATCCAACACATTTTGGTCTTGCTTCTCTTCATCAATTACGAGGACGTATTGGTCGAGACGGCGGTGAATCCACTTGTTTACTGGTAACTAATTCAAACGATGAAGAAGAACTCGACAAATTAAATGTTTTAGTTAAATCTAATGACGGCTTCTATATTGCTGAAGAAGATTTAAAACGTCGAGGCCCAGGTGAACTTGGTGGCGTTCGACAATCTGGAATCGCGAATTTCTTATTTGTAAATCTCGTCGATGATTTCAGAATGTTTGAAGCGGCTCGAGATGACGCTAAATTTATCATCGATAATTCTGATCAAATTGGCTTTAGACATATTATTAATCGAGCTAAGAAAGAAATTGATTCATCCGACTTTACTAACGTTTAATATGAAAGCTCTCTTTATTTATAATAAGACTTCTGGAAGAGGAATTATTCTTAAAAAGAAAGAACCTATTCTTTCTTCGCTTCATGAAGTTTTCGATGAAGTTGAATGTGTCGAATCTTTGTCGGAAGAACATTTTAAGGAAGTGGTTGTTAATAGTTGTGGTAAATATGATTCCTTGATTTTTGCTGGAGGCGACGGAACTTTTAATATGGCCGTTAACGCTCTAGCAGAAAAAGATAATCGCCCCACTTTAGGAGTTATACCTACAGGTACCATAAATGATGCTGCTAAAAACTTTGGAGTTCCTAAAAATATTAAGAAGGCTCTTAAAATAATTAAGAATCAAAAGAAACGTAGATTCGATATTGGAAAACTAAACGATAGCTATTATGTCTTTGCGGCAGCAATTGGCGTCTATGCTGATATTCCTATAATTACTACTAAAAGAGACAAAAAGAAATTTGGTCCATTTGCGTATTATTTCAAAGCTTTTCCTTCCTTTTTTAAACTGAGAAATATCGAAGGAGATATTGAAATTGATGGTGTTCTTCATCACTATAAAACGCCATTTGTTTTAATCATGAATTCGACTCACATTGGCGGGTTTAAAATTAATCCTAAAAGTAACATTTCTGACGGCAAAATGGACATATTTTTATCAAAACCAGGTATTTTTAATTCCTTACTTCAGTATCTATTTTTAAGGCGAAAAATTAAACATTTCCAAGGTTCAAATATCAAAGTTAAAGTTAACTGTGATGATGATTGGGATCTCGATGGTGAAAAGGGTCCAAAGGGTGACGCTAATATAAAGGTTTTACCCTCTCACATTTCTATTTATTCAAAATAATTTAATATAGTACAATTAAACAATTCATTGTTTTAGATATGATATAAATATTTATTATGATAAAATAACCTCGGAGATTTTCTTATGGTTAAAATTGTTGTCGATATGATGGGTGGAGATAATGGTGCTAAGCCAACTATCGCTGCCGTATCAAAATTTATTAAAGATCATGATGATGTTTCAATCATTGCTGTTGGTGATGAAAAGGTTTTAGAACCTCTTAAAGATAAAGTAAAAATTATCCCATCTACAACCGTCGCTCCAATGGAGTGTTCAGTCATGCAAGCAATGAGAGATAAAGAATCATCTGTTTATAAAGCTGTTAACGCTTGTTTAAGTGAAGATGCTGATGCTGTTTTAAGCGCAGGTTCAACCGGTGCTTTCTTGTCTTTGTGTACATTGATTATTAAAAAGATTGACGGTGTTGATAGACCAGCATTAATTACGCAATTTCCAACGAAGGTTAAAGGCAAATATTGTGTCCTTCTTGATGTTGGTGCAAGCAGCGAAAACAGTCCATCTGAATTAGCCCAATTTGCTAAAATAGGCGAAGCCTACTACCAAGCTTTCTATGAAAAGAAAGACCCAAATGTTTATCTAATTTGTAACGGAACCGAGGAAGGTAAAGGTAATACTCTTTCCAAAGAAACTTATGCTCTTTTAAAAAATGAAAAGAACTTTAAAGGATATATGGAAGCTAGAGACGTTTTATCAGGCAGTGCAGATGTCGTTGTTTTTGATGGTTTCACTGGAAATGTCTTCCTTAAAGGAAGTGAAGGTATGGCGAAGATGATGGGCGGATTAATGAAAGAAGCTTTCACATCATCATTTAGATCAAAATTAGGTTATTTGTTTGCTCGTAAAGGCATGAAAGGTATGCTTGAGACAATGAATTATAAACGTGTTGGAGGAGCTCTTCTTGTTGGTGTTAATAAAGTTGCTGTTAAAGCGCACGGAAACGCTGATGAAGAATCTTTCTATGGTTCACTCAATGTTGCATATACTTCTGCTAAAAAGCAAACAGTCAAAAAAATTAAAGAGAATTTGAAATTATGAGACCTGTAAGTGAACTTTTAGAAAAACTAAACATCAAACCAAAGCATATTTCATTATATGAAACTGCTTTTACACATTCTTCCTATAACGCGGATGCGAACACTAAACATCACGATTATGAAAGAATGGAATTTTTAGGTGATTCAGTTATTGGTTTAGTTGTTTCCGAAGTTTCTTTTGGTGCGCGTCCTGAAATGACGCAAGGCCCGCTTACAAAAATGAAATCAAATTTGGTGTCTACAAATTCTCTTGCTGATCTTGCAAGAAAATATGGTTTCCCTAATTATATTAGAGTCGGCAACTCATTCTCGGGAGACATTTCAAAAGCAAACCATCTTTTGGAAGATGTTTTCGAAGCGTTCTTTGGAGCACTTTATCTCGATCAAGGATTTGAAGTTGCTCGTAAACTACTTATTGATATTTTCATTAATATCATCAAAAACTACAACATCGAAGATTCAACTGATTATAAATCGAAACTTCAAGAAGAAATGCAAGCTGAACATCGCGAATCGGTAAGCTATGAAGTTATCTCTGAAACTGGTCCATCTCACGATAGACATTTCGTCGTCCGTGTTGTATTCGATGGAATGGAACTTGGAGTTGGCGAAGGTTCAACTAAAAAACAGGCTGAACAAATGGCGGCTAAAGCTGCGTTAGAAAAGGAAGCAGGTAAATAATGGGTTTATTTAAGTTTCTTAAAGAAAAGATCGCAAAGAAAAATGTTAAGGAGACTGAAACATATGTTTCAGGCATGACAAAATCTCGTGAAAACTTTGCTAATAAACTCGACGAACTTTCTAGACGCTACAAAGAAGTTAATCAAGAATATTTTGAGCAACTTGAAGAAATTCTTATCGAAGCAGACGTTGGTGTTTCATTGACTTTAAGAATCATTGAAGAAGTGATTGAAGAAAGTAAAAGTGAAGGTATTAAAGAACCAACCGCTATAAACGAACTTGTCGTTGATAAAATGTTTATCGGCTATGCAACTAAAGGTGGAGATATCACTAATGAAATCAGTTTTGTTAATGGTGGCCCGACTGTTTTACTTGTTGCTGGTGTTAATGGAGTTGGTAAAACTACTTCAATCGCCAAATTGGCCTATCGCTATATTAATAAAGGCAAAAAAGTTATGCTTTGTGCCGCTGATACTTTTAGAGCAGGAGCGGTGGAGCAATTATCAATTTGGGCAAAGCGCTTAAATTGTCCAATCGTCGTTGGAAAACCGGAATCTGATCCTGCCAGCGTCGCATTTGAAGGTGCAAGACGCGCTAAAGAAGAAGGTATCGATTTATTGATTGTTGATACTGCTGGTAGATTACAAAACAAAACTAATTTAATGAATGAACTCGCCAAGATTTCGCGTGTTATTTCAAAAGAGATTCCAAACGCTCCACATGAAGCGTTCCTAGTTATTGATGCGACCACAGGACAAAACGGTGTTTTGCAAGCAAAACAATTCCTTGATTGTATCAAACTTACCGGCATTGTTATCACTAAAATGGACGGAACATCTAAAGGTGGAATCATTTTAGCGATTAGAGATGAACTTGGCATACCTGTTCGTTTTATCGGCCTTGGTGAAAAAATGGAAGATTTAGAAGAGTTTGATTTAGATAAATATCTATATGGACTCTGTTTAGCAAAATAGATATGAGTGATGTTAAGAAAGTTGAAAAGATAAATCGTTTACTCGACATTTATGGTCGACTTTTGACAAATTCGCAATTCGACATCATGTCCGATTATTACTATTGCGATTTGTCGCTAAGTGAAATTTCTGAACTAAGAAAAATCAGTCGAACCGCGGTATCTGATGCAATAAAGCAATCAACAAAAAAACTTGAGCAATTTGAAAAAAAACTAGGGATTTGCAAAGCTTTTGATGAGTTTAAAACCCCTGAAAACAAGAAGATTATCGAAGAGTTAGAGGAGAGAATAAAAGATGGCATTTGAGTCCTTGAGTGAAAAATTTCAAAGAATCTTAAAAAAGGTTAGAGGTCAATCTAGATTAACTGAAGCTAATATGGACGATATGCTCAAAGAAGTCCGCATTGCTCTTCTAGAAGCTGACGTTAATTTTAAAGTTGTTAAAGAATTTGTTGAACAAGTAAAACAAAAAGCCATTGGTGCGGAGGTTTATACAAAACTTAATCCATCCCAAATGGTTGTTAAAATTGTTCACGATGAATTAACTGAACTTTTAGGTTCAGGCGATAGTGAACTTACTTACGAGAAAAATAAACCAACAATTATTATGCTCGTTGGTCTACAAGGAACTGGTAAAACTACTTCCGCTGGTAAACTTGCTAATTTAATGAAACGCAAGCTTGCCAAAAAAGTTTTGCTTGCCGCTGCTGATGTTTATCGTCCAGCCGCTATTGATCAATTGGAACAAATCGGTAAACAAATCGATGTTCCTGTTTTTACAATGGGAACCGGTGTTTCGCCAGTCGAAATCGCTAAGAAAGCAAAAGAAAAAGCCTATAACGATCATTTTGATGTGCTCATCATCGATACTGCTGGTCGATTACAAATCGATGAACCTTTGATGAAAGAGTTAAATAATATTTCAGATAATGTTAATCCAAACGAAATTTTGCTTCTTGTTGATGCCATGTCTGGCCAAGATGCGATCAATGTGGCAAAAGCATTTAATGAATCGCTTCAACTCACTGGTATCATTATGTCCAAACTTGATGGCGATGCTCGTGGTGGTTCCGCTTTATCAATCAAACATCTAACAGGTGTTCCAATTAAGTTTGCAGGTACAGGCGAAAAATTAACTGATTTAGATGTTTTCCATCCTGACCGTATGGCAGACCGAATTCTTGGAATGGGTGACTTAGTCACCTTGGTTGAGAAAGTCCAAGAAGAAATCGATGAAAAGGAAGCGAGAAAAGATGCTGAGGCGATGATGTCGGGTAAATTTACTCTCGATGATTTACTTAAGCAAATGAAAAGAATTCAAAAAATGGGTTCGCTTGGCGGTTTATTAAAACTTATTCCTGGTATGCCTAAGATTACGGAAGAACAAAAAGAAGCCGGTGAAAAGGAAATGAAAAACTTTGAGGCTATTATAAATTCCATGACTCCATATGAAAGAGAAAATCCGGAAGTTTTAAAGAATTCACGGAAGGTTAGAATTGCTAAAGGTTGTGGAAAGACTAATGCAGATATCAATCGTTTATTGAAACGCTACGAATCAATGCTCGAAATGATGAAGAAGATGCAACAATATAAAAAAACAGGAAGAATGCCGCCTGGCATGGGCTTCCCTCCTGGAGGAATGATGTAAAAAAGGTGCTCGATTGAGCGCCTTTTACTTTGTAAATTTTTTGCCTTTTTCAAGTGCGTCGATATACCATTTTGGTTCATCTACGCCTTCATCAATTTCTTTTAGAAGTTTTAAATCTTGTTTTGTTTTTATGTGTTTATCGAACAAATCAGGTCGATTTTCTCTTGTAATTTTAAGACTTTCTTTTCGGCGATATTTATTAATTGCCTCGTGATTACCAGTGTAAAGAATATCTGGAACTTTTTTGCCTTCAAATTCTTTTGGTTCAGTATATTGAGGATATTCTAACAAATCATCTGAAAAAGTTTCTTCTTCTAGTGAAGCGTCAGTAATTGCTCCATCGAGTAATCTAATTACTGAATCAGCAATGACCATAGCTCCAAGTTCTCCACCGGTCAAAACATAGTCGCCTATTGAGATGAGTTCATCAACATAATTGTTAACTCTTTCATCGACTCCTTCATAGTGTCCGCACACTAAGACAATATCGTTTAATTTTGCTAATTTAACCGCGTTTTGCTGACGATATTGCTTTCCTTTCGGGGATAAAAGAATTTTGAAAGAGTCAGGTTTTGCGTTGTTTTTTAAAGCGTCGACAATTGGCTGACATTTCATTATTAAGCCAGCTCCGCCGCCAATTGGAGGAGTGTCGACTCGACCATATTTATCAAGGGTATAATCGCGAATATTTACAATCTTAACTTCAACAACTTTCTTTCCAATTGCGCGTTTAATAATTGAGTTCGTTAAAAACCCATCAAACATTTCAGGAAACAAAGTTAAAATCGTTATTCTCATAATAAACCTTCAATATAATTTACAACAATTTTCTTTTCTTCTAGAGAAACGGATTTGATAAAAGCTTTCACAAATGGAATTAGAACATCTTTTGGGGAATGCTTAATTCTTAAAGTCGAATAACTTGTATATTCTTCAATTTTTTCTACTTTTCCGATTAATGAACCATTATCGAAATATACTTCCATTCCAACAAGATCGGAATAAAAGAATTCGCCCTTTTTTAGAAAGGAAATATCTTTTTTAACAAACAGATCTTGATGAACGAATTTCTCGACTTTTTCAATCGTATCGAAACCTTCGAAAATGAGGTTATCACAGTCACCATTTTTAGCATGCTTTACTATAAGTAAGTCTTCAACGATATTCTTGTTTTCGTCGAGTAAAAAAACGTGGCTCCCTTTTGAAAATCGAGAGTCACGAAAATGGGTTGATGGATAGACTTTAACTTCGCCTTTTAAACCAACTGTTCTAACAATAGTTCCGACTGTTAAAAAATCCATTCTTATTTTTCTTCATCAAAGGATTCGAAACTTAGATGAATATGTTTGTTTTCGTTTTTACCAGCAACGGAGATGAGTTCACGCAATGCGGATGCAACCATTCCTTTTTTGCCGATGAGTCTAGCAGTGTCTTCGCTTTCGGTGCAGATTAATAATCTAACATCTTTTTCGTTATCGCTAGGAAGTTCACGAACCATCAAAGCTTCAGGATTGATTAAGAAAGGATCGACAATTGTATGAATGATCTTTTCGTAATCCATTATTTAGAAACCTTCTTTGATTCAGCGTATTTTTGCATGATGCCCTTTTTGGTGAATAATGTACGAATCGAATCACTTGGTTGAGCACCTTTTTGAAGCCACTTTAATGCTGCTTCGACATTAATATCGGCATTTTCTTCACCTTTTGCTGGATCGAAGTAACCGATTTGTTCGACATAACGACCGTCTCTAGCGAATCTAGAATCCGCGACAACAACACGGTAGATAGCTTCTTTATGACGACCAATTCTGGTAAGTCTAATTTTAACTGACATATTTGTAATCTCCTTTTTACCGCCAACTATTATAACTTGTTATATAGATGTGTCAAGTACTTTTACTTAACACCACCTGAAATAATTTTCTTGCACCTATTATATAGATTTGTTAATATCTTTCATGCGAGTTTAAAAACTCGCTCAGGACGTCCCGCTTTCAAGTCATGATATGAACGTACCGAGTAAATACTTGTAAGAAGGAGGAAAAGACATGAACACAAATATCGTTAACGAAGTTACTACTCGTCAACTTAAGAAAGATGTCCCAGAATTCTCTTCTGGTGATACTGTTAAAGTTTACGTGAGAATTATCGAAAACAACAAAGAACGTATCCAAGTCTTCCAAGGCGTCGTTATGCAACGCCGCGGCTCCGGTGTCAGCGAAACCTTCACTGTTAGAAAAATTTCTTCAGGTGTCGGTGTTGAAAGAACTTTCCCAATCCATTCACCAGTCATCTCTAAGATCGAACTCGTGAAACGTGGTAAAGTTCGTCGTAGTAGAATTACCTATTTACGCAAACGTTCTGGCAAAGCCGCTCGTATTAAAGAAGTTCTTTAATAAGAGATACTTAGAAAGATTAAACCCACTCGTTGGGTTTTTTCTTTACTTACTTAGAACGGAAATAAAACTTTAGTTTTGAAACTTTTCTACTATAATTGTGTATATGAGCGAAGTTAATACTAAAAAACCTGTAACGCCTTTTAGAGCTTTTGTTGATAAGCTTGTTTTCGCTTTATATGTTATCGCTTTGATTTTAGCGGTTTGTTTTTCAGCATTTATTTGGTTCCAAAAAACTTATTTTTCAGCTTACTGGGTTAATGGCCAATCAATGTGGCCAACTTTAAATGCTGACGCTAAAGATGCTAAAGGAATTCCATTTAACGAAGAGAAAAGAGCACTCGATGGTGCTACTGGAGTTGACTTTGTCATTGGTGATTGTCATCAAAATGCAATCGATAGTATTAAGCGTTTTGATATTGTAGTTTGTAAATATAGTGACTCTGATTATTCCGATAAGATTAAACGTGTCATCGTTTTACCTGGTGAAACTTTTTATATCGATACCACAGGTGCCGGTAATGAAGGAAACGGTGTTCTTCACATATTGAACTCAAGCACAAATGATTATGAGGTAATCGACCAGTCATTCACTAATATTAGTGCGGGAGATTATCCTGCTATTTATGGTCAACCAACAACCCTTAATGAAAATGAGTATTTTGTGATGGGTGATAATCGCGCTAATTCGAGTGACTCAAGGCAAAATGGTCCGATCACCAAATCTAATATTGAAGCTAAAACGATAGCGTTAGTTGCTAAATGTAAAATCGTTTACAACGTCAGTGAAGGTAAATATGTCCCAACTGATGTTAATTATTCTTGGCCGAGGTTTTTCTAATGAAACAGATTCATTGGTATCCGGGCCATATGAAAAAGGCTCAAAACGATATCGAGGAAAGAATCAAAATAGTTGATTTAGTTATTGAACTTCTCGATGCAAGGATTCCTTTTTCAAGTCGTAATCCCATTCTTTTTAAACTCTCACAAAATAAAAAGCGATTAGTGGTGCTTACAAAGAACGATTTGGCAGATTCAAAAATTACTGAAAAGTGGATATCTCATTTTAGAAGTGAGGGATTTGAAGCAATATTTGCAGACTTAAATAAAGATAAAGATATTAAAAATATCATTAAATCCGCCGAAAAACTTGGCGAAGAAAAGAATAATAAATTAGTTGCCAAAGGCATGAAAGCGCAACCTATTCGCGCCATGATAATAGGTATTCCTAATGTTGGGAAATCAACTTTGATTAATAAGATTGCAAAACGAAACGCGGCCAGTGTTCAAAATAAGCCAGGCCACACTAAAGCACAACAATGGATCAAAGTTAGCGATCGCTTCCAACTATTAGATACTCCGGGAATTTTACCATCTAACTACGAAGACAAAAATGTCGCTTTAAACCTTGCACTTGTTGGTTCAATCAATGAAGAAATTCTTCCTTTAGACGAACTTGCAAACTACTCTTTTAATTACTTAAAAGAAAATTATAAAGACAATTTGTGTCGAAGATTCGACTATCTTAATTTAATTCTTTCTAACGATGAAAACTTCTCTCTTATAGCGAAAAGAAGAGGCTATTTTAGCAAGGATGGTTTAGATATCAATAAAGCCCACAAAGTCTTCTTAAATGAATTAAAAAACGGTATTTTAGGACAAATTAGTTTTGAAACAATCTAACGGTTTATCGTATCAAGAACAATTCTACTCAGACAAAGTAAAACTGATTGTTGGAGTGGATGAAGCAGGACGTGGACCACTCGCTGGACCAGTTGTCGCCGCGGCCGTGATTTTCGCGCGCACGTATATAAATAAAGAAATAAATGATTCGAAACAAATAAGTGAAAAGAAACGAGAAGAGCTCTACAAAGTCATAAAAGAAAACGCTCTTGCGATAGGCGTTGGAATCGTGGACGCTAAAACAATCGACGAGATAAACATCTATGAAGCAACTAAAGTCGCAATGAAAGAAGCAATCAAGAATTTGAATCATGATTTTGACCTTATTCTCACTGATGCGATGAAATTAGAAAATCAAAAAACGATGGTAATAGATATTATTAAAGGTGACGCTAAGGCACTACCAATCGCCGCTGCATCGATAATAGCTAAAGTCACTCGAGACCATATGATGAACGATTTAGCGAAGAAATATCCTGAATACGGTTTTGATGAACACAAGGGTTATGGAACTAAGAAGCACATGGACGCAATTAAAAAATATGGCCCAATAAAAGATGTGCATCGTTTCTCATATAAGCCCGTTTATCGGGCTTCCCAGATGTCTTTGTTCGATATTGAATAGATGGGCAACCATCTTTTTTAAAAATTTTCACACTTTTTTCGATTTTTCTCAGTATTAAGTTTGTGGAGGCAAAACTATGAATGCTAGAGAAATGTTAATTTACATCGCCCTTAGATTTAATGGCGACTACCATTTGATGCGAGATTTTCTTGCTAACCACAAAACAATTGAAGAAGAATTTGGCGAAAGTGATCCAAAGCTACCAAACTTTAATTCTAAAGCCCTCACCATACTCGATGAGGATTATCCTGATGAATTAAAGAATTGTTGGTGCCCACCGATTGTCCTTTTCTATCAGGGGAATATATCGCTACTCAAAGAATTATCGAAAGCGATTGCGGTGATCGGAACTCGAAAGCCGACCAAATATGGAATTGAGGCAACTAAGAAATTAGTTAAAGAAATCGATAAAGATATGATCATCGTTTCTGGTTTAGCAAGAGGAATAGATGCTATAGCCCATATGCAGTGCTTAAACGATAGAGGAAAGACAATTGCTGTTTTAGGTTCTGGAATCAACTATTGTTATCCTGAAGACAATCAAGAAATCTATGACCATATAAAAGAAAAAGGATTAATTGTTTCCGAATACCCCGATAAAAGCGTCCCATCACAAACAAATTTTCCTTTTCGAAATAGATTAATCAATGCTTTATCACGTGGTGTGCTCGTAACAGAGGCATTCGCGCGTTCTGGTACTTCAATAACAGTCAACTACGCTTTATCAGTAAATAAACCAGTCTTCACCATACCTCATCAAATCGGAAAATATTCGTTCTGCAATGAGTTAATTAAAGATGGTGCTGAAATCATAGAAAGCGGTGATGACATCCTTGAATACTTAGGTTTAAAGAAAAACAAACCAATTTTCGAAATATGAAAAAAAGTTAAAGTATATCTTTAAGAAAAAAACGGCTTTGACAAGGCTAGTCTATGTGTCTATAGTATGTTGCAGTTTATGAAGCTTGTAATCGTCGAATCCCCAAATAAATGTCACACAATCTCTCGCTATCTCGGCCAGGGATACGAAGTCCTTGCTACGGTTGGGCACGTGCGTGACCTTTCCACAAGTGGAAAGGGAGGCTTTGGTGTTGACCTAAAAAATGACTTTAAACCATCATATGTTGTGGTGAGTAATAAGCGCAAAGTTGTCAGCGAACTTAAAGAAGCCGCTCGTAAAGCGAGCGACATCTATCTTGCAACCGACCCTGATCGTGAAGGAGAAGCTATCGCCTGGCATTTAACGCAGATTTTAGATCTACCAGTTGAGACAACTAAACGCCTTGAATTCCATGAAATTACACGCGTATCGATTTCAGAAGCAATGAAAAATCCTAGAACCATCGATATGAATCTCGTTAACTCTCAAGAAACAAGAAGAATTATCGATCGTATCATCGGTTTTAAACTTTCAAACATCATTCAAAAAACGATCAAGTCTAGATCGGCTGGGCGCGTCCAATCAGCGACTTTAAAACTTATCACCGAACATGATGAAGAAATCGCTAATTTCGTTCCTACTCCATATTGGACTATTAATATTGAATTAATAATAAATAAAAGAAAAATCACTGCAAACTTTGATTATTTTGGTGATATAAAGAAACTTGATGATGAAGAAAATGTGAATAAAATCCTCTCTTCTTTATCTGATAAAGCCAAAGTTATTTCGGTGAAAAAATCTCATAAATTAATTGAATCAAAACCAGCCTTTACAACATCGACCCTTCAACAAGAAGCATATAATGTTTATCATTTTTCAACTTCCAAGACATCACGTTTAGCACAAGAGTTATATGAAGGCGTTCAAATTAAAGGTGAACATACAGGTTTAATCACCTATATCCGTACTGATTCAACTTATTTATCTGATACTTTCGTTGCTCGTGCCGAAGCCTTTATCGAAGAAAAATTTGGTAAAGAATATTGCGGAAAGCGAAAAGTTGTTAAAGTTGCTGGCGCGCAAAACGCTCACGAAGCTATTCGTCCTACAAGCAACCATACAACTCCTGAATCTATTAGACCTTATGTCAGTCCAGACCTTTATAAACTATATAAGTTAATTTATGAAAGAGCGGTCGGATCATTAATGGCTCCAAAGAAAGAAGCTGTTCAAACCGTTTTGTTTGATTGCGGTGGAGTTGTATTTAAATGCGAAGGTCATTCAACCATCTTTGATGGTTATACTAGATTAAACAAGAGTGAAACTAGCGAAGAATTTTCACTTCCAATTTTAAATGAAGGTGACGAATTTGATGTTTCAAAAGTCAATAATGAAAAGAAAATGACTGAGCCACCTGCTTACTATACTGAAGCTAGAATCGTTAAGCTTATGGAAGAAAAGAAGATTGGCCGCCCATCTACATATGCATCGACTATTTCAACTTTATTAAAAAGAAAATATGTTGAATCCGTTAAAGGTTCAATCATATCGACTGATGTTGGAAAACGAACCGCCTATGTCTTAAACAAATATTTTCCTAATTTCGTCGATGTTAAATACACCGCTCAAATGGAAAATGAGTTAGACAAGATTCAAGAAGGCGAAATTTCAAGACTCAAAACTCTTACTGAATTTTATAAAAAATTCATGAAAGAAGTTGATGATGCATATAAAATAATGTACACAGACGAAGACGAAGAAGTCGGAAGAAATTGCCCGATCTGCGGTGCACCATTAGTTAAAAAGAAATCACGTTATGGTGAATTCGTTGGTTGTTCAAATTACCCAGACTGCAATTATCGTGAAAAGGAAGAACTTGAACTTACTGGTGAACGTTGTCCAAAATGTGGTAGACCTCTAGTCTATAGAATTAATAAGAAACACAAAAAATTCATCGCTTGTTCAGGTTATCCAAAATGCGATTATGTTAGAAACGATGAAGAGGTCAAGGTTGAACATAAGCATTCTGGATTAGTTTGTCCAGAGTGCGGTGGTGAACTCGTCGAAAGACGACATGGTAAAAAGACATTCTTAGGATGTTCAAATTACCCAAAATGTCATCACATTGAACCGATTCGAAAAAAATAGACAAATGAGTAAGCATATGGCTTACTTTTTTGTTATACTTATCACACATGAAAAAGGTAAATGTCATCGGTGGTGGTTTAGCAGGTGTTGAAGCTTGCTATTGTTTGCTTAAAAAAGGATATGAAGTTCACCTTTACGAAAAGCGGCCTTCAAAGATGACACCCGCTCACGTTACTCCTTATTTTGGAGAACTGGTTTGTTCTAATTCTTTAAAATCAAATCGCTTAGACAATGCTTGCGGTTTACTTAAAGAAGAGATGAGGCACATGGACTCATTAACGATGAAAGTTGCTAGTGAAACAAGCGTTCCAAGCGGCAATGCTTTAAGCGTTGATCGAAATCAATTTGCTAAGAAAATAACCGCAATTCTTAAAGATTTTCCAAATTTAATAATTCACGAAGAAGATGTTGAAACCCTTAATAATGAACCAACAATAGTTGCTACTGGACCTTTAACTAGTGAACCTTTAGCAAAATATTTAGCTTCATTAGTCGGCAAAGAATCTCTCTTCTTTTTTGACGCTAGCGCACCTATCGTAAAGAAAGATTCAATCGATATGAGCATCGCTTACAAGAAAGCTCGTTATGATCAAGGCGACGATAGTTACATTAATTGTCCATTTTCCATTGAACAATACGATAAGTTCTACGATGCTTTAATCAATGCGGAAGTAGCGAAAGTTCACGAATTTGATAAAGCCTATTTTGAAGGCTGTATGCCAATTGAGGTTATGGCTAAACGCGGGAAAGATACTTTAAGATATGGTCCGATGAAACCAAAAGGACTTCAGCTAGAAGGTCGAGAAAAGTTCCATGCTGTCATTCAATTAAGACAAGATAATCTCCATGGCGATTTATATAACATTGTCGGTTTTCAAACTAACCTAACCTACAGTGAACAAAAGCGAGTTTTTAGAATGATTCCAGGACTTGAAAATGCTGAATTTGTCCGTTATGGCTTGATGCATAGGAATACTTATATTTGTTCGCCTTTAGCACTAAACGAAAACATGTCTTTTAAAAATAAAAAGAATCTATTTTTAGCGGGACAACTCACCGGTGTAGAAGGTTATGTTGAATCCGCTGCGATGGGTATTTTAGCAGCGATTTATCTTGATGCTTATTTAGAAAATAAGAAATTACCTGATCTACCAATAAACACCATGCTTGGCTCACTTCATAATTATATAATTCATGGCGACGTGAAAAACTTCTCTCCAATGAACGCGAATTATGGAATTCTTTATGGAGCGAACAAACATAATCATGAAGAATGTGCGACTAAATCTATACAATTAATTGATGAATGGATGAAATATGCAAATTAAGGAAATCCAAGAATTTAAAGATTACCTAAAATATAATCTCAATTATTCAGACAAAACCATTGTTTCGTACGAAAGAGATATTGAGAGTTTTTATTTATTTATCTTTGCAGAAGGTGTCGATATCGATGATGTTGATTTACATATTATTCGTAATTATTTATCAGTGCAACTTTCAAATGGTATTTCGAAAAGAACGCTTTGTCGTAGGCTATCTTGCTTTCGACATTATTTCTCTTTCCTAGTTAATAAAGGTTATATTCACGAAAATAGTTTCATCTTTGTTAATTCTCCAAAAAAAGAAATTCGTTATCCAAATGCTTTATATATAGAACAAATCGATACTTTGTTTGAAAGAAATAGAGAACGAAGCGATCACCTCATGCTTCGTGATCAAATCATTCTCGAGCTTTTATATGCCACCGGTGTACGTGCTTCTGAATTTGTAAATATCAAACTTCACGACATCAATCCTCGTCAAAGATCGATTCGAATTTTAGGCAAAGGAAATAAAGAAAGAATCGTATTATATTCAAGAAGTGCAGCGAAAACGCTTGAAGATTACATTAAAAATTGTCGCCCAACTTTGCTTGCAAAAAACAAAATGTCATTCAATAGTGATTACCTAATTTTAAATGACCAAGGCAAGCAAATGACAACTCGTGGACTCGAATATGTATTAAAGAATATTGAAAAATTAACTGGTTGTAATTATGGCTTACATCCACACATCTTTAGACATTCAATCGCTACTCATCTTCTTGAAGGTGGAGCGGACCTTCGCGTCATCCAAGAATTATTAGGCCACGCTTCTCTTGATGCAACTCAGGTTTATACTCATGTCACAGAGGAAGCGATGAAGTCTCAGTTTATTGCTCATCATCCTCGTGCTAAAAAATAATTTTTGTTTTTCTTAATACATTAAGTTAATATTTTGTTGAGGAAATATTTATGAAACACAAATCTTTTTTGCCGTTTTTAGTTGTTGCTCCGCTGATTCTTGCTGGTTGTGACGGAAGCTTTGGTTCAGGCGGAAAAGCAAAGAGAAAAGATCCTAATATCGTTAACGTGAAGGATTGGAATGCTGTCTTTGAACCAGAGAACTTTTCGCTACACACTAATTTCTCACATAAGGTAACCCAAACGATTAAACTTAAGGATGGTAGTGAGATTGTCCGTTGCAGTGAGGAAATGGAAATGGATTCGGGAAAAATCCACGCTATTCAAAAATATGCGAATGTCGTTCCTGATGAGGAAGGTAATCTAGTTCTTATAAACGATGAAGTTTATACTATTGAAGGATATTACAATTTTATAAAAATTGATGAAGACGAATGTGCTGAGTATGAACTATATATGAAGCGAGAAGGTGCGTGGCAAAAACAAAGTGGAAAAGATTACATTGAAACCATTTATCTCGATTTGGCGTTATTTGAATTCCCTTTTGAAGAATTTGAATTCAATTCAAAAACAAATTCATATTATTCTGAGCAATATACTTACAAGGTCGAACACGAATACCATCTAGGTCTTAAAGAAATTCGCATTAGCAAATGCAATGTAAAATTTAACAAAAACTTACCAGTTTCATATGATTTTGACTTCACATCAATTAATACTGATGCCACAGATAATCTTACCGCTCATATGACTGGAACATTTGGTGATTATAACAAGATAAAACTTGAATTACCGGAAGTAACCGAAGTAAGCGAACAATCTTAAATAGTAAAAACTATTTGTCTAAAGCTAAGAAGAGTGTTATTATACAAGCACTCTTTTTATATAGAAAAGAGATAACGCACATTGTGGATTCAACATCCTAGTCCCATGACCAAGGGGTCGATAGTGGGGGATGTTGTTAGAAACAATGGAGGCTAAAACAAATGGAGGTTCATTAATGAACGAAGAACAAAAAACTGTCGCCCCTACTGCTGAAGTCGCAGAGGAAAAAGGCGATGTCATGCAAATGGTAATGCATGATGAAAACGCACCAATTATTACCATCCGCAAATTACTCGAAGGTGGAGTCCACTTTGGACATAACACCCGCAAATGGAATCCAAAAATGGGCAAATACATCTACGGTGCCCGTAATGGAATCTACATAATCGATTTAAATAAGTCGGCGGAAAAACTCGGAGAAGCATATCTTGCTTTAAAGAAAATCGTCGATGAAAACGGTAAAGTTTTATTTGTCGGTATCAAACCACAAACCAAAGCTATCGTTGAAGAACAAGCCTTAAGAAGTGGTTCGTTCTATATCACTAACCGTTGGTTAGGTGGTACACTTACCAACTTCAAGACCATTCAATCAAGAATTCGTCGTCTAAAAGAACTCGAAGCTCAAGAAACAGATGGAACATTCGACCGTCTTCCAAAGAAGGAAGTTGCTCTTCTAAAGAAAGAAAAAGATAAATTAGCTAAAAACTTATCTGGTATTAAAGAAATGAGAAAGGTTCCAAACGCAGTTGTCGTTTGCGATCCAACTATTGAACACAATGCTGTTGCCGAAGCTCATAAATTAAATATTCCAGTCTTCGGTATCGCTGATTCAAATTCTGATCCAGATGTTCTTGACTACGTCATCCCAGGCAATGACGATGCAGTTCGCTCTGTCAAAGTCATTATCACAACCTTAGCAGACGCTGTTGTCGAATCTAAGGGTGGTATCACCGAAGTTGCTTATACAAAAGACGAAGGTGAAGAAGCCACAATGAAGGATGCTATCCGTCAAGCTGATAAAGAAAATGCTGAAAGATTAGCAGCTATTCGTAAAGCTCGCCAAGAAAAACAAGAACGTTACGAAAAGATGCAAGCTTTCCGTAAACAAAAAGAAGCAGCAAGAGAAGCTGCTAAAGCAGCCGAAGCAAAACCTGAAGCAAAAGCTGAAGAAAAACCAGTAGAAGAAAAGAAAGCTGAAGAAAAACCAGCTGCCAAAAAAGCTCCTGCTAAGAAAGCTCCAGAAAAGAAAGAAGCTGCCAAAGAAGAAGAGGCTAAATAATTATGGCCAGCATGATTGAACTTATTAAAGAATTACGCGATCGTACCGGTGCTGGTATGATGGATTGTAAAAGAGCCCTCGAAGCATCAAATTCTGATGTTGACAAGGCTATCGACTGGTTAAGAGAAAAAGGCATCGCTAAAGCTCAAGCTAAGGCTTCAAGAATTGCTGCCGAAGGTTTAGCTGGTGTTATCGTTAAAGGCGATACCGCAATCATCGCTGAAGTCAACTGTGAAACAGACTTTGTCTCTAAAGGCGAAAAATTCCACAGACTCGTCGATGATACAATGGAAGCAACTCTCAAAGCTGGTTCCAAATCAATCGAAGAAGCTAAAGAAGTTACTCAATCCTTATTCACCGATGCGACTGTTTCGATGGGTGAAAAATTAGATTATCGTCGTTTCGATATCGTTAAGAAAAGCGCTGCTCAAGGTTTCGGTTCTTACATCCATATGGGTGGAAAGATTGCTACCTTAGTCCTTCTTGAAAAAGAAGATGCTGAACTTGCTAAAGGTTTAGCAATGCATATCGCCGCTAACGCTCCTAAATACGTTAGTGAATCCGATATTCCAGCTGATGTTATCGAACACGAAAAAGCTATTGCTTTAGAAACTGCAAAGGCTGATCCAAAATTAGCTGGTAAACCAGAACAAATGCTCCAAGGCATCGTTGCTGGTAAAGTTAAAAAGATCTTATCTGAATCGATTCTCTTATCTCAAACCTATTTGTTAGATGGTGAAAAGAGCGTTGCTCAAGTCTTAAAAGAAAAAGGCAACACCGTTGTTAAATTCGTGAGATATGCTGTCGGTGAAGGTATTGAAAAACGTCAAGACAACTTCGCTGAAGAAGTCATGAAAGAAATTAAATAATTAATTTAAGGAGCCCCGCTATGTATAAAAGAATCTTAGTTAAGCTCTCTGGAGAAGCTCTCTCTGGAGATTCGACCAAAGGTATTTTAGATAGTGAGGCTCTTTTAAATACTTGCCGCTCTTTAAAAGCAATCGCTGATGAGGGCGTACAAGTTACAGTCGTCGTTGGTGCCGGAAATATTTGTCGTGGTGGAGCTGCTGAAAAGATGGGCTTCGACCGTATTACTGGCGATTATATGGGAATGTTAGGTACCGTCATTAATTCTTTTGCATTAAGAGAAACGCTTAAAAAATTAGGCACAAATGCGGTGGTCTTATCTGCGATTAAGATGGAAGAATTCACCGAAACATATTCTAAAGAACTCGCTGATGAATATTTAAATAAAGGTTATGTTGTCATCTTTGGCGGTGGAACTGGTAAGCCACTTTTCACTACTGATACATGTGCAACTTTAAGAGCAATTGAAACTAATTGTGAAGCTATTCTCATCGGTAAAAACGGTGTTGATGGCATTTATGATGACGACCCACGCTATAATAAAAACGCCAAACTTTATAAAGAAGTTAACTGTTCCACAATCATCGAAAAGAACTTAAAAGTCATGGACCTCACAGCGGTCGAAATGCTCAAGGATAAAGATATCGATGTTTGTGTATTTAACGCGCAAAACACGGATAATTTTGCTAAAGTTGCTCGTGGTGAACGCTTAGGAACTATCGTTAAGAAAGGATAAAAATTATGGATGAAATTGTCTTAGAAGCTAAAGAAAGATTAGCGAAATGTGTCACCTCACTTGCTAATGAATTAACAACATTAAGAACTGGAAGAGCTTCTCCAGCAATGCTTGATCGAGTTGAGTGTGAATATTATGGAGATAAGATTGCAATTAATCAAATCTCATCAATCTCTTCACCTGAACCAAGACAGCTTTTAATTAAGCCATATGATAAGGGTGACGTTAAAGCTATTGTTGCTGCTATCGCTGCCGCAAATCTTGGAGTAAATCCTGTTAACGAAGGCGATTCGATTCGCATCACTGTCGCTCCACTAACCGAAGACACAAGACGTGAAATGGTTAAGAAAGCAAAAGCGATGTCTGAAGAAGCTAAAGTGGCTGCTAGAAATGTTCGTCGTGAATATGTCGACTTTGTCAAAGATGCCGATGATATGACCGATGATTACAAAGAACGTGTCCAAGATGATCTACAAAAAGTTGTTGATGAAACAATGAAACAAATTGAAGATACGTTCGCTATTAAAGAAAAAGAAATCATGACAGTATAGAGAGGTTAATTCCTCTCTTTTCTTTTAGAAGATTAGCGAATATTTTATCTATACGCTTGTTTTAAGTGCGCCTACGCTTGTATAATATAGCGCATGAGTGAAAAAGTAATTTTAAATAAACCTATTAAGCATATTGCTTTCATCATGGACGGCAATGGTAGATGGGCTAAAGAGAGAGGACTTCCTCGTCATCTTGGTCATAAAGAAGCCTGCAACCGTATCATTGAAATTTTTGATTATTGTATTGAATTTGATATCCATATTGTTTCTTTCTATGCTTTCTCCACTGAAAACTGGAAGAGACCGAAAGCTGAAATCAACCATCTTTTCAATTATTTAGAGATTTTCTTTAAGAAAGAGATTAATAAATTAATTAAAGATGGAACACGAGTGATGATCTCTGGAGATGTTTCTAGACTTCCTAAGAAAACTCAAAAGACAATCGCTAATGCAATTGAATTAACCAAAGATTGCAAAAATAATGTTTTTAACATTTGTCTAAATTATGGTGGAAAAGAAGAACTTACAAGAGCCGCTAAATTAATTGCTAAAGAAGTTCAAGAAGGTAAATTAAAAATTGATGATATAACTGAGCAAACAATGGAAGATCATCTTTATACAGCAGGTCTACCAAATGTTGATTTACTTGTAAGAACTTCTGGTGAAGTCAGAATTTCAAATTTCCTTCCATGGCAACTTTGCTATGCTGAAATGATTTTCACTCCAGTCAA
The DNA here is from genome assembly GCA_902768335.1 of uncultured Erysipelotrichaceae bacterium. GTDB lineage: Bacteria > Bacillota_I > Bacilli_A > RFN20 > CAG-826 > Fiminaster. The sequence continues at coordinate 26,194 of CACXKR010000012.1, forward strand.
ATGGCCAGATTTCAAATATGAGCCATTCTTAGACTGTATGAAGGAATTTAATAAACGAAACCGCCGCTATGGAGGACTCGATAATGAAAAAAATTAAACATAACGAAATTAGTAACGAAACAAAGTCGTCTTTAAAGAAAAGAGTTATCACTGCTTTGGTGATGGCTGCTATTGCTTTTCCTTGCATCATCTTTGGAAACTGGGTTTACTTCATTTTTATTATTGCTGTCACCCTATTAGCATCTTATGAACTTGTTCATGTTACTAAAATTCAAGGTAAATTAAGAATTGCTATCTATGTCATTACCATCACTTTAACTTTGTTACTTGTTAACTATATTTTATTTAGAAATAACTGGAGTTTAGTTAAAGAAAATACCCCCATCGATGCTTGGGAATTTGTTGCAAATGGTTTCGATAACATCGAATTATCATCGATGCTTATTATTTTAGCCGCGATGATTTTCTTTGTTATTTCATTTGTTAATGAAAAAATGACTATCTATTACGTCTTCTATTTCACGACGATGATTATTGTTTTATCCCTTGGCATTCAATCGTTCTTATATTTAAGATATTCGCCATTCTCTGCTTGGAAACTAGCAGATCCATCTTATTTCAATCTACCATCATTCCCATATTTTGAGTCACTACTTCTTATTTTATATTTAATGATTGGCGTCATGATGAACGATATTGGTGCTTATTTTGTTGGAATTTTGTTTGGAAAGCACAAAATGAATCCAAGAATCTCTCCTAAAAAGACTTGGGAAGGCTTCGTTGGTGGAATTGTTATTTCCACTTTATTCTCAACATTGTTTGCTTTAATAATGGCTCTAGTCCATCGTCCAATTCTTCCAAGATTTGATTTAAGTCAATTCTACTGGGTTGTCCTGGTTTCCATCGTCATGCCTTTAGCGGGTGACATCGGAGACTTCGTTTTCTCCGCTATTAAACGAAACGAAGGAATCAAGGATTTCTCTAATTTACTTCCAGGACACGGCGGAATTTTAGACCGTATCGATTCAATGCTATTCGCATCTGGATCTATCGCTGCGATGATTGCATTCATCGATTTCATCTCTCCAATTATTGAAAATATTTAGAGGTTAAAATGAAGAAGGTTTTACTTTTAGGAGCATCTGGATCGATTGGCACTCAAAGCCTCGATGTTATAAAAAATAACAATGAGGAATTCGTGCTAACTGCTTTTTCAGTTGGTCATAGAAGTGAATTTATTGAAGAAGTTTTAAAAGATAATAAATCTGTTAAATATATTTATTTAATTGATACAAAAGAAGCTAAAAGATTTGCTAAAAGATACAAAGACATTAAATTCTACAGTGGCAAAAACGGCCTCGCTAAATTAACTAAGGTCGCCGATTATGATATGTGCGTTGATGCCTTAGTAGGTTTTGCCGGACTCGAGCCTGCTGTTATAGCTTTAAAAAGAAATAAAATTCTTTGTTTAGCAAATAAAGAAGCGCTTGTTACAGGCGGAACTCTTTTATCAAGATATCTTGCAACTGGACATGGAAAACTATATCCAATCGATAGCGAACATGTTGCTTTAGCAAAATGTCTTTCCAAAGTTAACAAAGAAGATGTTAAAAAACTTATTATTACCGCTTCCGGTGGAGCGTTAAGAAATGTTCCAATCGAAGATTTAGCAAAAATGAACAAGGATGATGCTTTGAAGCATCCAACTTGGAAGATGGGTAATAAAATCACTATCGATTGTGCAACGATGATGAACAAGGGTTTTGAAATCATCGAAGCCTGGTATTTATATAATTATCCGCTAGATCAAATTGAAGTTAAGATGCACGATGAATCGCTTGTTCATTCTGCGGTGGAGCTAAATGACGGCACTCTTATCGTGGATTATGGAAAGCCAGATATGCACACTCCAATCGAATGGGCTATGAAAGAAGGCAAAGTTAAATTTGATGTTCTTACTTTGAAATCTTTTGACGAACTTAAAGATTGTCATTTCCATAACTATGATCCTAAACGATATCCATGTACCGAATTAGCCAAGAAATGTCTTATTAGTGGCGCATCAAAAATGATTGCTTTAAATGCTGCCAACGAAGTTGCAGTCAATCGTTTCTTGAAAGATGAAATTAAATTTACTGATATTGCAAAAATTGTTGAGCGTGTCGTAAATGAAACACCAATTGTTTATAAACCTTCATTAAGAAAAATTAAAAAGATTGATAAAAAATCTAGAAAGGCGGCTTTAGCATGAGTTGGTGGGAATGGCTTATTTCAATCATTCTATTTTTGGTTTCGTTAACCGTTTTAATTTCCCTTCATGAGCTCGGTCACCTTTCAATGGCTAAATTATTTAATGTGTACTGCCAAGAATATTCAATCGGGTTTGGTCCAACTTTATTAAAAAAGAAACGCAAAAATGGCGAAACATATTTTTCAATTAGAGCAATTCCCTTTGGCGGATATGTTGCAATGTATGGTGAAGACACTCAACTTGAAGAAGGAATCGAAGTTCCACCTGAACGCTCAATCGAAGGCATTAAGAAATGGAAGAAGATTATTGTTGTCAGTGCAGGCGTTGTTACCAATGCTGTTTTAGCGTTAACTCTTATCTTTATTTCCAATGTTGCTTTCCCAATTATTAGAACGACTAGCTTTACTAAGGTAAGTGAAACAAGCATCGCCTATCAATCTGGGGTTCGCGATAATGATAAATTACAAATTTATTACCCAAAATCACAAGAAGTTATTGATGATGGTGAAACAAAAGTTAGACCATTTGCCACTCCAAAAGGCGTAGGTTTCTTTGTTGTTGATCCAAATGTTGTATTTAATGAGCATCACTACGTTTTAACTTATTATCCAGTTACAACAAAACACGATAATGTTCTTTCTGAATGTCTAACTTTATATGTCGCCGCCGATAAAGAAAAAGTCGCTAGTGACCAAGAATTATCGAATCTATTCTTAGATTGGACCAAGGAAGAAAATGCTCCAGATTATTATCCAAATTTTAATGAGAAATTTATTTATAAAACTGAAGATATCCCTGTAAATCTCCGCTTTAAATACCAAGTAAGCGAAAATGAAACTGCGATAAAAAGTATTGATTTAACTCTTTCGACCAAAGATGGAAAAGTTCAAGATTTTGGTGTTTCATTAAAGATTGAAAATATTTGGCTTCCATTCTCGCAAAGACTTTCGAATACATTTGTTGATTTTGGTGAAGCCTCAATCGTTGTCTTTAGAGGAATAGGTTCCCTCTTTACTGGTGGAATTAAAAATATGAGTGGCATCGTTGGTATCTTTAATTTAAGTGCTCAACTTTATGGCAACTATGCATTTGCCACTTATTTATATTTCTGGGGATTGATATCTATCAACTTAGCGATATTTAATTTGCTACCTTTCCCAGGTCTTGATGGTTGGCAAATTTTAGTTACTTCCGTAGAAGGTATTTCAAAGAAAAAGATTCCAAACAAAGTTAAAACCATCGTTTCTTTTGTTGGTTTAGCTTTGCTATTTGCCCTAATGATTGCGATTGTCGTAATGGACGTGCTTAGAATTGCAGGAGTGATGTAATGAATAATAAAATGGTTCGTTTTTTATCCTCGTTAGAGATCAAAGATATTGACCGTTTTGATTTGGATTTTGATTTGGTGTCACGTAATCAATTCATCCATGAACAAATCGATATGTTTATCGTAAAAGACACTCCTTGGGACTATGCTCTTTTAGAAGAATTTCAAAATGGCTTAGCAATCATTGGCTATCCATATACCATTCAATTTTCCTATAAGATAAAGCCTACTGTTTATGATGCGATTCGTTTATTTGACGATTGGCATCGAAGTCATAATCGTTACCAAGCCGAAATTCATCTAGATGGTAAAGGCGATATCATCACTTTTGTTTATAAATCCGAAAAGCAAAAAGAAGAATATGAACAAGTAGTAAAAGATTATAAAGAATTCTTGGAATTCCTTTGCTATAACTTTGATTTTGATGAAGAAATTCACGAAGTGAGTGATAACGCTCCAACAGTTTCTCAAAAGAAATTGGAGAAGATTGAAGCTAAAGCAATAAAGGTTCTTGAAGAGGAAGAAAATGAAGAAGAAAGCGAAACTTCCTACTACAAGGACAGAGAGGAAGTCGAAGAAGAACAAGAAGAACTTCGTCAGGCTGAAGAAGAATATATTCAAAATCTCAAAGATAATCTTGAGCAAATGAAGAAAGATCAAAAGAAGGGCAAATCCACCTATAAAAACTGGCGAGATAAAATCCCATATGCAATTGTTAAAGATTTATCTTTACTTGATGAGAATAGCGGCAATGTTGATATAAGTGGAGAATTATTTGGAATCGATAAAACTAGAACGTTAAGAAACGGAAAAACGTTCCTCACTTTTGGTATTGGTAATTCCACTGGCGCAATCAATGTTAAAGCTATGGAAGGTGATTACATCAGTGCCGAACAACTTGAATCATTTAAAAATGGTATGTTCGCTAGAATTGCTGGCTATGTTGGTTTGGACAAATATAGTGGAAAACCTGTTTTAGATGCTAGGGCAATCGATTTGTTACCACCTCCAGAACTTAGAAAAGACGAAGAAGAACAAAAACGTGTTGAACTTCATCTTCATACCAAGATGTCGGTCATGGATGGCGTTACCGATATTAAAAAATATTGTGAACTCGCTAAAAATATGGGTCACACAGCAATCGCTATTACTGACCACGGCGTCACTCAAGGCTTCCCTGACGCAAGCGACGCTGCTAAAGCTACTGGCATCAAAATGATTTACGGTAGTGAACTTTACATGGTTAATGATGAACTACCATTTGCCTTAAACCCAACTGATGAATTGCTTAGAAGTGCAAGTTATGTTGTATTCGACTTAGAAACAACTGGTCTATCGACTCGCTATGATCGTATCACCGAATTTGGTGGTGTTCGTTTTGAACATGGTCAAGTAGTGGAGACCCTCGATATTTTAATTAATCCAGAATGCGAAATCCCCGCAAAAATCGTGGAAAAAACCAAAATCACTAACGAAATGGTAAAAAATAAACCAACCATTGCACAGGCGATTGACCGCATTCTTGAATTTATGAAAGGCTCGATTTTGGTCTCTCATAACATCACCTTCGATTATGGCTTTATTAATGAGAATTTAAAGAATTTAGGAAGAGAAAAGCTAACTTTACCTGCTATTGATACGCTTTCTTTGTCTCACTATTTATTCCCAGAGGCTAGCAAACACACCTTGGGAGCGTTGTCTCGTAATTTAGGAATAACTTCATATAACGAAGAAGAAGCTCACCGCGCTGATTTCGATGCTCGTATACTAAATGAAGTTTGGCTAGCAATGCTTAATAGATTAACCAAAGAAAACTATGACATGAAGCATAGCGATTTAGCGAAGATTAAATCCACTAACGCGATGCTTAAACATATGAGACCTTCTCACATTACTTGTTTAGCAATGAATAAAGACGGTTTCCATGATTTAAATCAACTCATTTCTGAATCACATATTGATTTCTTGGCCGATGTTCCAAAAACACCAAAAAGAGAAATTGCTAGATTAAGAAAGAATCTTCTTTTAGGCTCCGCTTGTTTAAACGGTGAAGTTTTTGATATTGAAAGAACTAGATCGAAAGAAGATCTTTTAGAAGCAATGAAATTTTATGACTTCATTGAAGTTCAACCGCCTGCTAATTACTCGGTTTTGATTAATCGTGGACAATGTTATAACGAAGAAGAAATTAAAAAATATATCAAAGATATAGTTTTATGCGCTGAAGAACTTGGCATCACCTGTGTCGCTACTGGTGATGTTCATTATGCTAATCCTGAAGATAAAGTTATCCGCGATATTTATATTGAAGCTCCTGCGGTTGGAGGAAGACCTCATCCATTAAATATTAGAAATAAGGACTGCGAATCCCCTGACCAGCATTATCGTTCAACTAAAGAGATGCTCGATGCCTTTGAATTTTTAGGAAAAGAAAAAGCTTTTGAAATTGTTGTTACTAACACCAATAAGATTGCAGATATGTTCCCCAATATTTCTCCAATCCAAAAGACTTTGCATCCTCCAGTAATTGAAGGTTCACCAGAAATCTTAACTAATACTTGTTACGAAAACGCTAAAAAGCTTTATGGCGATCCTCTTCCAGAAGAAATTCAGACTCGTCTACAAAAAGAATTAGATGGTATTATCAAAAACGGCTATTCCGTTACCTATTATATTGCAAATCAAATTGTTTCTAGAGCAAACAAAGATGGATTCATGGTTGGTTCCCGTGGTTCGGTTGGTTCTTCCTTCGCTGCCCATATGTTTGGCATCACCGAAGTTAATCCTTTAAGGCCACATTATCGTTGTCCAAAATGTAAACATCTTGAATTTGCCGACTCAAACCAATATCTTTCTGGCTATGATCTTCCAGACAAAATATGCCCGGTTTGCGGAGAAAAAATGGTTGGAGATGGTCAAAATATTCCTTTTGAAACCTTCCTTGGCTTCAACGCTGAAAAGATTCCTGATATCGACTTGAACTTCCCTTCAGATTATCAAGCACGAGCCTTTAATTTAACGAAAGAAATCTTTGGTCCGAACAATGTTTTTAGAGCGGGTACGATTGAAACTGTTGCCGAAAAAACTGCCTTTGGCTATGTCCGTCGTTATTTTGAACACAAAGGTTTAAATCCTGATGAAGTCAATCCTGCTTTAATTGCTTATTATGCTGCTCACGCTGTCGATGTTAAAAGAACAACAGGCCAGCATCCTGGAGGTATCATGGTTCTTCCTAAAGGATTATCGATTTATGATTTCACTCCGATTCAATATCCTGCCGATGATAAAGAATCAACTTGGCTAACAACTCACTTAGCCTATACTGCGCTCCACGATGCACTTTTAAAACTTGACCTTTTAGGTCACGTTGACCCATTAGCTTTAAAAATGATGTCAGAAATGACTGGCATTGATGTAAAGAAAATTCCTTTAAATGATCAAAGAGTTATTTCCTTATTTACTTCCGATAAGGCTCTAAAAAGAAACGGAAACTATTTAGGAGAAAGAACTGGCGCAATTGGTTTACCAGAATTCGGTACTCAAACAGGTATGGATATTCTTCGTGATGCTAATCCAAAATCATTCGCTGATTTAGTAGCGATCGCTGGTCTAGCTCATGGTACTGACGTCTGGGCTAATAACGCTAGGGATTTAATCGTCAAACAAGGAATGACTTTGCGTGACGTTATCGGTTGCCGTGATGACATCATGACTTATTTAATAAATAAAGATATTCCATCAAACATTGCTTTCGCTGTTATGGAAGATGTTCGTAAAGGTCGTAAAGTTAAACCGGAATATGAAGCTGTTTTAAGAGCGAAAAACGTTCCTGATTGGTATATTGATTCTTGCAACAAGATTAAATACATGTTCCCAAAAGCCCACGCTGTTGCTTATGTTACAATGGCGGTTCGTGTCGGTTATTTTAAACTTTATCACCCACTTGAATTCTATGCTGTTTGGTTCACGGCTAGATGTAAAGCTTATGATATTAAAGCTATGCTTGCAGGAAAAGATGGCATTATTGCAAGATATAATGAACTAAAAGTTAAGAAAACCAACAAACTTGAAAAACTATCTCCTAAGGAGACAGAAATAATGAAGATGTTAACTATTGCTATTGAAATGGCTGAACGTGGCTATGAATTTGGCAATATTGACTTATATAAATCCGATGCTTTAAGATTTATCGTTGATAAAGAGACCAATAAGATAATTCCACCATTCATCGTAATCGATGGACTTGGTGACAACGCCGCTTTAAGTGTTGTTGAAGCTCGTAAAGAAGGCCCATTCTCATCCAAAGAAGACCTCCTAAGACGTACCAAACTTAATGGTACAAATGTTGATGACTTATCTGAATTAGGTGTTTTGGATGGCCTAGGCGAATCCGATCAAATGTCTCTTTTTGAATTCGGATTAGATGATTAATCGGGGCATAGCACAGTTGGTAGTGCGCTTGGTTCGGGACCAAGAGGTCGTGAGTTCGATTCTCACTGCTCCGACCATTAAAGGTTAATTCATTCTTAGGAATGTATTAATAATTGTAAGAAAGGAGTAAAAATGAAGAAAGTATTACAATTCTCTGGAGTAATTTCTGCAGTACTAGGAATTATTGCATTAGTTTTAATGATGGTTACAAATGCTGTCGTCGTTAAAGTTGGCAATGCCCAAGTAGTAACCGAAGGTATCGTTGCAATCTTTGGTAAAACTGAAAAAACACTTCTTGGTGATCTTATTACCAAGCCATCTCCATTAGCATTAATTGGTTGGATCTTAGCATTAGTTGGCGTTCTCGTCGTGTTATGCGGCGTCATCCTTCCACTTCTTAAAGTCAAAGGTATTAAGAGATTTGCCGGTCTTATGAACGTGGTTGCTGTCGTCTGCTTAGTACTTGCTGGTGTTTTCATGTTCTTGGTCGTTCCAACATTTGTTTCCGCAAATGGTGGTGAAGTCTCTGAATATCATCACATCGGTGCTGGCTGGGTCATTGCTGGAATCTTATCAATTGCTGCAGGTGCATTTGCTATTTTACCTGCCGCTGCTGATTTTCTTGCAAAAAAGAAATAAATTTAGAAACAAGCATAATTAGGTGTGGGTTGACTCACACCTTTTTATGTTGTTAACAAAGTAAATTAATATATAATTTAGTAAATGAGCATCTTCCTCCTAAGAAGAGGGTCGGACGTTCGAATCGTCTTGAGCGCGCCACACGATTTATAAGCACTGCTAGGCAGTGTTTTTTAAAAGCTGTTTGACATTGTCATGACAGTGTAATACAATTGAAGAGGGATGGATAAAAGGGATGGCATTAATACAATTTCGTGTTGATGATGATTTGAAAAATCAAGCTACTGAAGTTTATGAAAAAATAGGTATTGATATTTCTACTGCTATGCGAATGTTTTTAAAAAAATGTGTTTCTGTTAATGGTATTCCATTTTCTTTACTCAACTCTGATACAGCTTATGTTGCTTCGAAAGGCGTCGATGCTCTTGAATCTATGCAAAAAGTTTCTAAAGCAAATGGTAATTCAAAGATGACCATTGATCAAATTAATGATGAGATTAGTCTTTCGAGGAAACTAAAAAATGAATGAGTTTTATGCTGTTATCGATACAAATGTGATCGTTTCTGCTTTTCTAAAAAGCGGTTCAATACCAGATAAAATATTAAGGCATGCATTGACTGGTTCAATCATCCCTCTTTTGAATGACGAAATTATTGAAGAATATCGAGACGTTCTCTTAAGAAATCAATTTGGATTCGATAGAAAAACGATTGAAATCTTCATCAATGAACTTTCTAAAAGAGGAATTTTTCTTGATCGTGAAAAAACGGATGAGGAATTTCTCGATTTGGATGATATTGTTTTTTATGAAATTGTATTGTCAGCAAGAAATGCTGTTTTTGCTTATTTAATCACCGGAAATAAGCGCCATTATCCGTTCAAACCTTTTGTTGTAACGCCTAGAGAAATGCTCAATATAATTGAACACAATTAAAAAATGTGACTTTATATGCGAAAAACTAGTTTTCTTTTGCTATAATCATTTTGCATTTTATAGAAAGGAAACATTTATGAATCTTATCGAAACGAAGGATTTATGCAAAAAATATGGCGATAAATTAGTTATTGATCATGTTAATATGCATGTTCCTGAAAAAGCGATCTACGGTTTTGTTGGTGAAAATGGTAGTGGTAAAACCACTATTATGAGATTAGTCACTGGATTAGCAAATCCTACCAGTGGCGAATATTCACTTTTTGGTGTTGATTATAAAGACCGCAAAATTAATGAAGCGAAAAAGCAAATTTCCGCTATTGTTGAAACAGTTTCTTTAGTACCTTCTTTAACTGCTAAGCAAAATATGATTTATCAAGAGTTATATCAAGGCATCAAACTTAGCGAAAAAGAAAGAGAGACTTTACTTAAGAAAGTTAGACTTTCTGATGTTGAAAATAAAAAAGTTAAAAATTATTCCCTTGGCATGAGACAAAGACTTGGCATTGCTCTTGCATTAATGAGCAAACCAAAACTCATGTTTCTTGATGAACCAATGAATGGTTTAGACCCGGAAGGTATCGCCGAACTTAGAGACCTTCTCATCGAACTTAACCAAAAGGATGGAATCACAGTTTTAATTTCGTCTCACATCCTTTCCGAACTTGAAAAAATCGCAAGTTGCTATGGATTTATTTCTAAAGGAAAATTAATTGAGGAAATCAGCGCTGAAGAACTTCAAAAACGCTGCAAAAAATCATTAAATCTCAAAGTCGGAAATCTTGAAGCAGCAAAAGAAATCCTTGCAAATCTTGAATTAAAAGACGTAAATGTCTATCCAAATGGAGATATTAAAATCTTTGATGACATTAAGGTTAATAAAGTTGTTATGGCCTTTGATAAAGCAGGAGTGGAACTCTTAGGAATCCACACCTCTGAAGGTTCGGTCGAAGATTACTATTTAGACCTCGTGAAAGGAGTTGAACAATAATGAAAAACTTATTTATTTCTTATTTATACAAACTCCGCCACGATTTAGCTTTTAAAATCACCTTAATTATCGGTGGTGGTCTAGCACTTTTCTTAACGCTAATCTATTTCTTACTTTCAATGTTGATTAAGGTGAATATGCTCGATGGACCATCGATGCTCATTTCATCGTTATCTCCAGGAAGTAATTTTGGTTTAGCGGTTCCTATCAACCTTATCACTTTTACAGTTCTGGAATTCAATCATGGCTCAATTCGTAACAAGATTATTTCGGGCCATTCAAAAGCTAATGTTTATACATCACTTTTCTTAAATGGACTTGTCTTTACATTTGCTTTAATGATTGTTTATACATTGCTCTGTTTTGGACTTGGCTCATTGTTCGGTGTGGTCACCAAGAATATCCTTGAAGGAATGAAAAACGATGAAATCGTTAGAACTGGTTATAGTGAGATTATGCCAGAATCAATGTCTGTTTATGGTGGAATGTATATTTTCAAGACAATTGTTCTTGCGGTGTTCTGCTATATTTCGATTGTTTCATTTACAATTTTCTTCTCAACCTTATTTAGAAATATTGGACCATCTATTCCAGTTGTTATTCTCGTGCTCGTATTCGCATCATCTCTTATTCCAATTGTCTTAATCATTGGTGATAGAAATGAAGGACTTATCTGGGCCTTTAGAATCATTGACCCATTATTCTGTTTAGGTGCAGGCGAATCTGAAGTTGTTGGTCAAACGATCGTCATGTCACCTGATGGTATGCCAATCATTCAAGATATCACTGAACCAACCATCACTAATGAAACATTTATTTCAGGCATTTGCTCTAACGTTTTCTATGCTGCTGCATTCTATCTTGGTGGTTTATTCATCTTCAAAAAGAGAGATGTGAAATAAAAAACCTTCTTGAAAAGAAATACATAAATGAGTAATATATAACTCGCTGGGCCTGTAGCTCACCTGGGAGAGCGCCTCCATGGCATGGAGGAGGTAGCCGGTTCGATCCCGGTCAGGTCCACCAGTTATAGAAAATAACCTCTGTCAAATTGATAGAGGTTTTAATTTTATAAGCATATAATTAAGTATTTCTTTTAATTACTTTCTAAAACGATTACAATAAGCTCAAGATATTTAATATCTATTTCCTATTAAGACATATTTATGAAGAAGTTAATCGCAGGTATAGTCTTCACCATCTCATTGTCTTTTTCTTTTTTGTTACCAATTAATAAACAAAAAGGAGTGGAAATTGATAATCCAGAACTCGCTAAACCAGGCATGGTTGCCTACGCTGCTAGCTATGCTATTGACCCGACAAATGAACCTAAATATTCAACTCAAAATTCAAAGACATTTCAGTATCTTAATCTTGGACACACTTTAGAACATTATCGTGGTGATTCCGTCAAAGTCGGCATCATCGATTCTGGTATCAACTATGATCATGAAGACTTTTTGGTAAGCGGATCTAGAAAAGTTAAAGGCGATTCAAAATATTATGCATATCAATCTTCTTCCTGGGTTCCTTACAAAGCATCTCAACATGGTTATTCATACATCAACGATACTTTAGGCCACGGCACAAATGTTGCTGCGACAGTTGCTGCTGCGATAAATAGCGTTGGCGGAACAGGTCTAGCGCCAAATGTTGAACTATATGTTTACAAAGTAACCAACACAAGCAATGGTTATGAATTTGGGGCGATTCAAAATGCTTTAATGGATGCTAAAACCCTTGGTCTTGATGTAATCAACATGTCGTTCCAAAGTTATGAACACGCTGTTAGTTATAATGGTTCATCCATGGGCGCATCCTCTGGCTGCTCAACTATTCTTTCTTATTATTTAAATCAAGCCTATAATGCTGGTATCACCCTTGTGGGTGCGGCAGGAAACTACAACACTAATGAGCCATCTTATCCTGGATCAAATAATCACGTTATCAATGTTGGCTCTTTAAATCAAACCGGTACCGATAAGGCTGGGTTTTCTAACTTTGGAAGCACAATCGATTTAGTCGCTCCAGGTTATGTTCATATCGCAGATAAAGGAACCAGTTCCTCATATAAAGACACATCTGGAACTTCGTTTTCTGCGCCTCTAGTAACTGCTGCGATTGCTTTATATAAACAACAAAATCCAAACGCAACTCCATCACAAATTGAATCAGCACTTTATGCAAGCTGTGATCCAATTGACAGTGGATCTACATATTCTAACTGGGCTGGTAATGGCGCACTTAATGTCGCTAAGTTTTTAGGAGTTGAAGGTGAAAACTGTCCGACTGACATCGTCATCAATAATCCTGAAATAGTTAATGAAGAATTAGAACTAGAAGTTGGTGATTATCTAGATTTAAATTGGACCGTTAACGGAAACGGAACATTTGATGATTCTGTTACTTTTTCTACGTATTCTGGAAATAACAATGTTGTTTCCATTAATTCTAGTGGAAGAATAACCGCTGTTGGCGAAGGCGAAGATATTGTTACAATCGAATCTAATGCTGATTCTAGTGTCACCGCTGATGTTTATGTAACTGTTACTTCTTCAAGTTCAACTCCAACGGTTTCATCTGTCACAGTTTCTCCAGCCTCTTTAAGTCTTGACTTAAACGGCACCACAACAGGTAATTTAAGTGCAACCGTAAATGGAGATAATAATCCATCTCAAGTAGTTTCTTGGGGTAGTTCAAATACAAGTATTGCCACTGTTTCGGCTTCGGGTGTTGTCACCGCTAAAGCAGTTGGCACAGCGACCATAACCGCAACTTCACAGCAAGATTCAACAAAATCTGGAAGTTGTACAGTGACTGTTACCGATAGCACTCCTCAGCCAGGGCCAACCGATTCAACTCAATATTCTTTGATTACTAGCACCGACGATTTGCAAGCCGGCAAGAGTTATTTAATTACCAATGGCACTAGTGAAACCGTGAAAACTATGTCTTCTTCAAGCAATACCAATAATAGACCGACAGTCAACGCCACGGTTTCAAGTAGCAAAATAACTAGAGGGTCTTCTGTTTTAAGTGTTACATTAGGTGGTTCATCTGGTGCATGGACGTTTGCAACCGATAATTACGCTGGAACAGCAGGTTATCTAAATGCCACTAGCACGACTGGCAGTAACTATCTTCAAGTAGTGTCATCACTTGATAAATATGCTTATTTCACCATTTCATTTTCTAATAACCAAGCGGTAATAACGTGTACTGGAAAGTCATCGAGAAACATAATTAGGTGTAATTCGAGTGGTACCCCAATTGCTTGTTATTCATCCGGACAAAATCCGGTTTATCTTTGGAAAGAAATTACTACTAAGACTCTTTCGAGTATCTCGGTAAATACCGCACCTACAAAAACAACATATGAAGCTGGCGATTATTTTGATCCAACCGGACTTGTAATTACAAGAACTTATAGCGATAAAACTTCTGACACATATTCATATGCAAATCACACTAGTGAATTTGCTTTTAATCCAACAACATCAATTGCATTAACTACAAGCCACACAAGTGTGACAATCACCTATGGTGGTAAGTCTACTTCTCAAGCAATTACAGTAAGTGCTGCAAAAACACTTTCTTCTATTACAATCAGCGACTATAAAACCACGTTTGTTGAAGGAGACACGTTCTCATTTGATGGAACTGTAACCGCTCATTATTCAGACTCTTCTAGCGCTGACGTCACTTCATCATCAACTTTTACTGGTTATAGCATGGCAAATGTCGGTAACCAAACAGTGACTGTTAGTTATACTCATAAAGGCGCAACGAAAACTCAAACATATGAAATCACTATAAGTGCCGGAACACTTTCATCAATTTCGGTCAGTGGAATGACTACTGAATATGTGAAAAATGCTTCATTCACATTTGATGGAACTTGTACTGCAACATTTGAAAACGGTTATCAAAAAACAGTTACTCCAACAAGCGTTTCATCTCCTGATATGACAACTGGCGGGAACAAAACTGTAACTGTTAGTTACACATATAACGGAAAGACTGTAACAACCAACTATTCAATTACAGTTAACGCATATAGAACAGTTATGGAAAATGTGGTAAGTACAATTGGAACTGTTAATTACTCGACAAATTCAGAAGTAATTACTGGTCCAGGAATTACTACAAGCAATAAAAGTACTGCGACGATAGAGAGTAATGCAATTAAACTAGGTAGTGGTAATTATGCCGGATCGTTTAAAGTCAATTACACTTCTGCCAGCATTTGTAAAGTAACGCTTTATGCGAAATCATACGGTAGTGATTCTGGAGTCACCTTGAGTGTAAACGGAATATCAAAGCCTTTAACTACTTCATACGCGACATATGAGTATGAGATTGCTGAACCGGTATCGTCTATTACAATTGCCACTTCAGCAAAGAATAAGAGAGCTTACATTCAAGTCGTAACCTTGTATTCAGAATCACTTCAAGACATCGGTCAAAGTGAAGATTGCAAAGGCCTAGAAACATTTATCAATAACTATATGCATATGGATTACACCGAAAACCTCGGTTATTGTAGCGATTCAACTCACCATTACTATGCGACCGCCAAAGCAGCATTCAATGTTTTAAACGATCATCAAAGAAAATTATTTACGACAAATTCTGCTTATTTAGTGGAGTGGACTAGATTATCGACTTGGGCTTCTAAAAACGGCGATAATCTCAATTCATCAAATCAGTTAGAAATTGCGGTAAAACCAGTAAATATTATCGCTTCAGGCTTTAATTCAGACATTGTTATTATCTTAGTAATAGGCACGCTTATTTCGCTTACAGTTATAGGCGGATACTTACTTTTAAGAAAACGAAGAGAAGAATAGTTTGAGAATAGATTTTTAAGAAATGGGTTATGAGAATATCTATGCCCTTTTTATTTTGGCTTAGATTTTTTGTTTAAAAATATCTAATTATGTAATAACATATAATAGATTTATGATTGCTAAAACAAGACATATTGAAGATACAAAGAAATTGCTTGGTTCGTTGCCTGCAGTCAGATACGTTGATCCTGAATACGTTTATCTTCCAATTACTAATGCTAGATGCGCCAAAGGTGATCTTTTCATTAAGGAAGGTGACCACGTTGATACATGCCAATTGATTGGAATGAGACATGGTCCATTTTTTGAACAACCAATCCATGCGACTTGCTCAGGAACATTTGTTGGAATTGAAAAGCATTATCATCGTAATGGCAAACTCGTTGATTTTGTAAAGATTAAAAACGACTTCAAAGATACTTTCGATAAATCCGCTAAAAAAAGAACTCCAGAAGAAATCGCTAAATTAACCAAGGATGATTTCACTGAAATAGTTAAGAATTGCGCGCTTGTTGGTTTAGGAGGATCATCTTTCCCAACTTATGTTAAGTTTCAAACCGATAAGAAGATCGATACGATTTTAATTAACGCTATCGAATGTGAACCATATATTACTGCAGACCATCGTTTGATGCTCGAATATCCTTATCGAGTTATAAATGGTATTCAATATGCAATGCAAGCCTTTAATTGCAAGAAAGCATATATTTGCATCAAATCAAAATATAAAGACCTGAAAGAGGTCTACTCTCAACTACTAAAAGAAGTTGAAGGAATTGAACTTTGCTGTGTTGGTAACTACTATCCACAAGGATGGGAAGTTGAGATGATTAAAAGCGCAACCGGCATTCAACTTAATCCAGGTGAACTTCCATCTAATCGTGGAATCATCGATTTCAATGTTTCAACAATCGTCGGTTTATATAAAGCCGTTAAATATAACATTCCAGTTATTAAACGTTTTATTTCCATCACTGGTGATGGCATTAATTACCCAAAGAACTTTAGAGTTAGAGTGGGAACCTCGATTAAAGATCTAATTCCTTTAGTGGATGGCTATAAAAATCCTGATAAAGAAAAAGTCTTTATTTTAGGTGGCCCTATGATGGGTGCATCAGTTCCAAGTGATGACTGCATCATTACAAAAACAGTTACTTCTATTCTTGTCTTTGACAAGCATGACGAAAAAGAAGAACCATGTGTTAGATGTGGTAGCTGTGTTTTATCTTGCCCAGTTCATCTTGAACCAGTCCAAATCATGAACGCAGTTAAAGCTGCTGATAAAGAAAGAATTAAAAAACTTAATCCTCTTAAATGCATTGAATGCGGCTTATGTGCTTATTCTTGCACTTCAAAGATTCAAGTTACCGATTATATTAGAAAGGCGAAGATTTTTGCGAAGCTATGACAATAGTTAAAGAGAGCGCTCCACATTTAAGAAGAAAAGCCTCCGTCACAAGAATGATGGTGGATGTTTTAATCGCGCTATTCCCAACGCTAGTCTTTTCCTTTGTTGCTTATCCAATCAACACATTAATTTTCTATCTAACATCTTTAGCGATTATGATTGGGGCAGAATTCATCTATGTTGGTTTAAGAGGCATTCTCCCTAAGGATGGACAAAAACACACCTTTAAAGAATGGTTTAATCATGCCTATAAAGGAAAATATGATCAAAACAATATTTTAGCTCCTGCTATTACGGCTATTATATACACGCTCATTATGCCAGCTGGTGCGCCTATATACGCATTCATCGTAGGTGCTATTGTCGGTATCGTATTTGGTAAACTTGTCTTCGGTGGACTTGGAAGCAACATCTTTAACCCTGCAGCAGTAGGTATGCTTTTTGCAAAGATTTGCTTTGGTTCACAATATCAACAAGTTTCAACTTGGTATTACACAATTCCTGATACTGTTTCGGGTGCCACACCTTTAGGTGTCATAAATGGTGGAATGCATGCTTCAATTGGAGATTATCAATTATTTGATCTCTTCTTTGGAAGAATACCAGGAACATTAGGTGAAGTTTATAAAATAACAATCATCATTGGCCTTGTTTATCTTCTTATTAGAAGAAGTGCTGATTATCGTATCGTCGTTTCTTATCTTGGCACATTCTCAATTTTAATGCTCATCGCTGGTTTATCCGTTATGGGACTTGGGACTGGAATTAATCCTTTTATGTTCCTACTTTATAACTTATTAAGCGGTGGTGTTTTGTTCGGCGCAGCATTTATGTTAACCGATCCAGTTACTTCACCAATCAACCCCCCATCTCGTTGGATTTATGGTATGGTCGCAGCTGTCGCTACAGTGTTAATTAGATTATTCGCAGCTTTGCCAGAAGGTGTTGGTTTCTCAATTCTAATCGCCAATATGGTGGCCTGTGTCTTAGATCACTATGAATGGTCATCATCAAGATATACTTGGAAGAAGTTCTTAACAATGGGTCTACTAATTGTGATTCCAGCGTTAATCGTTTTCTTAGCAATTTTCTATGGAGGTACATATAATGGCTAACGCTAAACATTATATTTTTGTCTCCATAACACTTGGTTCAATTGCTGCTGCAAGTGCGCTTTTAATCGGCGGTGCAAATTATTTAACTAGAGAAAAAATTACACAGAACGAAATAAATAGCATTAATAAGGGAATTGTCGCGATTTTTGGGCAATCTGCAGGGATAATTGAACAAAAAGAAATCGCTAATGATAGCTATAAATATGTCACCTATTACTATGCAGTTTCAAAAGAAGGAAGCGATGAGAATATCGGTGTCGCTTACCGCACGACCGGTTCAAATATGTATGGTAAAATCTCACTTCTTGTCGGATTTAATTTATCGAACGAATTTGTTTCTATTTCAGTTATCAGCGATGAACAAACATACGCTCAAACGTTGACCGATAATTATATCGTTCCTGTTCAAGATGGAACCAGAGATTATAACGATGTTAGTTGTGGCGCTACTTATGGTGCAAAACTCATTAGAGATATGATTAATGACGCTAGCAAAGCTAACGAAGCACAAATATGGAAGGATTAAAATGAAAAGGGAAAAGGGTTATACAAAAAAGAATTTCCTAAAAGGTATCATTAACGAGAACCCTCTTTTCGTTTCGATCCTTGGAACATGTCCTGCTCTTGCGACTACTAAAACATTAGAGGCCGCGATCGGTATGGGTATCTTATTTACAGTTGTATTAATTTGTTCAAGTGCTTTGGTTTCTTTACTAAGAAAAGTTATAAGTGAAGAAATTCGTACACCTGCTTATATTGTTATCATCGCGACATTTGTCACAATTGTGAAAATGTTCACTAATGCTTTCTTACCAGATTTATATTCAACATTAGGTGTATTTATTTCGCTCATTGTTGTTAATTGCATTGTTCTTGGCCGTGCCGAAGCTTACGCTTCTAAAAACAATGTCTTTGATTCATTTATTGACGCTTTAGGCATGGGTGTTGGCTACACCTTGGCTTTATTATCAATGGCATTCTTTAGAGAATTTTTAGGAACAGGCGCTTTTGCCTTTGGCAATATTTTCACCTTTATTCCTCTCGTTAAAGTTCAAATTATTCCTAAGGAATATGTGATGTCTATATTCCAAAATCCAGCTGGAGCATTTATCGTCTTTGGTTTGATTCTTGCTGTCTTAGCGTTTATTAAAAACCGTAAAGAAGAATATAAAGCCTATCTTGCTAGACAAGAAAAGATTCGTAAAGCTGAAGAAGCCAAGAAAGCTGCATTAGCAACTGCTGCTAATAAAGAGGAAGGAGGAAACAAATAATGAATATATTTGTCGCATTTGTTTTAGCTATTATTTCCTCGATGCTTATGGATAACGTCGTCTTATCTAGATTTTATGGCATTTGTCCATTCCTTGGCGTTTCCCGTAAAGTTAATTCTTCCCTAGGAATGGGTGTAGCGGTTGTTTTTGTTATCATGCTCGCTACATTGATATGCTGGCCTTTCTACACCTACATCTTGGTGCCTGCTGGAATCCCATTCATGGATACGGTTGCCTATATCCTTGTTATTGCTTCTTTAGTTCAACTAACTGGTCTATTTATTAAAAAATATTCACCATCTCTATATAAGAGCCTTGGTATTTATTTACCACTTATTACTACTAACTGTGCAGTTTTAGGTGTTGCTCAAGGTAATACCGATCAAGGTTTATCTTTCTTAGATAGCATTGCGAATGGTTTAGGAACCTCGATTGGTTTCTTATTAATCATCGTTACCTTTAGTTGCATTAGAACTAGACTCGAAACCGCGAATACACCAAAAGCATTTAAGGGTTTACCAATCGCTTTAATCACTGCTGCAATTATGGCAATTGCTTTAGTAGGTCTACAAGGATTATTCTCAGGAATTAAGTTATGAGTAAGGATTTAACATTAGTTATCGCAATTGTTATCTTAACTGCTTTAGTAGCTATATTTTTCATTTCTTTTGTCGCGTACCGTAAAACACCGATGCCTAAGGGATGCGAAAATCTAAAGATGGATCAAGAAAAATGTGCTTCTTGTTCTAATGAATCATGCATGTTTCATAAGAAAGAAGAAAGCGAGGATAATAAATAATGGAAATTTTGTGGGCTATTTTAATTTTATTAGGTGTTGGCCTTGTCCTCGGTTTTGGTCTTGCTATTGCTGCTAAAATTCTTCATGTTAAAGAAGATGAAAGAATAGATGAAGTCGCCAAAAGGCTTCCAAACTACAACTGTGGTAGCTGTGGTTATGCTGGCTGTAAAGCTCTTGCGGAAGCTATTGTTAAGGGCGAAGAAGAAAATCTGCGTAGATGTAAACCGGGTAAAGAAGACCTTAACTTCAAACCTATTATCGAATATTTAGATCAACATCCAAACGAAGATGGCACAAAAGTAAAAGTCCATCTCTAAAAATGAAATTAAAATCACTTTTATCAACTCTATTAATCATTCCTTTAATATCTTGCTCACAAGCTTCTAGTCTTGAAAGCAAGGTTTTTTGTTTTGATACCGCAATCGACATAAGATTATTTGAAGGCGAAAAACAAAACCTAAATGATATTGAAAACATTTTTTCTTATTACGATAAAATCAGTGATAACTATAAGCAAAGAGACGTTAATAATGTCTATTTAGTTAACAACACAAATGATGATGTTTTAGTTGATGAAACACTATATTCGATGTTACAAAAATCATTCGCGCTAAAAGAAGAGATTCGCTATTTTAATCCGCTTTGTGGAAGCCTCGCAAAAAAATGGAAAGAATCTCTAAAATCCTCGCAAATCTTGGATGAAGCGACCATCCAAAGCGAACTAAGCAAGTTGAATAATTCCTCAGTTTTATTTAAAGATAATAATCTCATTCAAAGGCTTGGCGGAGCTGAAATCGATCTAGGCGCAGTCGCCAAAGGTTTTGCCCTAGATGAGGTCAAAAAATATCTCGTTTCAAAATCATTTTCTAAATATTTAATTAATTCTGGATATTCATCCATTCTTCTAGGTCAAAAGCAATCCGATGATGGTTTATTTTCCGTTGGTTTAAGCGATATCGATAATGCGTATTTGAAATTATCTAATTGTTTTGTTTCTACTTCTGGCGTTTCAACTCAAGGTGTTAAAATCGATGATCAAATATATTCTCATATTGTTAATCCTTATACGGGCAGTGCCATTAATAATTACGATACAGTCATCGTTATTTCTTCTTCAGGCTATCTTGGAGACGCTATATCTACCTCGTTTATGCTTTCAAGCATTGATGAAATAAAACAAGTAGAACAAACTCAAAATGTTAAGGCGATTGCTATTAAAGATAAGAATATCGTTTATAAAAACGAATCACTCGAGGTGTATTATCACTAATGGATAAGAAAAAATTAACTAATGACATAATTCTTATTGGCTCGCTTCTTGTCCTAGCAATAGTGTCTTTAGTCATCATTTTAACTACAAGAAATAAATCAAATTTGATCGCAACTGTCCGCGTTCAAAATCAAATTGTTTTAAAAATTGATTTAAATAAAGACGAGGGTAAAGATTTTGTTGTAGATGGTATTAACGGGCAAGTTCGTATTCACGTTAAAGATGGAGCGATCGCTGTTACTGAGTCAAATTGCCCACATCAAGACTGTGTTAGAACAGGTTACGTGAATCAAACCGGAAAACCAATTATTTGCGCTTATAATGGTGTTAGTATAACCATTGAAGGCAATTCTAGTAACGATATTGAGGTTTAAAAATGAATACTCATAAGTTAGTGTTAATCGGTGTTTTGTCGGCCTCCGCAATTGTTATTGCCATTTTAGAATCATTTATTCCTAGTATTGGAATACCTGGAATTAAACTTGGTTTAGCAAATATAGTTATTTTATTAACTATCTATGAATTAGGCGTCATGGAAGCTGCTTTTATTAATATTCTCCGTGTCCTAATAGTAGCAGTGGTTAGAGGAACCTTGTTATCAATGGGCTTTTTCATGTCTTTAACTGGAGCATTTTTATCTTTTGCGATCATGGTTTTATTTGCATTAACAATAAAAAAATTCTCCGTCATCGGTGTATCCGTTATCGGAGCAATTTTTCATGTTGTCGGACAAATTATTGTCGCGATGATTTATTTAGATTCTGCTTATATTCTTTTTTATCTTCCAATTATCGCTTTGTCCGCTATTATCACCGGAATTTTAGTGGGAATAGTTACTCAGGCAATTATTCGCACTGGTGTAATTAAAAAGCAACGAGAAAAATACAATTTTTAGAATAAATCTTCCAGTATTGAAGCGACTTTCGTAAGGAAGTCCTTTTCTTTATTAGTAAATCTAGACAATAAAGGAGAATCGATATCGATAACTCCTTTGACTACATTATTTTTTATAATTGGCACGACAATTTCACTTTTGGATTTTGCAGAGCAGGCAATATGACCTTCAAATTTTGATACATCATCAACAATGATTGTTTCTTTTCTTTTGAACGAGGTGCCACATACTCCTTTTCCACATTCAATTTTAGTGCAGGCCACTTCACCTTGAAATGGTCCTAGATAAAGAGTATTTCCGTTGACCAAATAAAAGCCGCACCAATTGATGTCTTCCATCTGATTTAGAACCGCAGAAACATTCGAAAGGTTACTATATAGCGGCAGCGATTTATCAACTAATAATTCAATTTGTTTATGCAGAATATCGTAGTTTTGCATACTTATTTAAGTGTAAAACCTACTTTGAAAGCATCTGCAACTTCTTCTTTAACAAGACGATATTTGTGGTTAACTGCATCGTAGGAAATAAATTCCATTTTTTCGGTGTCGATTTTTCCATCCTTAATATAGGATTCATCAACACTAACGGAAATAACTTTACCAATTAAAATACCTTCTTCTTCGTCAAAGCTTTCGACTTCGCATTCCATTGTAAAAGGAAATTCTTCAAATAATGGAGCGTTTACTTTACTTGATTTAATAGGAGTTAAACCAGCTTTTTTAATTTTGTTAGGTTCTTGTTTTTGTGATACCACTCCAACATAATCGCAAGCTGCAACAGTTTTCCTAGTTCCAAAGCTTAAGGTGAATGCTTTGTTTAATTTGAGATTAGCGGTGGTCTTATGTTCGCTTAAAGCGATGAAGACTTTATCCATATCATAAGTTCCACCCCAAGCAGCGTTCATTGCATTGGCATTTCCTTCTTTATCGTAAGTTCCGATTATTAGAACTGGTTGTGGCATAATCCACGGTTTACTTGAATATTCTTTTCTCATAATTTTTTCCTCAATGAAATAATAATTCAACAAAATATTGTTGTATAGTTTTTCTTTGCCTAAAATAAAGATAGGAGGATATTTATGAAAAAGTTAATTCATGCATTCTTAAAAGTCGGTTTTATTTTATCCATCGTGATTGTTGCGTTAGGTGTTTTATTAATACCACTTTCATTCGTTGATGGCTTCGATGCTTCTCGACTTGCTTTTGGTATCGTTTTAACTATCTTTGGTGTCGCTAACTTAATTGGCATGATCATCATTAGAAAGAAATGGGACGAGGTCAAAACTAAAGCCGAAGCAAAACCACTTGCAATTTGGTCAATTATTTTAGGTGCTTTATTCACCGAATTCCCAATCGTTGCTGGTATCTTAATGTTTGTCTTACCAGAAGAAGAATACGGTAAGAAAGAATAGTTATCTTATTCTTTGAATAATATTTTCCAAACATTCGTCTATCTCCTCGACAACTTCATCGAATTGCCCTGTATACCAAGGGTCATCAATTTGAGTTAAGTGAGGAGTGTAGATTGTAATCGGAAAAACGATTTTCTTATAATCGTCTATTAAATAAGAGAGATTCCTTTTATTAAATTCATCCATATAAAAGATGTAGTCGGCAGATTCATAATCTTGTCTACTTATCTGCTTAGCGTGATGATGATAAAATGGGATCTCTTTATTATATAAAGCTCTTTTCATCGGGGGATAAATATCGTTTCCGATTTCTTCGGCGGAAGTCGCTCTAGAGATTACTTTAAAATCTTCATCAAGATGATATCTGATGAGTTTATTTTTCATAATGTATTCCGCCGCAACGGAGCGGCAGATATTCCCATGGCAGACAAAAATTATCGTTTTCATCACTAAAATTAAATCACAAATCTAAGTTTGTGATAAGATACTAAAGAGGTTAATTATGAAAAGACAAGTATACGTAGTTGCTGGTGCAATTATTAAAGATAAAAAAGTTTTTGCCGCTCAAAGAGGCAACAAAGGTGAAACAAAATTTAAATGGGAATTTCCTGGTGGAAAGATCGAGCCAGGCGAAACTCCTGAGCAAGCTTTAGCACGTGAATTAAAAGAAGAACTCAAAATCGATGTTAAAGTTTACGAACTTATCACCTCAATTGTTGATGAATATGAAACGCAAGTGCTTCATATCGATACTTATAGATGTGAATTAATTAATGGCACTCCAACATTAACTGAGCACATTGATATGGCGTGGTCAAATAAAGAAGAATTAGATAAATTAACATTCTCGCCTGCCGACAAACCTACCTTAGCAAAAATTAAGAAAGAATATTTATAATGCCAATTTATGTAATTATTTCAATAATTATTGGAGCTATTCTGCTCTTTTTGTTATCTGCATATCTAGTGCATTTTTTGGTTTCGAATTCAATATATGGCAGAAGAGGAGACGCTTCGATATCTATTAATTATTTGCTTCCAAGCGATTTTCCAAATCTTAATGTCAAAAAATCATATTTTCTAAATAACAAAAAGGCTAGATTAAGCGTTTATGAATACACTCAAAAAGGAACTAAGCCAATTGGACTAGTTTTATTTATACATGGCATCGGTGGTGGACATTTTTATTCTTTATCGCTAATCAATTACCTTTGCGAACGAGGCTTAATGGTTGTTGCATATGATCAATACGCGAGCGGAACTAGTGAAGGTCGTAAAATCGATTCGATGAATCAAGGTGCAATTGATGTTAAATATGCCGTTAAATACATTGAAGAAAATTATGACCTCCCATTTTATGTTGCAGGTCATTCATGGGGTGGATATGCCGCTAGTCAAGCCTTAAGATATTCAAAAAGAATAAGTAAATGCGTAAACATTGCAGGACTAAACAATGAAATATCGATGGCTTCAAAATTGTCTCGACCTTTAGTGGCGATTTCAGGCTTCCTTCATTATGGAAAATACGCCCTATACTCAACCTATGGTGCATTTAAAAAAACAACCGCAAAAGTCTTATATCTTCAAGGAAAACAAGACGCAACTGTTGATCCAAAATGCAATGGATTTCGCTATGAGAAAAAGTTTAAAAATAAAAAGAATATCAAAGTGGTGATGCTCGATAATAAAGGTCACTCTCCAATCATTGATTACAAATCTCAAGTAGCTCAGCTTCAAGTTATGAAACAATTTGGAATGCTCGGTGGTGTGCTTGTTCCGCTTGAAACTTACGTTGACTTTAATAAAAATAACGTCCCAGATATGGACGTCTATAAAATGATTGGCGATTTTCTTGTCAATTAATTCTTTTGTTTAAGAATAAATAAAGTAAATTCGTTAATCGTATTTAATCTACCTATCATCTCGGTAGGTATTTTTATTTCAAATTCCGATTCGATTGAAGCGATAATAGACATATAGGTAAATGAATCTCCACCTAAATCTAAAATTACATGTGAATTAGGCGCGATATCTTTTTTCTCAATTCCTAAAACATCCGAGACGATATCGATAATGTGTTCAGAGATATCTTTAATATCTTTTTTATCAAAACCTTCGAATGAAACAATCTCACCATGACCAAGTTTAACAAAACCTTCTGGTCTATTTTTAAGATCATCAATAATTTGATAGCGCATCACTTTCATCGAAGCATTAGTTGGAAGCGGTGAAGTTGATAAATAGAATTCTTGCACTTGCATCGCCACTGGTAGTCTTGCATTTGCATCTGCGATTTGATTTTCAAGTTTTTTAATTTCTTCTTTTTCAAGTCTATGAGAAATATAAATGACTAATGCTAGTTTTTCGCCTTCCTTTGTTGGAATACCTAAAACCGATAAATCATCTATTAGATCAATATCAGCAAATTTGGTCTCGATTTCATCTGGATAAATGTTTTCACCATTCGAGCCAATAACAACATCTTTTAATTTACCTTTGATATAGGTGTAGCCATCTTCATCAATCGAAGCAATGTCGCCAGTATGGAAATATCCTTCTTCATCGAGAATAGCTTTTTCAAGATTTCCATCAACAAGTATTTCACTATGGATTTGCGGAGATTTTACAAGCAATTCACCATTTTTTAGCTTATATTCAATGTCATATAAAGGCTTTCCGACGCTAGCCTTATTTCTTTGAATAACGCTTGGAGAAAGTTCAACGGAAGTGATTCCAATCTCGGTCATTCCATAGCCGTTATAAAGAGGATAACCAACCCCATTTATGAGGTGGAGTGTGTCCTTAGATAAGGCGCTTCCTCCAGCAATACAATAAACAACTTTGTTACCTAAAATCTTCTTTTGGAGTTTGTTTCGAACAATTTTTGAACCCGCAAAACCGGCTTCGGTTCTACTGATTTCTCCGTTATTAAACGCAATTGTCTTGGCGATTAATTTTTGTTTTCCTTCGCTTTCTAAAGAAAGAGTATTTCTAATTGATTTAGCGACTCGATCCCAGAATAAAGGCACGGAGAAGATGTGACTAACTTTGTATTTTTGACACATTCTAACGATTTCGTCTGGATTAATTGTTTTGGTGAATACTAAGCATCTTCCGAAGAAAGTGAACCAAAGCAAAACCGCAACAAAACCAAAGATATGAGAAAAAGGTACGATTGTGATTAATCTAACTTCTGGTTTTTGATACATAATCGTCTTAGTGGTTTCAGGCATGATATAAGCCGCATAGATTTGATGAACAATATTCTCGCTACTATAGACAAAGATTCGAGATTTGCCTGTTGTTCCACTCGTGCAGAAAGCGATTTTTTCGCCAAAAGATTCTGGATTCAATTCTTCACTTAATTCTAAAGAATTAACATCGATAGATGGAACAAGCAGTTCTTCTTCTTTATCGTTTATAACTGCCTTCGCACCAGATTCTTTTAATAATCTATTCGTGTCGCTAGTTAAAGTGATTGGATTAATCATGATTGGTGAATAACCCGCAATTAATAAACCCCAAAAGACATAAGCCCATTTTGGAGAATTATTCATTTTCAAAGCAATAAACGATCCTTTTGGAGCGTTAAGTTTTTTATTTAATGCATAACCATACTTTTTAGACAAGCTTCCAAATTCAGCATAGCTCACTTTATGAGGACGATTTTTTTCATCTTCGAAAATAAAGATTGTTCTCTTCTTCCAGGTTTCGATTTGGATATCAAAAATATCTTTAAAAGTTCGCTTAGTTTCTAAAAGACGATTAGCTTCATCAAAGAAAATTTGCATCTTTGGATCTTGTTCCATATTGATAAGTATAAATGAAAAATGTTTGAGTAGATAATTATAATTCAATTAATTATACTTACATTGTTGCAGCGATGGCGAAATTGGTAAACGCGTAGGTTTCAGAAGCCTATCCTAACGGTTGAGAGTTCAAGTCTCTCTCGCTGCACCATTAGTAAACAAAAAATCGCACTTTTGTGCGTTTTTATATTGTTGTAAATAAATACATATGCTATCATATGTTTGCAAAGGGGAAGATTAAGATGTCTTTTAATCAAAAGCAGTACATTGAAAGTTATAACAAAAACAACTACAAAATGTTTCCTTTTCGTGTTCGAAAAGACGACACAAAAGTGATTGAAAAACTTACCAATGTACCAAGTATGAATAAATATATTTATTCTCTTATTGATAATGACATTAATCCAAATATTTTAACTCTTAAACAAATTAAGGATAAAGTTTTGCCTATCTTATCTAAACACCACATCAATGAGGTTTATTTGTTTGGTAGTTATGCTCGAGGCGAAGCAAAAAATACGAGTGACGTCGATATCTATTGCGAATCGGGCGATATAAAGACTTTTATTGATCAAGGCTTTTTGGAAGATGAGTTAGAAGAAGCTCTAGGAAAAGAAGTTGATATTATTTTCATCGGCTCTAAAATGGATGACTTTTTCAAAAAGCAATTAGAAGGAGACAAAATTAGAATATGTTAACAATCAAAGAGCAAGGTTTGCTTAGAAATATCATTAAACATTGTGAAAAAATAATCGAAAAAACAAACGATCTCTCAAGGGAAAAATTTGATAAAGATGAAGATGTTGTCCAAATCATTTGTTTTAACATTCTTCAAATTGGGGAACTTGTCAAAAATTTTGAACCATCATTTATCGCCAAATTTAACGAGATTCCTTGGAGACAAATCAAAGGTATGAGGGATAAAGTGGCTCATGGCTATGGAACAATTGATTTAGATAGAGTTTGGGACACCGCCCAACGAGACATAAAACCTTTGCTGTATTATTGCCAGAAAATAATTAGTGAAAACGTATAATTTGACTATAAAACAAATATTTTTAAAATAATTTAATTATTTCTCGAAATAACATAACAAAGCATTATAATAATTTTATTGTTTTTAGTTTATGAAAAAGACGCCTTTCAACAATCAAAAATATTTAAAGATTCAAAGGGAATCTATTTTGAAGCGGATCAATAAATTCGGAGATAAGCTTTATCTAGAATTTGGCGGAAAACTTTTTGATGATTATCACGCTAGTAGAGTGCTCCCTGGTTTTAAAAGCGATTCTAAACTTCAAATGCTTTTAGGCATTAAAGATAAAGTTGAAATAGTCATCGTTGTTTCAGCAAACGATATTGCTTCTAACAAAGTTAGAAATGATACGCTTATCACCTATCAAGAAGAGGTTGAAAGACTCATCGATACTTATCGTGAAGTTGGTTTCTACGTCAGCAGTGTTGTCATCTCTTTTTATGAAAGCTTATTAACTGTAGATAATTTCATTAAGAAATTAGAACATAATAATTTAAAAGTTTATCGCCACTATAAAATTAATGGTTATCCTCAAAATATTTCCTTAATCGTTTCTGAAGATGGATTAGGAAAGAATGAGTACATTCAAACCACAAAACCTTTAGTGGTGGTGACTGCACCAGGCCCAGGAAGCGGAAAGATGGCAACTTGCTTGTCACAACTCTATCACGAAAATAAAAGAGGTATTCGCGCTGGATACGCTAAATACGAAACGTTCCCAGTCTGGAATCTTCCACTTAATCATCCAGTTAATTTAGCTTACGAAGCAGCAACTGTTGATTTGAGCGATGTCAATATGATCGATCCTTATCATCTTGAAGCGTATAATCAAACCGCGGTTAATTATAACCGAGATATCGAAGTATTCCCTTTATTAAAAAATATCTTTGAAAAGATCTATGGTGAATCTCCATATAATTCACCAACCGATATGGGCGTTAATAAAGTTGGTTTTGCTATCGAAGATGAAGAAGGCGTTATCAAAGCCTGTAATGAAGAAATCATTCGTCGATATTATCAAACCCTTAAGAATGTTTATCTAGGCCGTTTTAATGATGATTCAATCAATAAAATTGAAATATTGCTCAACAAGGCAAATGTTTCAACTTCTTCTCGTCGCTGTGTTAACGAATGTTTAAAAGCCGCTAAAGAAAGCGAAGAACCAAGCGTTGCCATCGAATTAAGTAATGGCAAAATCATCACCGGTCATCGTAGTCCACTCTTCGGTGCTTGTGCAGCTGCCCTTTTAAACGCGATGAAATATCTAGCGAAAATCGATAAAAAGATGTTTTTATTAATGCCAGCGGTTCTTGAACCAATCAAAGAATTAAAAACAAATTATCTTCATAGAAGCAATACTCGTTTAAGAGCAGAAGAAGTGCTCCTCGCATTATCGATTCAATCAAAAACGAACCCTCTTGCCGAACTCGCTATTAAACAACTTCCAAAATTAATCGGTTGCGAAGCCCATAGTAGCACCATTCTTTCACAAGTTGACTTAGGAACGCTTAATAGACTTGGCCTCCGCGTTACGGAAGAACCAATATCTTATAAACAAAAACTCTACACAAACAATCAATAGACATTTCTTTTATTCTTTAATAAAATTATTCACACTGCTCACGTGGTGAAACTGGTAGACGCAATGGACTCAAAATCCGTCGGAGAAATCCATGTCGGTTCGATTCCGACCGTGAGCACCATCTAATGAACTTAGTCCTTGATACAATTCGTATTGAGGATTTTTTTGTATCAAAATTATTGATTGATGATACAATAAATGATACAATAAATTTGCGAGGTAAAAATATGGAAAATCGTGAATCAGAAACAGTTGAATTTAAAAAAAGTACATCAGAATTGAAACAAGGAATTGTATCTCTATCTTCCATGCTCAATAAGTCAGGTAGTGGAATTTTATATTTTGGAGTGTTGAACGATTCGACAGTAGTGGGTCAACAAATAGGAAAAGACACAACACACGATATTTCTGTTGAAATTAAAAACCATATTAAACCAGAAGTTATTCCAACAGTAGAATTAATAAATATTAACGATAAATACATTATAAAAGTATCAGTTGCTGGTATAAAAAAACCTTATTCTGCTTATGGAAGGTATTATATTAGAAGCGATGATGAAGATTTGCTGATGAGTAATGAAATACTTGAGCAGTTTTTCAAAGACGATTCTATTGATTATTCAAAATGGGAAAACGCAATTACTGAATGGACAATTGATGATATTGATGAAGAGAGATTGATTAGGTATTTTAACGAAGCTAACGAATGCGGAAGATTGAATTATGTTTATAAAGACAGCATTGATGCTTTAACGAAATTAGGTCTTTTTAAGAACAATCATTTAAATAACGCAGGATACTACCTTTTTTCAAAAAATAAGCCACTCAAATTGAAATTAGCTGTTTTTAATACTGATGAAAGATTATCTTTTTCTGACATCAAACTATTTGAAGGCAATATATTTGATTGCATCGAAGAAGGAATTCGTTACATTTCTGAAAGAATGAGGTGGAATGCTAAGATTGTTGGAAGCAAGAGAGTAGAATCTCCAGAGATACCACTAGAAGCAATTAGAGAAATTGTTGTTAATAGTTTCGCTCATATGAAGGTAAATCCAGCTATTTTAAACGAAATCTATTTAACTCCTACCAAAATAAAAATCAGTAATCCAGGCAATATTGCTAAGAACATTGATCCAATGGATTTTGCAATAGGAAAACAAAGTCCGATATTAAGGAACCCACTGATTGATATGACTTTATATAAAAATAATACTATTGACTCTTTTGCTACTGGCTTTGAAAGAACTTTCAAACTCTGCAAGGAAGCAGGGATAAAATGGGAATATGAAAATACTAAAACATCCTTCAGTTTTACTTTTATTAGATCAAATGATACAACAAATGATACAACAAATGATACAATAAAAAATCGCCAAAGCGATATTATTAGTCTAATTAAAAAAGCTCCTTCAATAACAAGAAAAGAGATAGCGCAGACATTAAATATTTCAGAGCCAACGGTTGCAAGAGACTTAAAACTACTACAAGAAATTGGCATCATCAAAAGAAATGGTTCAAACAAAACAGGCTATTGGGAGATACTAGAAAATGGCAAATAAAGAATTTAAAAACATTGAAGAATTTATTGAAGGATTCACTAGAAATGGTCCTACTCCTGAAAATTATAATTATGATGGTGTAATATGGGGAATGGAATTCCAGTATAAAAATAGAATTTTTAGAGTTACAAGAGATACTATTGGACACGAAAAAGAAATCCGAATTAAATTCAATAAATCAGAAAAAGCACATATTCAACTATTCGAAATACCCGTTAACGAATATCCAAATGCCGATGGAAAAGATTTGAACATGTATTTAGGTATATTTGATGACGTAAACGACTTGCTTGATAATGGCAAGATAGATGGTGTTTCGCTTAGAAATATCATTGCAAGCGACCAAACTGAAATTCTTGCAATTGATTAATAAAAACTTAAATAATTGATAAACGCTCTGATTAGCATTCGGGGCGTTTTATTATTTGTCTCAAAAGGTATAGTTTTTCACTTCTCAACTAACCAAGTTAAACGGCATCATTCTACCATTTTTATGCGCACATGTAATGATGAAACTGATTTTATTTTAAAATATAGTTGAAATTTGGAATAATATAAAATATCATAATTGTCGCCCTTTGCCGTCGTAGCTCAGTCGGTAGAGCAACTGTCTCGTAATCAGTAGGTCGGGAGTTCGATTCTCTTCGACGGCACCATTTCCCAGAAAAAAGCATTGGGTGTTTAGCTCAGCTGGGAGAGCATCTGTTTGACGTACAGAAGGTCACAGGTTCGAGCCCTGTAGCACCCACCATTTACTAAGAATTCCAATGTCGTAAGATGTTGGATTTTTTATTGCGTTTAGATTAGCACTCTTACACAGTAAGTGCTTGACTCTCTCTCTCTCTCTTTAGAATTAAAGATATCTCTAAATGCAACTCAATCAGGAGAATCTTATGAAAACACGTAAATCAATTTTTGTCGTTTCTTGTTTTATGCCTTTTTTGCTTGGCGCATGTGGTGAAGCCGGAACTACGTCTTCAGGAATCGCAAGCAATCCATATGCTGATCGAGCCGTTGATGTTAAATTAATTGCCGATAGCGATTTAACCGCGGACAAAAATTTCGCCATCATCTATGGTGGTAAGATTGAAAAATTAGAAGCTGCGACTAGAAATTATTCAACTTTTAAAGGTTGGTATACCAAGAAAGCCGATATCGAATATCTTGTTCATGATGGAAGCAAGTTCACCGCCGGATTCGATACCATTTCTAATGATAAATATTCAATCAATCAGTCCGAATCCAAAGAATTATCGGTCGAAATATATGCTAAATATGACACCGAAAACATTTCAGTCCGTTTGATTGCGAATTCTGATATTTCCGAAGATAAAACCATTGAAGTACCTTATTACTCTAATATGCCTACTCCTTCAGCAGTTGAAAAATCTCATAACGTTTATGTCGGTTGGCATACCGAATATAACGATGCTAAAGTGGTGGTCTATAAAAATAATTCATTCATCAAAGGAATGGAAAAATTATCCTTGGATAATTATGAGATTAATCTAAATAAAGAAACTACCTTATATGCTGATTTTGAATTAGAGAAGATTGATGTTACTTGTCATCTTCCTAATGGAACCTCAAGCGTTGTTAAAGTTCCTTATCAATCTAAAGTTGAAAGATTTGCTTCTTCTTTAAGAGTGAATGGCTTTGCGGTCTCCAAATGGTCAACTGTTGAAAACGATACCTCATTAGAACACATTTTCACCGATGATGTTACAGCGCCTATAACCTTATATGCTGCTGAATACGATAAATATTATGTCGAATTCGTCGCCGATGAAGATGTTCAATTCTTTTTTGCTTTACCAGGAAGCGAAATCAATGTTCCAGAAGTTCCACATATTTCAGGTTATCGTTCATCTGGCTACAAAGATAAAAACGGAAATCTCGTTTCTGGTAAATTAGTTGTTAATGCATGCGCTACATATGTAGCAACTTATGAAATCGCTACTTTTTCATGCACTAAATATGGTCAACTACAGAACACCGAGATTTATACTCCTAAAGCCTATAACAACACTTCCAATTATCGTCATTGGTCAGATACCATTAACTTTGGCACTACCTATTCGATAAAAGCTCTTAAATCTATTGGATATACTAAATTCAATTTAAGAATCCATTTATTCATCCATTCCATCAATGATGGATATCAAGACATCTTCGTTTATTCGCCAAATAGAGAACTTTACCATCAACAATATTCATATGGTGAAGATGCATATGGCGAGGTTAGTTTCAATTATTCTTTGAATTTTGCTGATTTAGATAACAATTCATTCTTTGAAATTAAATATGCCGCAAGTGGATGGTTTAATACTTTATTCTATTCAAATGGTAATCATTGGGTTTTATCCACGAATATAGAAGTGCAAATGACTCCTGCTAAATAATCTAATTTAAATAAGAGTGCTGGTCTTTGAACCAACCATTTGATAAGAATTCCAATGTCGTAAGATGTTGGATTTTTTATTACTAAAAATTGGCACTTTCACATAGTGAGTGCTTGACTCTCTCTCTCTCTCTCTTTAGAATAAAAACAGTTATATGTTATTTACAAAAGGTATTGGAATTGCAAGTGTAGCAGTTAAAGCCGGAAAAGCCATCATTGCTGTAAAAAATGCTGGTGATAGCGGAAAGCTAGATTTTTTGGTTCCGAAATTTAGAGAATTAAGTAGCGAGATTTTAAGTGATGAATATGATGACTCGCCAGAACTAATCACCGCTATTAAAAAAGCTAATAGTGCTATTAAAAAATCCAACAATAGTGAAGAGGATGCTGAAAAGGCTAAACAAGCGATTGAAGAAGCCTTATCTCTAATCGAAAAACAAAAAACCGAGTTAGATGAAAAAGATCAACAGCTTATAGAAGAAAGAAAGAAAAGAGAAGAAATCGAAGCAAACCTCAAAAAAATTGAAGAAGAACGTGTTCTTCAAGCTAAAAAGAAATCTCCAGAAAAAGTTAAAAAGGGAAGAATGATTGGGTTTGGAATCGCTTCGCTCATTTGCTTTTTTGTAGGAATTTATGCATTTATTCCTCATCAAACGACGGATTCGAGTGGAGCAACCGTGACGGAGACAAGTCCGATTGTTGGAATCACCTTATTAATCGGTGGTGGAATATTTCTAATATTATTCATTCTTTTTGCTTTAGAAAAAGTTGTTGTTAAATCTCTACAAGGGCATAAAGCTGTCGCTGTTAGTGGATTAACCAAGAATAGAGTTGTTGTAGATGGCGATTTAGTTTACGAGGGTAAAGAAGCTCTTGTTTATCTCGAACTTTCTGATGGCATAAAGTTCTCTGTGTCTTTTGAAGGCAAAGATGTAAAAATTCTTTAATAATAATTAATCAATTAATTAATATTTTGTTTTGTACAGTGTTCATATTTTTTTCGACAATTTTTTAAAAAACCTCAGTAATTAGTATGTGGAGGCATCTTTATGAATGATAAAGAAAAACAAACCACTATTAATATTCTTGAGATGGTTAATAAACATCGAAATACCATTTATCTCAAAATTAATGAAGAACTGGTGTCGTTATATTACGAGATTGGCGAACTGCTTTCAAATATGATTAATAAAGAAAAATGGGGGCACAAAAACATAGAAACCATTTCAAAACAAATCAAACAACATATACCTACAATTAAAGGATTTGAAAGGCCAAATCTTTATAGGATGGTCCAGTTTTATGAAACATATAGAGACAATGTAATTGTCTCACCACTGGTGAGAAAAATTAGCTGGACCAATAATCTAATAATTCTTCATCACAAATCATCAATTGAAGAAAAAGAGTTTTACATTAGACTTTGCATTAAAAATAATTATTCAAAAAGAGAGTTAGAAAGGCAAATTGCTTCTCATTATTATGAGCGATACTTATTGTCTGATGGAAACGAACTTCCTAGTGAGAAAACGCTAATTGACGAAAACGATTATCCAAACACTAGAATTCTTGAAATAAATGATCTGTCTTTTTTAGATCTTCCATCTTGTTATGGCGAGAAAGACGTTAGAGACGGTTTGGTCAATAATATAAGAGATTTTATTTTAGAAATAGGCAAAGACTTTTCGTTTATTGGCAAGGAATATCGCATTACAGTTGGCAACACCGATTATTATATTGATCTTCTCTTCTTTAATCGTTACACAAATAGTCTAGTGGCATTCGAATTAAAGATTGATAAATTTAGGCCAGAATATCTTTCAAAGATGAATTTTTATTTAGAAGCTCTAGATAGGCAAGAAAGAAGAGGCAGAGAGAATCCCTCGATTGGGATAATTCTCTGCTCCGAGAAAGATCAAGCGGTTGTAGAATACGCAATGAGTAAAAATCCTTACCCAGTTTATATTTCAGAATATATCACCAAAACGCTTGATAAAAAGATGTTGGAAAACAAAATAATGCAAATAAGAAACCTTTTTGATAATGCCGACCACAAACTTTAAAATAGTCTTTTTAGAATTGTTTATAAAATATAACGTGTATGATATCATACTCTTGAGGCAATAGTTATGAATGCTAAACGTGCTAAATATATAAATAACTTCAACAAAGATAATTACAAGATGTATCAATTTCGAATCAAAAGGAGCGATACTAAATTAATCAATAAATTAGATAGTGTCTCAAATAGGAATAACTATTTGACCAATCTAATTTTGGAAGATATTGAGCCAAACGTTTTAACAATCAAAGAGATTAAAGAAAAAATAAGACCAGTTATAGAGAAGCATGGTATCAAAGATGTTTACTTATTCGGCAGTTACGCTCGTGGTGAAGCAAATAGAAATAGTGATGTTGACATTTATTGTGATGGTGGTGATGTTAAAACACTTTGGGAACACTCCTCGCTAGAAGATGAACTTGAAGAAGCTCTAGGAAAAGAAGTTGATGTAGTGACAATCGGATCTCAAATGCATGACTTTTTTAGACAGCAATTAGAAAAAGACATGATTAAAATATGTTAAGTACAAAAGAAAAAGGAATAATGTCATACATTATCAAGCATTGTAATAGAGTTGTTAATATATCACTATAATGATAGAATTATATCAGAGGAAATAATATGACTATCTTACCATCGACAAGTTTAAGAAACCAATATAACGAAATATCAGAAAAATGTAAGAAAAGTGGAGAACCAATTTACCTTACTAAAAATGGTGAAGGTGATTTGGTGGTAATGTCTGTAGAAGCCTATGAAAAACAACTAGCTCTTTTAAAATTAAAAGAAAGACTTCTTGATATTGAATTAGAGCAACGAAGTGGAGCGAAAAGTTATAGTCTTGATGAACTAGATTCCGCTTTAAGAAAAATTGTAAATAATGGATAAATACAAAATCGTTATAACCCAAAGAGCATTTTCGGACCTTTTAGAGTGCGTGCTTTTTGTTAATGCAGTTTCTAATGAGGCCGCTAAAAAGCTTCATTTAGAAATAATGGAATCGATCCGTTCTTTAGAAACATTCCCAGAAGCACATCCATTTATCGATGGGCTAACTATCGCTAATATCAAGATTAGGAGAATGTTAGTGCATAATGGTAGATACTTCATTCTTTATAAGATCGAAAAAGATATCGTAACAATCTATGATATTTTAGATTCAAGAAAGGATAATTCTATTCTTAAACTTTAGTTTAAATGCAAAAAATCCAATGTCGTAAGATGTTGGATTTTTATTTGCCTATTTTTAGTTGAAACCTGGAACGAGTTATAATGTAAATAACAAAGGAGTCTTATTTATGACATTAACACAACTTTTGCCATTCTCTTTCCAGTGGTGGGGCGACGGTTCTGAAAGTGCCAAACAAGCAGTCGACGATATCATCGTTAGAAGCACTGCTAATTTCAATTGGACTTTCATCTTTATTCTTGCGGTTGTCTTCTATGTTTATTGGTCAGAGATTCATAAGAAAAACTATGAAGCCGTTTTCGCAGGACTTGCGTTATACGCGGTTCACTGGCTATACGAAATCGCTAACGCTATCATCGGTAAAGCAAGCGGCTATCCGCTATGGGCGGTCTCAAATGCATCAAGTACATTCATTCTTCTTGAAGGTGTATCTTGGGAATTATCGATGATGTTTGCTCTTGCTGGTATCATCTCTTATAAGATGATGGGAGACAAGAATAAGCGTTATTTCACCTTTGGTGGTAAATATAAAGGTGTCTCCACTAGAGTAGTCACAACTATCTCTATGGCGTTACTCTTTGCGTTATTTGAAGCTTTCTTAGCAGGAACATCCAACGGCTCATTCATCTGGGTTTATCCATGGTGGGGCGTTCTTCCTGTCTTTATTACCACTTATATTCCATTCTTTATCGCTAGTAATTACATCAACATGGCAAAGCCAAAACTAAGAACTATTCTCCTTGCATCATCTTGGGGCTTAGTCGCCATTCTCTTGGTCGTGCTCATTCCTTGTGGAATCATTTAAATAAAATTTTCTATAAGAAAAGGGATTCGTCTATTGAACTGAATCCCTTTTTGTTTTGTTAACTATTCTTTTTCTTCCTTCTTCTTATTTACAAGTAGAATAGCGATTCCTACACCAGTATACGCTAAGAAGTGAATGATGATCTCAACTGGAAGTGAAGCCATCCTATCGATTGGATAGATTTGAGAGATCGAAGAAATATAAGAAGTATCGTTTAAGCCACTAATGACCGTATAGACAAAGAAGCCGACATTTAAAGCTAAAGCGATGAGAGCCATCACGAAGGTTTTCTTTTTATTAAGAATACCTAAGTTCATTAATACAAGTATTACACCTAAGAATACCGGTAGTAATAGATATAAGAAGGTTGGGAATGTTTGATAGAGATTTCTAACGTAAACATAACCTGGTAAGGCTAAGAATAAACCTAATCTACTTAAAGCCATTCCAATAAAGAGAGTCCAACCAATTGTTTTAAGAACATAGACGAAGTTAACTTTAATTCTTTCTTTGTCCTCTTCCATTTTCTTCACAAGGAAGAATCTTGCATAGCAAGATGCACATAAAACAAGGATATTAAGAATCATAAAGAGGATTAAATATCCTGGGAATGGGTTAGGACCGACAAAGGTTTTGTAAGTAATAACTCCACCTAAGATAGATCCGACCACACCAAGAAGCGCAAATGCCATTGCGATAACTAAATATGTGCTAGCGATTCTCTTCTTACATTCTGGATGTCTATAGGTTCTAATAAAATAGAAGATTCCTAAGATAAACATCACGGCGATGCTAACGGCAGGAAGAGATACAAAGATGGTCATATTGGAGAATGAGACGCCTTTGTTAAATAAGTCATCCATGAGCATATTGGATGCAAGTAAGGTAAACATCGCTCCAGCAAGGCTAAGAACGATTAACGAAATGAGGGTAATATATTTTTTATTCATCTTACATTACCTCCTTGTATTCGTGATAATAGTCTTCATAAGAAAGTGAATGGTCTTCATTAAGAGTAATAACTCTTCCGCCTAATAAGCTATCATCCGCGTAGACTCTATCGGTGGCTTTGATACCATAACCGAAGTGAATACCTTCATAGTTAATAATATAATTATTAATGTGGTCATGACCAAAGTACATGCCATGTGTTGAACCGAGTTCTTTGATCACTTTATAGAATCCGGAATTGTAATCTGGATTACATGGTTCTTCATTTTCTTGCGCCTTGGAGCCAGTTGGGTTAAGAATCAAAGATTCATCCTTTTTTGCGGCCGCCCAAGCATCCCTAACTTCTGGAAGCGGGATGTGATAGAACATAAGAGATGGCACTGTAACGTCGCCGTTTTCTTTCTTAGTTTCTTTCACTAAAGCAGAATACCAATCGATTTGATCTTGGTGAAAATAGTCGTAGCCGAAGTAACCATTATAGTTGTAGCGATTGCTATCCATAACGATTAATTGTTCAAAGACTTTGTCGTCTTTCATCAGATTGATCGCGAAGTTAGCGTTACCTTGAACTTTGTCATCTTGAAGGTCTTTGAAGACGCAGTAGGAACTGCCGTCTTTAATTCTCTTCTCATTTAATTTGTTCAAGTAACCGGTTATCCAATCGATTGAATACCAACATTGCTCGTCGTGGTTACCAAAGGTAATTGTCCATGGAACTTTGTGAGAATCTAGCCAATTAAAATAATTGATTGCTGTTCCTTTAGATGCAAAGGTGAAGACGTCACCAGTGACAATGATGAAATTTGGATGAGCTTCTTTAATCGTCAAATCCATGAAATCGTAATGCAATTTGGTGTTATCTTTATCACCGATATGCGTGTCAGTGAGCTGTAAGATACGATATTGTTTTGAATAATCTAATTGCAATACGTAGTCTTTCGGTTCATAAGCTTTGTTACCACAAGAAGTGAGTAATACCGCTAATAAACCAGAAAAAAATACAAATTTATTTTTCATATCTATTTGTGTTTTCCTTTCTTTATTATTTTAAATTTAAAAACGCATTTAGTGAAATTTTCTCTTATTTATTCACGCCATGGGGAATTTTTCGCCATTTAACATCACGAACTAACATCGCTGATAAATCAAGTGGGATTTGTGTAACGACAAATAATGGGAAAAATACGAAACCTAAAATAAGAGGCAATTTTGGTTGATTTTTAAATTTGTCTCTCGAGCCAATGAGCACCATAAGGGCCATAAGATAAATGCTAAGAAAAGTAAATACTATTGTTCTAGCCATTAAAAATAAAGCGCCGACATTTAAATTTAAAAATAAATTTTCAAACCAATTTAAATCATAATTCCAAGATAAGAATGTTTCTTGTAACGAAATCCCAAATAGTGGTGATAAGCAAAGTAAAGCGTATTGAAGAACAAAGGAAAAGAACATCGTAAGAGGAAGGAAGGAGTGGAAGACTAGATTGACAAATAATGACATCTTGTTTTTCTTTTCTTTGCTAAACAAAGCTTTTAGTAATTTAGGGAAAAATGTTTTACAACCAAGATATTGACCTTTCGCCCATCTAAGACGTTGAAACCACATTGTCTTCACATCGTGTGGTTGCTCATCATAAAAGATTGCTTCATCGCAATAGTGAATCGTATTACCTGCTAAAATCGTATTGCCGCTATATTCAATATCCTCGGTAATTCCTAAATAATTCCAGCCATTTTCGACCATTCTTGTCGGTAAAAGAAAACCGCATCCAGTAATACGGCTAGAGACGTTAAAGTTTTCTCGACCAGCATAACCTAAGGTGCAAGATGTCGCAAAATAATAACAATACATCGCAGGCATAGCACCATCTTTAACATTTAAGGTATGACGGAAACTAGTGATCGTTTCCTTTTTGCCTAGATAAACAAAAGCATCGTTTAATTTGTCAAAGAATTTTTTATCGACAATGTTGTCAGCGTTTAAGACAACAAAGCCATCATATTTTTTAATATCTATATGTTTAAAAGCATAGTGATATGCACTTCCAAGAGTTCTAGCATTTGGATTATTGTATTCGATAACATGAGCGCCTAAGGACCTCGCGACTTCAGCAGTCTTATCCGAACAATTGTGCGCAATGATAATAATATCTAATTTGTCTTGAGGATAATCTGCAGATCTAATTGAACCAATCAAACGTGGGATAACATTTTCTTCGTCTTTTGCAGAGATTAAAACACCATAACGACATTTTTCATCGCTATGAGGGAATCTTTTTTTGTGTATAACCCCCACGATTGCAAAGAAAGCAAATTGGAAGGTATATAGACTTAGTAAGGTACCAAAGATGAGGAAGA
This sequence comes from uncultured Erysipelotrichaceae bacterium, assembly GCA_902768335.1. Taxonomy (GTDB): domain Bacteria; phylum Bacillota_I; class Bacilli_A; order RFN20; family CAG-826; genus Fiminaster. The sequence goes on from CACXKR010000012.1 coordinate 67,545, forward strand.
TGAGATTTACAATAGCTACGTAATTCATTTTCGTATGTAATATTCTATAACAATTTTTTAATTGTGTTAAAATTACTTGGTATGTCAAAGCAAAACACCAAAATCACTAACGCTAGAACAATCAATAAGATGCGTTGCATAGTCGGTTTAGTTCTCTGCTCAATTGTCATCGTTTTAACTGTCGTTTCAATAACGTTTAATTTTATTAATTTTTATAATGAAGATTCTCCCGAAGCAGGCGTACGCACCCTAAGAATGTATACAACTATATCAAACATCATCGCCACCCTTGGAGCGTCGATTTGCATCCCGTTTCAAATTGATGGTTTAAGAAAGAATAGGTATATACTTCCTAAGTGGATTGTCGAAGTCTTGTATGTCGGTGCGGTCGGAGTATTCTTAACTTTTGTTACAGCCCTTAGCTTTATTTCAATCAATTCAGGTTTTGTATATGCAATGTTTACTAATTCAAACATCTTCATGCATACGCTAAATCCAATTTTCATCACCATCTTATTCACGGTCGCTATTTCGGATAGCCACTTAAAATTCAAAGACTCTTTTATTACCATCGTTCCAACGATTGTCTATGCGATGCTATATTTTGTTTTAGTGTTTATCACTAATACATGGAGAGATCATTATTCTTTAGAAAATGTTTTACCTTGGCCAGTTGAATTTATTTTAATCATCGCTTTTGCTTTTGGTTTATCTCAACTTCTCCGTCTTTTGCATAATCTCACCAATAAGTTTGTTAACAAAAATATTGAAAGATATTACAAAGAATCGCCGGATTATGAATTCGAAAAAATTACTTTCGCCATCCAAAAATTAGCGTTAGAAGAAGCGAAATATTATCATGTAGATGATGAAATCTATATTCCAGTGGATATCATTCAACTTTTATCGCAAAGATATAAAACCGCTACACTCCCACTTGATATCCAATACGATATTTATTTAGAGGCTTATCTAGAAAACATTCATAAGAAAGAAAAAATGCACACGTAGTTCAGTGGTAGAACACTAGCTTCCCAAGCTGGCTATGCGGGTTCGATTCCCGTCGTGTGCTCCATAAGTTTAATTCCCTATTGAAAAATAGGGTTTTATTTTGTATTATAAAGTTGTCAAAAGGGTAACCTCTTGATAGATATGGTCTGAGGGTAAGACCTTAAAAAGAAATCCCAAACGAAGATATGGTCTGAGGGTAAGACCTTAAAAAGAAATCCCAAATGAAATTGCTTGGATTTTCCAAGCTTTTATTATCTCTATGGCAAAACTTATTGAATTGAGAAAATTATCAAAAGAGTTTTATAAGGCTTATCCACATAGCGAATATCCAGAAATGGAAGCAAAAGAGAATAGACCTTATGTTGTTTTATTAGTGCAAATTAATAAAATTCAGTTTGCCATCCCATTAAGAACAAATATCCGTCATTCATATTGCTATAAATTTAAAACATCAGATCGCGAAACCAAATCATCAACTGGTATCGATTTTAGTAAAGCGGTAGTGATATCTAAAGATAGTTATTTGGGTGAAAAAACCGATATTAACGACAAAGAATACCTTGAACTACAAGAAAAAACATTTTTCATCATCAAAAAATTCAAGAAGTACGTAAGCGACTATATTTCATTCAAAAAGAATGGTGGAAATGAACACATCGCTAAAAGATATTTGTTTTCTACCCTTAAATACTTTGATGGAATTTTGCTAAATACTCTAATTTGTTAGCTGGGTTACAAATTGCTTATCGACTATTAACTCAGTTACTCTTAGACATTTTGCAAAACGCGACATTCTGATTGTATTCGGATGTTGTTTTTTCTTCTTTTTTCATATTGGTAAAATGTCGGTCAACCGATATAATAAAATTATCTGTTTAACAAATAATGTAATCTAGCCATGTACTTGGTTAGATTTTCTTTTTATCTAACAAGTATAATCGATATATGCCGTTATCCTGCTAAATAAAAATACAGCTA